>JALSLQ010000001.1 GCA_026988235.1 Sulfurimonas sp.
ACTATAAAACGGCAGTTACAAGTTTAGTGACTACAAATCCACCAACTACGAGCCAAATAAACATACTTCCTGCTGTATAAATCGGTGCAAGACCAAGTCCTTTAAATTTAGAAAAGATTGTTCCCATACCAAGGGCTGTCATAGCCATTGTTAGTAAAAATGTATCAATCGGATTGATAAAATGTTGAATAATATGATGGACACTATCCGCTGTACTTTGTGCTGTACCACTTAAATAGATCTCAATAAGAGAGTTTAATCCTGCAACACCGATGAAGTAAACGGCAAACCAAGGTATAACAAGCTGTAATTTATCTCCACTGTTACCACTTTTTTTCGCCTGCATTGAAAGGTAAATACCTAAAACAATCAACATAGGGGCAATCAAAATAACCCGTGTCATTTTAACGATAACTGCTGAGTTCGCCATTTGTGTATGCAATTGTGCAGGTGAAAGAGCCACACCATTTGCACCAGCAATCACATCATGAATCGTAACACTAGGGATTGAAGCAGGAACTGCTACAACCTGCGCAACTTCATGAATAGTACCGCCCGTATAGATACCAAATTGTTCAGGAGTCATGTGTAAAAATCCCGTTGCCGGTTCAATGATTGATGCATAAAGCACAGGATATAAGAACATTGAAATTGTTCCAAAAAGAACAACCATAGAAACTGCAACTGCCGTTTTATAACCTTCTGCTTTTAAAACTGGTTCAGTAGCAAGAACTGCTGCTGCACCACACACTGCACCACCTGCAGCCGTTAGCATAGATGTATCTCTATCCATCTTAAATGCTTTGACACCTAAATATGTACCGAGTAAAAATGTTGTTGAAAGCATGATGACTGATACGGTGAAGCCACTGAGTCCTACATCCATTATTTGTTGGAATGTAATTCTAAAACCATAAACAACGATTGCAAAACGCAGAATCTTTTTTCCTGAGAAAGTAATACCTGTTCCCCATGCGCTTGGAATATGCTGATGCAATGTATTTGCATAAAATATACCTAAAACAATACCGATTACAAGTGGAGAAATTCCAAGATTATGAATAAATGAAATTTGTGCGACTGAAGTTGCTGCTGCTGCAAAAATTGCAACGAAGATGATACCCGAAATGGTACCTTTTCTATTTTCTTTAGAGAATGCCATAAATAATTACCTTTAATTTTAAATTTCTTTATAATAAAAACGAATTATAGCGAAATTTATATTTATAGTAAAACTACACTGAAAAAGTGTAGTTTTTTATTTATTTTTCTTGAAGGAGAATACTCTCTTTTGGAAATACAAAAATTGTATGCCTAATGACTGAGACAACTTTACTCGGTTTTCCATCTTTATCTAATGCATACGCATGAATAGTGATAGGAATAATTGTATCTTTTCTGTTATCATCAACTAACATTTTCGTTGTTTTTAATGTTACGATTTTTTTCTTTTTAAGACCTGGAATCACCCTAAACGGTTTTAATGGTTTTATAATTTCAATCTTACCTTCCATTCCTTTTGGTGGAATGACTTCAAAGAAAAACTTCATCGGCTTATTCTCTGTATTTTGCAATAAGAAAATATAAGAGTTCTCAACAGCAAATTTATTATTTGAAAGATGCTTCACAGAATAAAGTCTTGTCTCTTTATTAATATTTAAAAGCATATGCTCTTTTGTTGTACTCATATAAGCAAGTGCGAGCATGATACCCACAAGTAAAACCATATAAGCTATGATTTTTGGACGGAAATATTGTGTTTTTCCTTTTCTCTCAACTATTTCATAATCACTAGACCATGTAACAAGAGAAGGTTTACCAAGTTTTCCCATTACCGTTGTACATGCATCCACACACTCCAAACAGTTAATACACTCAAGTTGAAGTCCTTGACGGATATCAATATGTGTCGGACAAACTGTTACACACTTCTCACAAGTTGTACACTCAGCATTTGGATCTATTGCCTGTAACTCTTTTTGTTTGTTCACAAGTTTTTTATGTACCCCATGGTCATCTTCATAAATTTTCCCACCACGATATTCATCATAAAGTGCCATAACTGTATGCTCATCATATAAAACTGATTGAACACGAGAATACGGACAAACATAAATACAAAAGTTTTCTTTTAAAAATACGATGTCATAAATTAAAAAGAGGGCAATACCAACAACAAAACCTATCATTGTCATATGTTCACCCGGATTACCTAGATATTGAAAAAATGTTTCCGGTGGAATAAAGTACCACATAAAATCAGCTCCGGCAATCAGTGCTAATATTGTCCAAATTAAGATAGCAATAACTTTTTTTACTTTATTTTCAGCCTTAGACATATCTGGGTCTTGCTGTTTATTTCCGATACGCTTACGCAAATGCAACAATTTTGTTTCTATTAAATCACGATAAATGACACGAAAAATTGTTTGTGGACAGACCCATCCACAAAAAACACGACCACCCATCACTGTCATACCAAAAATACCAATAAACATTAACATTAAAATAAATGGCATTAAATACATCTCTTGCATATCAAACTGTATAAAAGCTAAATCTAGTTTCAATTTATCAAAACTCAACATAAAAAATTGATGCCCATTTATATGTATCCAAGGAAGCACTAAAGCAATAATTGTTGCCAATGCATAAACATAATATCTTTTAATTCTCCATGGGCTTGGTATGTCTATACCTTTTTTTTCTTTACTCATTTTCATTTTCTCCTATAAATTAATTTGGACAGATTATTGTGCTAATAACCTGTTCTTCTGCATCTTCTTGTGTATGTGAAACCAGTGAACCAAAAGCAATCTGTCTTAATTCTCTTGATTCAATATAGTCTTTAAGAGAACTTCTACTTACATGTAAGAGGCGTGCCATTTCACTGACACTTTTTTTTGCTCTGATATACTCTATGATTTCATTTAAATAGACATCAAATTTAGAATTTGATCTACTTCCCTTTGGTCTACCTATCACTCGTTTTGCATCATTTCTCAGTTTTTGGCGTAACTGATCCATAAGTCCTAAAATAAGCATTGCGCTACTATCTTGTGAGATTATAACAGAATGTTTTATAATGTGTACTGTGTATTTATTCTTCAATAAGCAACTTATCATTTGAATTAAATCTTCCATGCTTGTTGATAACACCCAAACATCATAAATTAATAGAGTTGCTTGTTCTTTAGACTGAAAATAAGATGTCACCTTCTTTCTTTCATCTAAACGCTTACTTTGCGAGGTATAATCAACAAATTCATCATCAATAACTAAATTATTAGCAACTGCATAAGAATTTATATATTGTAATTGCTCATGAGCAGATAAAAATAATTTATCTGGGCGTATATAAACGATTGTCATTTAACGGTTAAACCTCTCTTATTGTTTATTTTCATCGTCATTATACACTATTTTGACGATTTAAGTCAATAGATTTTACCATTATTTCGTCAATTTATTAAAGTTATTTCTTAAAAAATAAAATTTATACCATGAATACAGCAAATTTTACATCCAATAATGCTAAAATAATAAAACACTTAACTAAAGAAGATTTGATTTTATGACAACAAAACAATACATCTTAGAAACTATCAAAAAGCGTCCACTCATTATAGACGGTGCCATGGGTACACAGTTGCAACAGCGTGATGAGCAAATTCCACTAGAAGCGTGGGAAGGAAATGAGGGATGCAATGAACTCCTTAATGTCACAGCTCCCGACATTATGAATGATATTTTTCAAGCCTATCTTACTGCTGGAGCTGATTTCATCACTACCAATACTTTTGGGTCATTCTCTTGGGTTTTAGATGAATATAATATTGGTCATCGTGCGTATGAGCTAACACGAGCAGGTACAGAGCTCGTAAAAAAGCAATGTGAAGCGTTCTCAACACCAGAACATCCTCGTTTTTGTCTTGGTTCTATAGGTCCGGGAACAAAACTCCCATCTTTAGGACATATCACTTATGATAAAATGCACGCAGGGTATACAGAATTTTGTATAGCACTGATTGACGGAGGTGTAGATGTTTTTCTCATTGAAACAGCACAAGACCCTCTTCAAATAAAGGCTGCTTTACATGCCATACAAGAAGCTTGTAGGCAAAAAGAAGTTGACATTCCCATTATGGTCTCCGTAACGATTGAACTCAGTGGAACAATGCTTATAGGAACAGATGCCGAAACTATTGCTACCATAATGGAACCTTTTGACATCCTCTCTCTTGGATTCAACTGTGGAACAGGACCAGAGCAAGTGCTTAAACATGTAAAAACACTCAGTGAACTCTGGGCAAAACCTATAAGCATACACGCCAATGCAGGTCTCCCACAAAATCGTGGAGGGTATACATATTACCCGATGGGACCAGATGAATTTGTTGTCCAACAAGAAAAATTTTTAGCGTATGACGGAGTCAGCTTTTTAGGAGGCTGTTGTGGAACAACACCACAACATATTCGTGCCTTGGTTGATAAAGTAATGACCGTTACACCAAAAGCACCTTCAGGTTCTCAAATAAATTCTATCGCATCTCTTTTTAACACTGTCCCCCTCATGCAAGAGCCTGCACCACTCCTTGTAGGGGAACGCTCAAATGCAACTGGTTCAAAAGCTTTCCGTGAACTTTTACTTGCTGAAGATTATGAAGGAACGCTCTCTGTTGCGCAACAACAGGTACGGGCAGGAGCTCATGTTCTTGATGTTAATGTAGGTTTTGCAGGACGAGATGAAACAAAAGATATGACAGAAGTCATGGCAATGTACGCCCAAAAAATTGCGCTCCCCCTTATGCCTGATTCTACTCAAACAAAAGGTCTTGAAACTGCTCTTAAACACATCGGAGGCAAACCAATACTCAACTCAGTCAACCTCGAAGATGGAGAACCAAAATTTGATGCAGTATGCCAATTAGCCAAAAAATTCGGGGCAAGTCTTGTTTGTTTGACAATTGATGAAGTGGGCATGGCAAAGACTATTGAAGAAAAACTTAAAGTGGCAGATAGAATTATTGACCTTGCAACCAACAGACATGGCATCAAAAAAGAAGATTTAGTTTTTGATGTATTGACTTTTACTTTAGGCTCTGGGGATGAAGAGTATTTTGATGCGGGCATCAACACTATAGAAGCTATTCGCAAACTCCGTCAAAAACACCCAGAAGTCGGTGCAATTTTAGGACTTTCAAATATCTCTTTTGGACTCGATAAAGATGCAAGACCGTATTTAAATTCTATGTTTTTACATCACTGTGTAGAAGCCGGACTTACTTCAGTCATCATCAATGTAAAGCACATAATTCCATTAAATAAAATTTCTAAGCAAGATCAAGAAATTTGTGATGATTTAATCTTTAACCGCAAGCCAAACGGAGAAGCTCTTTTTACCTTTATAGAACATTTTTCTTCTAAAGAAGCGGTAGATAACGATGCAGTAGATGAAGAATACTTGAAAATGAGCGATGAAGAAAAAATAGCAAAACTTCTTATGGACGGGGACAAAGAGAGAATGATTCCTCTTGTAGAAGAAGCTCGTCATAAAATTAAACCCGAAGTAATTGTCAATGAAATTTTAATTGACGCTATGAAAGTTGTTGGCGAACTCTTTGGTTCAGGGCAAATGCAACTTCCTTTCGTGCTACAATCTGCAGAAACTATGAAAAAAACTGTAGATCATCTCAAACCTTATCTGCCAAAAGTAGAAAAGGCAGTTGACACAACTCTTATTTTAGGAACTGTAAAGGGAGATGTGCATGATGTTGGAAAAAATCTTGTTGATATTATTCTCTCAAACAATGGCTACAAAGTCATCAATCTTGGGATAAAAGTAGAACTTGATAATTTTCTTGAAACTCTTGAAAAGTCAGAAGCACAGGCGCTTGGAATGAGCGGATTATTGGTAAAATCAACGCAAGTTATGCTTCAAAATCTAACTACTTTACAAGAAAAAGGCATTAAAATTCCTGTTCTTCTTGGTGGTGCGGCACTTACAAGAGCTTTTATTGATGATTTTTGCCGTCCTGCTTATGATGGTCCTATCTTTTACTGTAAAGATGCTTTTGACGGTGTAACGGCAATGAGCCGCATAGAGGCTGGAAATTTTGATACAAACCTTCACCCTGATGCTCCAGAGATTGAGAGGAAGGAGAAAAAAGAGTACATTATTCCACCCTTTGAAGAGATTAAAATGCCTTCGCGTGATGTACCTGTGCCTACACCACCATTTTGGGGGAGACGAAAGATTACGCTTACACAGCAACAAATCGAGATGGCTTTTGAGTGGATAAATCACAAACTACTTTTCAAATCGCGTTGGGGATACTCTTCAAAAGGTATGAGCAAAGAAGCATACCAAAAGCAACTTGATGAAGTTGTTTGGCCTGCCTATGAAAAACTCAAAAAACGTTTTATAGATGAAAAACTGTTTGAGCCGACCATACTCTATGGCTACTGGCCATGTAGAAGTGATGATACCTCATTGCTTATATTTGACGAAAGTGAAGGCTGGTTTACAGAAGAAGATGTCAACCGTGAACCACTTGAACACATCATAGGAAGGGCTGAAGAGGTCTTTAATTTTCCTCGTCAGAGAAAAAAACCGCACCGTGCATTGAGTGACTTTTTTCATAATGACAGGCATGATCTCATTGCCCTTACATGTGTGAGTGCCGGTAGCAAAATCAGTGATGCGGAACGTGAAATATACGATAGAGGCGACTATACAGAGTATTATCAATTTCATGGTCTTGGTGTTGAACTTGCCGAAGCATGTGCAGAAATAGCCCACAAACAAGTACGCCTTGATTTAAACATTGCAAAAGATGAAGGAAACAAACTTGCAGATGTACGCATGAACAGATATCAGGGAAGTCGTTACTCGTTTGGCTATGCAGCTTGCCCAGATTTAGAACTGAACCGTCCTTTGTTTAATCTCTTAAAGCCTGAAGAATTTGGTATAGAGCTCAGTGAAACATTTCAGATTCATCCAGAACAATCAACCTCAGCATTGGTTGTATACCATTCTGAGGCGACCTATTACAATGTCTAATGCTTGTCATATTTGGTGAATTGGTTATACTTAATAAGCTTATTCACTATATTTCCGTAGTCTGCACCCATTTCAGAATATTTATCTAATCCAGGAGTTATTTTATAAGGATTATCATACTGCATACGCAATACTCTTAATCTTTGATATGCCCCTCCTCGTGCTATCATATCATAGTATGCCTGCACTGCATCATCTATAGTCTCAAATTTTTTCAGCCAAATAGTTCTATTACCATCTCTGGTTTCTCCCGCTGCAATACGCGGTTCATTTTCATTAACACTCCACATCCCAAAAATATTATTTGCTTCTTTAGTAAATCTTGATGTTGCCCATGAACTTTCCATCGCTGCTTGTGCCAAAACAATACTCACAGGATGTGGTTTTAATCTCGCCAATAAATCCTCATCACTTTTTGCATTATACTTCTTTTTAAGTCGTTGTATCTCTTCTTGATTTGTATGGTTTTTCATATCTTGCGAGATTTTATAATATCTTGCTTCAAGACGTTTATATGTATTATCTATAGCCGGTAACACAAGGTGTATAAAATTTTTCTTCTTCGGTGTTAAATGTACCTTTTTTTCACTTGTACTTTTTGATATAACTTTTTGTACACTTTGCTTTTGCGCTGCCTCTTTTTCCATTTTTTTTTCTTGTATCACATAGTAAAAGAGCATTACACATGCTAACAACAATACAATAATATATTTCACTATTTCGGACTCCTTTAAGTTGTAAAAAAATTATAACTGTTCAAGCTTATATAAAAGTTATCAATAATTTAACTTTAAGTCAAAAAGGAGTAAAATTTTATTAATGACTGATGGTCGGTCATTAATAAAAGGAGAATACTATGGCGATAGTTGTCGATAAAGTCCAAAAGAAGAGAGATATAGCACTTGCATCTAAAGATTTGTTTGTACAAAATTCTCTCAAGGACTTAACTATTTCAAAAATTGCTTCTAATGCTGGCATAAGCAAAGGAAGTCTTTATGATTATTTTCTTAATAAAGAAGAAATTGTCTTTGAACTCTTAAACATTATGCTGAGTGAATATGATGAGTACAAAAAACAAAAACTCCTCTCTACATGTAAGACAAAAGAGAAAATTAAAATTTTTGCTGAATTTTTTTATAGTGATACAACAAGTGAATTACGCGAAATATATAAAGATTTTATTTCTATCAACTTAACAACACCAAATGAGAAGATGAAAACATATCAGAGTGAGTGTTTTACGCGTTATTTTAACTGGATGTGTGAAATAATCCAAGATGGCATAGACAATGGAGAAATCATTCCAGAATCTATTCATATTGCAAAAGGCATCTTCGCTCTTATTGAAGGGCTTTTTATAGCAAGTAGCACAACAAATAGTATTGATGATTTACAAAAAGAGCTCAACACAAATATAGATACAATCTTTGCACTCATAGAGGTGAAATAATGAAATTCCTACCTATCGTTCTCCTTTTCCTAATACCTGCTTTATTATCGGCGCAGACACTCAAAGAATTATTAGCTTATTCTACAAAAAATAATGACATTATTGTGACAAAAACATATCAAGCACAAGCAATACAGAAAGAACTTGATGCCAAAAAAAGCAGTTATTTTCCAATCGTAGACATTGGTGGTGTTTATAAACGAGACGATCAAACATCCCCTTTTGGTGCCGGTGACACATACAATGCTTATGCCTCGCTTTCTCTTAATATTTATGATGGGGGCAAACGAGAAGCACAAATTCATGAAAAGAAATCCACGCTTAGTGCTCAGAACTTTGATAAACAGGCATACAAAAAATCACTAGCACTTGACATTACACATGATTTTTTTACAATCAAAAGCCTTCAAGCTTCACTCAACGCAAAAGAAGAAGCAAAAAATGCGTTGCAAGCACAACTCAAAAGAATCAAAAGCTTTTATGAAGTAAAAATGGCAACACTTGACGATGTAGAGCGCGTTCAAGCAGATTTTGACACAAATATGTATGATATTCAAACTATAACATTTCAGATTTTCTCTTTAAAATCACTTTTAGCACTAAAGGTTGGGGAAAAAATCACATCACTTGGGGATGCAAGCTTTAAAAAAGTACTCACTTCAAAGTACGAGACATTAGATACCACAAAAGCTGCTATTGCACAAAAAAGTGCTCTTAAGTTTTCTGCCAATGCACTGCAGAGTGCTTACTACCCAAATATAAGTCTTCAAGACAAATATAATTACTATGAATATAGTCGACTTGATCCAAAACTGATACAACTCAATGCCATGCCATTAAATAAACAAAACACATTGCTACTCACACTTAACTTGAGACTTTTTGACTTTGGACAAATTCGCAAAAACAAAGAAGCACTCATACTTAACGCACAAGCACTTCAATCTCAAATTGCTTATCAAGAAAAAGAGCAAAACATCCAATTTGCACTTGCAAAAGCAAGAATAAAAACTGCAAAACTTAAAATTAAAAGTGCAAAAAGTGCACTCAATGCCGCACAAAGTGCTTTTGTCACCATAGAAAAAAAATACAATGCAGGCATAGTAGATTATATTGTTTATCTTGATAGTTTAACAAAAAAGACAAGCTCAAAAGCACTTTATGAAAGCAGTCTAAATGATTTAGAAATTGCTTATGCAAGTTATTACTACTATAGCGGAAAAAATATACAAGAGGAACTCAAATAATGAAAAAAATAGTTATAACACTGTTAGTGTTTGTTAGTCTCATACATGCAGCCCAAGTCTATGCTACTTTTACGGTACAAGCTCAAAAAGATGCAAATATTGCTTTTATTGCAAGCGGTATCATTAATAAAATTTATGTTGATGTCGGCAGTAGAGTTAAAAAAGATGAGTTACTAGCCCAGCTTGAAAACAGTGATATTAAGGCAATGCTTGATGTTGCCAAAACAACATACAAGTATGCAAAAAAAGATTATGAGAGACAATTAAAAATTAAAGACTTGATTGATGAAGCAAAGTTTGATACAGTGGCAAGTCGCTATGAAAGTGCCAAAAATCAACTTGCCTATCAACGAGCACTGTACAACAAAACCTTTTTAAAAGCTCCTTTTGCCGGTGTTATTTACGACAAAAAAATAGAAGTGGGCGATGCCGTTAGTGGCTTAATGTTACGCACCGCTTTTAAAATCCAAAGTAAAACAAAAAGAAAACTATTACTGCAATTTGACCAGAAAAATAGACAACAAGTCAAAATCGGTGATAAATATGAGTACAGTATTGATGGTGACAATGCAAAATACAGCGGTATTATTTATAAAATTTATCCAAGAGCAAATATGAAAGACAGAAAAATAAAAGCAGAGGTCATGGCAAGAGATTTTCTTCCCGGGCTCTTTGGTGATGGTTTTATTATCACTCACTCAAAAAAATAGGGATTTTTAATGTATAAATTAGCTATAAATAGACCGATTACAACACTTATGTATGTTTTAACCTTAGTGATATTCGGTCTTTTGAGTTTTAAAAGTATGCCCTCGGCATTGTATCCCAATATTGATTTTCCAATTGTTACCATCAAAACAATTTATCCCGGTGCAGAGCCTACGACTATAGAGTCTCAAGTTACGGACAAAATCGAAGAAGCCATTTCACAAATCGGCGGTGTTGACAGCATTACCTCAACAAGTTCAGATGGTATTAGTATCATTACGGTTAAATTCTTTTTAGAGAGAAATATTGATGAAGCTACCAATGATGTCCGAGACAAAGTATCAGCAGTAGAACTGCCTCGTGATGCAAGAGCACCGCTTGTAAGTAAGCTTGACATTGGTGGAGCTCCCATCATAAATGTTTTTCTTACCGCTAAAAATGGCACACTCAAAAATTTAATGCTTTTTGCAGATGAAAAAGCGAAACCTGCTCTACAAGAAATCATCGGTGTTGGCGGTGTCAATATTATAGGATACAGAGACAGAGAAATAAAAATATTTCCTAGTATAGATGCCTTGAATAAATACGGCATAACAATACTTGAACTAAAGAATAGCATAGAAAATGAAAATGTCAAAATAGGTGGTGGAAAACTCATAACTGACAAAAATGAATACATATTAAAAGTACAAGCAGATGCACCAACTGTACAAGATCTTCAAAATATACAAATAAAAAATAATATCAGATTAAAAGATGTAGCAAGTGTTAAAGATACACTTAGCGACGCGAGCAGTTACTCTTCGTACAACGGTACACCTGGAGTTATGATAGAGATTCAAAAAATCTCAGGGACAAATACGATTGAAATAGTAAAGCGTGTAAAAAAGATTATACCAATATTACAAAAAATGGCAGGAAAGAGATTTGGAGTACAAACACTCCAAGACACTACACCCTTTATTATAAATTCTCTTGAAGATGTAAAGTTTGATTTAATCTATGGAGCAATTCTTGCCGCAATCATAATTTTTATATTCTTGCGTAATTTTACTATTACTTTAGTTTCTGCCCTTTCCATTCCTACTTCTATTTTAGGCACATTTGCATTGATGAATTTTATGGGATTTGATTTAAATAAAATGACGCTTATCGGTCTGACGCTTGCTATTGGTATTATTATTGATGATGCCATTGTCGTGATAGAAAATATCTACAAAAAGATGGAAGCAGGCATGGGCAAATTTGAAGCTGCCTACGAAGGAACAAAAGAGATGGCTTTTGCCATTTTAGCCATCTCTGCTATGCTACTTTCTGTATTTTTACCAGTTTCAAATATGAGTGGCATTGTTGGGAAATTTTTTGAAAGCTTTGCAATGACAGTCGGTTTTGCCATTATTATTTCCTATACGATTGCTCTGAGTTTTATTCCTAGTTTTAGTGCGAGAATATTACACAAAGATGAAAGTAAACTCTACACAATGACAGAGCCTCTCTTTGTAAGCATAGATAAATTTTACACAAAATTGTTAAAAATAGTCCTCCGATTTAAAGTCTCTACTCTTCTTTTTGTCATTGCCATCTTTATCGGCTCTTTAGCACTTTTTCCTAAAATAGGTATGGACTTTATTCCCAAAGAAGATAAAGCAGAATTTGCGGTAAAATTAAAAGCGCATCCAGGTATCTCTTTGCAAGAGATGATACGAGAATCAAAAAAAATAGAAAAGAGTATCAAAAAAAATAGAAATGTTGTTTTTACAACATTAAGTGTAGCTTATGATGCAGCCAAAGAAAAAAACAAAGCGCTCATTTATGTAAAATTAACACCAAAAAGTTCAAGAAAACTGCGTCAAGAACAAATCATTCAAAACACTAGAAATATTTTGAAACCTTACAGTAAAGAGATGTTCATAACAGCAGCTGCTATTCCAAATATAAAAGGTGCAGGGGTGAGTGTTCCGTACCAAATAGTTCTCAAATCTGATTCTTTTAAATCCTTGCAAAAAGCAAAAGATAACCTTGTTGCCTATCTAAAAGCAAAAAAAGGATTTGTAGATATTGACACCAACCTAGATGAGCCTAAACCTCAATATGACATCCATATATTACGAGACAATGCAAATCGCTTAGGCATCAGTGCCTCACAAATCGCCTCTGCCATCGCCACAGCATTTTCAAGCGATATAGAAATTTCACACTTTGAAGAAAATGGAAAACAGTACAATATTACGCTTAGATTTGATGATGCACATAGAAAATCACTCAACGATTTAAAGAAAATTCAACTTCGTGCAAAAAATGGTGATCTTGTTTTTCTTGATGGCTTAATACATATCAAAAAAGGAGCCTCTCAGGCTACAATTTACCATTATGACAGACAAAGACAAGTTACCATATATGCAGACCTATTTGGATTAGACTTAGGTGGTGCCGTGCATTATACACAAGCAAAAATAAAACAACTTCTTCCCGCAAATGTATCCTATCGATTTACCGGATTTGCAGAAGAGATGGGAAAAACAGCAAAAGCCTTTGGCGTTGCCATCGGGCTCTCTGTCATTTTAATGTTTATTATTTTAGCAATTTTGTATGAATCTCTTATTCAGCCAATCATCATTATGTTTGCATTGCCTCTGAGTATAATCGGGGTAATGCTTGCCCTCTATATAAGCCATCTTCATTTTTCTCTTTTTGTTATGATTGGATTTATGTTACTTATGGGTATGGTTGGTAAAAATGCCGTCTTACTTGTAGACTTTGCCAATATGGCTATTAAAAATGGAAAAAATGCTGATGAAGCACTCCTTGAAGCAGGAGAAAAAAGATTGCGTCCTATTCTTATGACAACTTTTGCCATGGTGTTTGCGATGCTACCTCTTGCCTTTGGTGATGGTCTTGGAAGTGAGACTAAAGCCCCTATGGCACTCTCTATTATTGGAGGGTTAATAAGCTCAATGATTTTAACACTGCTTGTCGTTCCTGCTATATATAGAATCATAAATCCACTCGATACATGGCTAAGAAAATTTTATGAAGTTGGTAAAGTCTCTTAAGGACGCCTCCCATACCATTAAGTTAAGTTAAGTAGCTTTTCAGTTTTTTTCTTAACTTAATGGCATTGAAGGGCACCTCTAAAAACAACTATCTTCTTCTATAAGAGAGTGCTTCAAGTATGTGCTCTTTTTTGATGACTTTTGATTTATCCAAATCAGCTATTGTTCGCGCAACTTTTTGTATCTTTTTAATACTTCTAAACGAAAGTGAAAATCTATGTATTGCCATTTGTAAAGTGTCATTTGCTACTTCATCCATCTTACAAAATGTTTCTAAATCTTTATCTTGCAAATTCGCATTAAACTCTCTCTGTCCACGCTTTTTGCAAAAAATATGTGCTTCTACCACCATCTTATGCATCTCTTTTGATGAGTAACTTGCCCTGTCATCTGCATGTACATTTTGCATCGTTACATGTAAATCTATTCTATCTAGAAATGGTTCAGAAAGTCTATTTTTATATTTTTGAATTTCTAAATCATTGCATCTACACTCTTTTTGCTCATCAAGTAAATTACCACAAGGACAAGGATTCATAGCCCCTACAAATAAAAATTTTGCAGGATACTCTACTTTAGAATTTACTCTTGAAATTCTTATTTTTGCATCTTGCATTGGCTCTCGTAATGATTCTAAAACTGACTTTGAAAAATGGGGAAGTTCATCAAAAAACAGTATTCCGTTATTTGCAAGTCCTACTTCTCCTATTTTTGCCTTATGGCTACCACCACCGAAAATACTAGCTGGGGTTGAACTGTGATGTGGATTTTTAAGTACTCTATGTGGTTTGAACTCCGGTTCATATCCTTCTAGAACTACCAATTTTGCTACATCCAAAATTTCACTCACAGTCATGGGTGGAAGAATATAACGCAACCTATTTGCTATCATACTTTTACCGCATCCAGGACTGCCTTCTAAAATTATATTATGAAACCCTGCTGCTGCAATCAATGCTGCTCTCTTAGCAATATCCTGCCCTTTGACATCTAGAAAATCTTCCGTATACTCTTTCACATAATAATATTTTTGTGCATCAATCTCATAAAAAGGATAAGCAATCTCACTTTGCTTCATATTTGGCGATGCAGATTCCTGATGTTTCAATATTTCTACTGCTTCATTGAATGTTTTTACGCCATAAAAAGAGACATGTGGAATTTTTGAAAGTTTTTGGAGAGATTCAAAAGGAACAATTGCCTGAGATATTAAACCTTGGTTTGCAAGTGAAAGAATCAAAGGGTATAACTGTATATTTTCTTTCACACTGCCATCAAGCCCTAATTCGCCAAATACAAACCAGTTGCTCAAATCAGCATCACTTTCATTTAATAAAATAAGAACAGCCATGCTCAAATCAAACTGTGAACCAGATTTTGCAAGTTCAGAAGGAGCCAGTAAAAAAGTGATTCTTTTAGGAGGAAAAGAAAAATCATTGCTCAATAGAGCAGACTTTACTCGTTCTTTCGATTCGGTTATAGCTGTAGAAGCCATTCCCACAATAGAAAAAGATGGAAGCCCTTTTGTTAGCGTTGATTCTACATCAACAACCTTGGCATCAATTCCTTCATATGTTGCACAGAGAACTTTTTTCATAGAATCAACCTTACTTTAGTTGATTATATAATAGCTGATTCCTTTACATGTAAGCAATAAAATGGCATTTTGCCATATTATTTGGAGTGTTTTCTCTCTTTTTGCATTCGTTTATACTCTTTTTCAAATTTTTTACGACGGGCATAAGAAAGTTTATCTATAAAAAGTATGCCTTCTAAATGGTCCATTTCATGTTGAATCGCAATCGCTAAAAGTCCATCTGTGTCCAGTGTTTTAGTATTGCCGTACCTATCTTGATAATTAATGACAATAGTATCAAAACGCTTTACATCTTCATAAAACTGGGGAACGCTCAGGCAACCTTCTTGATATGTTGTCTCTCCGCTTTTATATGTCATGACAGGATTAATAATCTCAAGTAAATTTTCCAGAGGTTGTTCACCATCTTCATCTGGTATATTTAGAATAAGAGCCCGTATAGGGTAATCTACTTGAATTGCCGCAAGTCCTATGCCATTTGTTTCTAACATAAAAGGGTGCATTGCATCTAAGAGTCTATGTAAAGAGGCATCAAATTCTTTTACTTCTTTAGATTTTTTCCGCAATCTTTTGTCTGGATATTCAACTATATTTAACTTCATCTTCTAAAAATATTTCCTAATTTATGATCGTAACGAAACAGCATAATCTATACTTTTTTGTTCATACGCTTTTTGTATGCCATCCATTGCACTCACTACAATCTCTTCAACGGAATGTTTAGAGTCAATATCTGTTACCCCAATGGAAATTTTCAACTGAATCTCTCTGTCTGCTAGAAAAAAGTTTGAGTTTGAAACTAAATCAGACAATCTTTCACTTGCTTTTTTAGCACTCTCTATATCTGTATGTTTCAAAAGCATTGCAAAAACACCGTTGCCATAATGAGAAACAATATCGCTTCGTCTTGATGTTTTTAAAAGAAGCCTAGCGATTGTTCTTGTCATTAAAATGATGGCTTTGTCATTATGTACACTTTTTTTAAGCTCACGAGAAAGTTCTATCATAATCAGCGAACTTTTATGTTTAAACTCTTTTATAAGCCCAATTTCCTGCTCAATTTTAGTCAACAAATAGCGCTTATTGTAAACACCAAATTTATTGTCAAATATGGTCTCATTTTCAACACTCTTAACAATTTTAGCCGTATCATCATAGATATTTTTCATTTGAGAACTTTGCGTTTTCAAAATTGAATTGAGCTTGGAAACATCCCCCTCTAAAACATCAATAACATTCAATGCTGCTTTGACTTCCGGTGTGTTGCTTAATTCTTTTTTTCTTTTTTCTAAAATTTTTGTCATCAAAGACATATTTTTATAAAGGTTAGCAGTCACAGTCAATATACTTTTAATGGAAGAAAAACCTTGCTTGAGGTTTTGTTCTAAAAGAATAGTATTCTCATCATCATTATTCTCTTCAAGTTCTAAAATTGAATGAATCTGTCTGCGAAGGTTTTCGCTCTTGTCTTCTAAAAGTCTGTCAAAATAGAGTGAAAAATTATTTGGAGTAGGCGGTACATTATCTAGTATGAGAGCGTTCATTACCTCTTTTGTATATATTTCAATATCACTTGAAGAACTGTCAATATCCAAACTTTTTATGGCAGATTGTTTTGTTTCTGATTTTACATTAGACCCATTGAGATTTTTTTTTGTTTTCATAATACCTGCCATATTAACCCCTTACTCTTTGTCGTTTTTGACTAAAACTTCATCAATCATGCCGTAATCTTTCGCCTCAGCAGCACTCATAAAGTTATCGCGGTCTGTGTCTTTTTCAATAGTTTTCATACTCTGACCCGTATTTTTAGCCAAAATTCCGTTGAGTTCTTTTTTCATACGAAGAATTTCTTCTGCTTGAATCGCTATGTCTGTTGCTTGACCTTGAGCACCCCCAAGAGGTTGATGTATCATAATTCTTGCATGAGGCAGCGCATATCGTTTGCCTTTTTCTCCGCTTGAAAGTAAAAAAGCACCCATAGATGCAGCTTGCCCTATACAAATAGTAGCAACATGCGGACGAATGTAATTCATCGTATCAAAAATAGCCATTCCTGCAGTTACAACTCCACCCGGTGAGTTGATGTAAAAATAGATGTCTTTTTCAGGGTCTTCTGCTTCAAGAAACAAAAACTGCGCAACTATAGTCGAAGCAACAGCATCATTTACCTCTCCGCTAAGCATCACTATTCTGTCCTTTAAAAGACGCGAAAAAATATCATAAGAGCGTTCGCCTCGTCCTGTTTTTTCAACTACATAAGGGATATAACTCATAATTTATGCTTCTGCTTTTTCATTTAAAAGTGTAGTTAAAACTTTATCTTCAACCATTGACATTTGAATGGCAGGAAGGTATCCGGCTTCTTTATAGTGCTCATACGCTTTTTGAGGGTCTTGACCTGTTTGCATCGCTTCAAAGTAAATCGTTTGCATAACTTCTTGTTCTTCAACTTTTATGTCAAGTTCTTGTGCTAAAGCGTCTATAATAAATGTCGCTTTTACACTTTTCTCTGCATCTTCACGAAAACCTTCACGAAGCTCTTCAAGTTTTTCAGGATTTTCACGAAGCTCTTTAATTTCATCTTCACTCATCTGTGATGCTTTTTTATTCACTGCCATATCAATTTCTTGATCAACAACAAATTCTGGTAAGTCAAAGTTAATTTTCTCTACTAATGCTTCAAGAAGTTTTGGTTTTAACTCATCATTGTAAAGTTTTGCAGTTTTTTCCTGCTCAAGCGCTTTTTTTATTTCTTCTTCGAGCTTTTCAAGTGTTACATCTTCTTCACCAGGAAGCAGTTTTTTTGCCAACTCATCATCAATGACAACTTCTTCTTTGACTTTAACGCCGTTTACTTTTACTTTAAACTCAGCATCTTTGCCTGCAAGTGTATCTGGACCATAATTTTCAGGGAAAGTTACATTGATAGTAACTTCTTCATCTCTTTTTACGCCGATTAATTGGTCTTCAAAACCGGGAATAAACTGTCCAGAACCAAGTTTAAGTTCAAAGTTTTCTGCAGCACCGC
Organism: Sulfurimonas sp.; assembly: GCA_026988235.1. Taxonomy (GTDB): domain Bacteria; phylum Campylobacterota; class Campylobacteria; order Campylobacterales; family Sulfurimonadaceae; genus Sulfurimonas. The sequence goes on from JALSLQ010000001.1 coordinate 18,150, forward strand.
CTTCAAAAGCTTCTCCATCTACAAAACCTTCAAAATCAATAACAGCAGTATCACCCTCTTTCATTTTACGGTTACGCGTAATGTCAACTAAAGGTGCTTGATTTTCAGCTATCTCTTTAATTCTATCTTTAATCTCTTTCTCAATTACCTCAGATTTTTTAAAATCAGGAACCAAAGATTTTACATCAGTTACATCTATTTGAGGACGCATAGCAACTTTTACAGCAACTTCAATTTTGTCATCACTCTTATCAAATTTAGAAATAGTCGGCTCACCAATCAAAGATGCGTTGTCAATGTTTAACTCTTTTAAGCCTTTCGCAAGAACCTCACGAAGTGCTTCCGCTTCAGCATCTTCAACAAGTTTTTGACCGTATTGCTTTTTGATGATTGTAACAGGAACTTTTCCTTTACGAAAACCTTGAACATTAGCAGTTTTAGAAAGTTCTTTAGCGATTTTTTCTATATTTGCATTGACCTCATCTATAGAGATTGTAGCTTCAATTTGAGCATTTGCACCATTAATTTTGTTTGATTTGATTTCCATCAATTTCCTTTTATTTGTATTGTTAGCATAATATACACACTATTATTTTGAGCAATCATACCAAAAATGTGCTTTTTTTACGATTAATTTTTGCATAAATTTGGTCTAAAATTTAAAATTAGTATCCATAAAACGGCACAATCTATCATAACATCTGCAAAATTAAAAACAGCAAAGTTAAATCCGCAATGCCAATAGACCATATCGACAACACCCTCATGAATAAATCTGTCATAAATATTTGAAAAAGCGCCCCCAAGGAGTATGCCTCCAGGCAAGGCATAGCATACTTTTTTGAGATATAATATATAAATAAACACTGCACTCACAAGCAAAAGTTGAATGTATTTTAAATACTCGTCTAAAAAAGAAAACATGGAAAAGGCTACCCCTTTGTTATAGACAAGTATCAAATCTATGCAATCTGTATAATAGCGAAACCCTTCAACAAATAAAGCCTTAATATTTTGATCAATTATAAACACACCTGCCAAGCTAAACAGCAAAATTGCGGACAAACGCAACATTTTATTATTATTATTATTCATTCAAAGCTTTCGTAAAAAAGTCTACCATTTCATCCATCTTTTCATTCATAAGCTCCCGTTCTTTACACTCCAAAAGAATTCTAAGCTTATTTTCTGTTCCCGAGTAACGAATCAAATGCCCAATACCCTCTTTTTCTAAGGCCAGTAATTTTTCATCTAATGTAGCTATGTCACTCAAAGGCTTTTTTGTCTTTACATGTAAGTTCACTAACTTTTGCGGGTATAATAAAAAAGGACGCAAAAGTTCAGATGCCGACTGTTTTTCATCTATCAACAAAGCAAGCACTTGAAGTGCAGCCACAAGTCCATCTCCTGTTTTTGCATAATCATTTATAATGATATGCCCACTCTGCTCACCTCCGAAATTAATGCCTTGTTGTTTCATAATTTCTAAGACATGTTTATCGCCAACATCCGAACGAAATAACTCAAGACTATGTTCTTTCAAATAATCTTCTAAACCCTGATTACTCATAACAGTTGTAACAATACCGCCACCTTTAAGTTTGTGTTGTTCATGTAAATGCACTCCAAGCGCACCCAAAAGCTGATCGCCATCTACAACTTCACCTTTTTCATCTACAACAACAAGTCTGTCAGCATCACCATCAAGTGCTATCCCTAAATCTGCTCTATACTTTACAACACAATTACACAAATCTTTTGTATGCAAAGCACCGCAGTCGTCATTAATATTAAATCCGTTTGGTTTGTCATGGAGTACAATCACTTCTGCACCAAGTTCCTCTAAAACAGTCGGACCGACTTTATATGCCGCTCCATTCGCCGTATCTAAAACTATACGCATACCCTGCAATGTCATATGCACGGGAAAAGAATTTTTCAACTGTACTATATATCGCCCGATTACATCATCAATCCGTTTTGCTTTTCCTATCGCCTTGCCTGTAACCTGAGATTTGTCAAGAAGCGCATCGTTAAAATATATATTTTCTATCTCTTTTTCTATTTCACACGAAAATTTGTCTCCGCGCGCATTAAAAAACTTAATCCCGTTGTCTTCAAAAGAGTTATGTGAAGCAGAAATCATTATTCCTGCATCACATCGCATATTTTCTGTTATATATGCTATAGCAGGCGTCGGCATAGGACCCACCTCTATAACATCATACCCCACAGCGGTCAAACCACTTACAATAGCATTTTCTATCATATAACCGCTTCTACGCGTATCTTTACCAACAAGTATTCTATTCGTCACAGCAGATGACTTTAAGTATATTCCCGCAGCCATAGCCACCTTCATAGCAACCGAAGCACTCAAAAAAGAACCTGCCTCACCTCTTACACCATCCGTTCCAAATAGTTTCATATTCACTCCGCAAAAAAATATTCAATTTGCCGTGCATTTTATAAGATTTACAAAAAGAGACTCAGACCAAAGGGAGGATTTGCTCTCTTTTTGTGAAACTTATCAAATGCTTATTTCACAAATTCTGCATATTCTACCACCCTTTAACTTAATTTTAATTATTTTTAAGGTAATATTTCGCACTTAAATTCCAAAAAGGACTCATTAATGGCAAATCACAAGTCATCAATTAAGAGAATTCGTCAAACACTCGTTCGTACTGAACGAAATCGTTTCTATAGAACTCGTCTTAAAAATATCGTAAAAGCAGTTAGTTCAGCAGTTGAAGCTGGTAACAAAGAAGAAGCACAGGCAGCATTTAAAGTTGCTAACAAACAAATTCACACATTTGTAAGCAAAGGTATCTTAAAAAAAGAGACTGCTGCTAGAAAAGTAAGCCGTCTACACAAAACTGTAAACGCAATATAAGGCTAGCATCAAATGTTAGCAGATAAACTTACACCGTTTATCACCCGCTATAACGAACTTAGCGAATTGCTAAGTTCACCTGACATCACCTCTGACATCAAAAGAATGACAGAACTCTCAAAAGAACAATCATCACTTTTACCTATTGTTGAAAAAGCAAAAGAATACAAAGCACTTATAGAAGAAATCAGTGATTCAAAAGAGATGCTCTCTGATCCTGAAATGGGAGAGATGGCAAAAGAAGAACTCAAAGAACTTGAACCGCAAGTATCGAGCATACAAGAAGATATAAAAATGCTTTTATTGCCCAAAGATCCTAATGATGATAGAAATATCATAGTAGAACTTCGTGCAGGTGCAGGTGGTGATGAAGCGGCAATCTTTGTTGGAGATTTATTTGATGCTTATACACGTTATGCTGATGTAAAAGGTTGGAAAATAGAGCTTATGAGCAGTTCGCCATCTGATGCAGGCGGCTATAAAGAGGTCATTGCACTTATAAAAGGTGAGCAGGTTTATAGTAGGTTGAAATACGAAGGTGGCACACATCGTGTACAGCGTGTTCCACAAACAGAAAGTCAAGGTCGCGTACATACTTCTGCCATTACAGTCGCTGTAATGCCGGAAGTGGATGATGTTGAAGTCCAAATCAATGAAAATGATTTAAAAATTGATGTTATGCGTTCAAGCGGTTGTGGTGGGCAGTCGGTAAATACTACCGATTCTGCTGTTAGAATTACACACTTACCATCAGGCTTAGTCGTGACCAATCAAGACCAAAAATCACAACACAAAAACCGAGAAAAAGCGATGAAAGTGCTCAAAGCTAGACTCTATGATTTAGAGATGCAAGAGGCTCAAGCAAAAGATAGTAAAGCTCGTGCCACACAAGTCGGCACAGGTGATAGAAGTGGAAGAATTAGAACCTATAATTATCCGCAAAACCGTATGAGTGATCATAGAATTAACTTAACACTGTACAGACTCAATGAAATTATGAGTGGCGGACTACTCGATGAAATCATCGAGCCACTCATAGCCGATCATCAGGCAAAGATTGTAGAAGCAGCAGGACTGTAACAAAGAGTCTGCTAAAGTAGCTTTTTCGGATAACCTTAGAAGCTTACATGTAACGCTTTTCTGACTCTTGGAACCTAGGTTTTAACCTAGGCCTTAGTCTTCAAAGCCACAAAGCCCGCACTAAAGTACGGGTTCCAAAAAAGCTGCTCAAATTAAACATTGGGACGCAAAAGCCTTACGCTTCCCACTCCGTTTCAAAAGTCCTTTTCACACGACCTTTAAAAGTAATCGTTGTATCATTAACACCCAAATAAAGCGTATCACCACTTATCGGGTAAACTTCTATGTTATTATGCACTTTTTCTTCTTTAAAAGCTCTATAAAAACAAGCAGCCATGCCTGTGCCACAAGCTAAGGTCTCATCTTCTACGCCACGTTCATAGGTACGAACTCTCAAATTACCGTTTTGCACATACATTATATTTACATTTGCATTATACACATACCGAAGTTCTCGTGCTTCTTCTATATCAAACTCTTTTATATTGTCAGTGTATCGTACCAAATGCGGCACACCTGTATTTATCAGCCACCAAGAATGTCCGCCAAATTCTATATCAGTTTCAAGTATTTCAGGAGGCGTCAGGTCACTCTCGACCATAGCACTTATAGGAGTGTTTTCTTCGACTTTAGCCCCTATCAGACCGGCACCTGTCATAAACTGCATTGTAGCAGGTGCTAGCTTATGATTATAGGCATAATGTGCACAAGCGCGGCTTCCATTACCACACATATCAGCATGACTTCCATCAGAATTATAAAATTCCCATTCAAAATCATACTCTTCATGGGGCACAATGACTATAAGCCCATCTGCACCGATGCCCTCTTGACGGTGACACAATATTTTTGCCAGTTCATAACGCTCTTCTTTTTTATTATCGTGAAATATTACAAAATCATTACCGTTTGCACTGTATTTACTTATTTTCATTTTTTGTATATCTCCTTTATCTTCTCTACGAACTGCTCTACTTCATTTTGCAGATGCTTGAGGTTCTTTGCATTGTCTATTATCCATGTCGCTTTCTCTTTTTTCTCATCAATTGGCATTTGCGAAGCAATCCGCTTTAATGATTCCTCTTTCGAGTAACCGTTACGCTTCATAAAACGCTCCAGTTGAATATCTGCAGGGGTATAAACGACAACACTCTCTTTTATATCATAATTTGCATTTTCAAAAAAAAGCGGTATATCTATAAGATAAGGAAATTTAAAACTGTCCTGCTTTTCACTGCGTTTTTCAATCTCGGCTTTTATTTTTGGGTGCAAAAAACTTTCTAATGTTTTTTTTGCCTCAGGATGAGAAAAAATAGTGCTGCCAAGCTTTGCACGGTCAACTTTTACGCCGTTAATATACTCATTGCCAAAAGTTTCTCTCACCCACTCTACTGAAGCATCAAGAATTTCATACGAAATCGTATCTGCATCAATTACTCGCATTCCATTGAGCGCTAAAAGTGAAGCTACCGTACTTTTTCCCGTAGCAATACCGCCGGTTAATGCAATAGCATACTCATAAGCCATTAGTTTTTAATAACGCCCAAATACTCTTTTCTTACATTGTTCCCCGTAGCAAAAGCCGCAGGATGTACATCACAGTTATAATACTCTAACCCATCGAGTAAATCTGTTCTTTGTAGTATAATATCAGCCGTTGGATGATACGCTTTTGATGCCAAAAGAGCCGTTTCACCGTTTCCTAGATTATATGGCATAATTATTTTTGCATATTTCCCTAAAATTTGCATAATTTTTTTATTTTCCGAAACATCATCCAAAGAGGGATGTGTCGTAACTAAAAGTCCATCTTCTTTAAGTACACGGTTAAAATGTGCTAAAACAGCGGCATCTGTTGCAAGCTCTGAGATGATTACATCATATTTGTCATCTGCAACTTCACGAAGTAGATTCATATCTGCTGAAATAACATCACAGCTAATATCGTCATTTTTATATTTCTGTATTTCTGACACTAAGCCCGCTGAGTTTGAACTGATAATTAAAACATTGCTTGGTTCTTTATGCGTACATAGGCTTACATGTACCATCATCTCGTTATATATAAAATCTTTCATTCTTAAAATTCCTCTTGTGGCACTTAGCCTTATTAATTAAAAGTGATTTTAGCATATTTGGATTAATTTTACTTAATATCGCTATAATTACACAATATTTATAAAAACTTAAAGGTATAGAATGGATTATAACAAAATTAGAAAAACTTGCAGACCAATTCGCATAGTTCTCGGACTTGTGCTTATTGGTATAGGATTTCTCACAGGCAACTATTGGTTTTATCTTGGAATACTCCCTTTAATAGCAGGTTTAGCTAACTTCTGTCCACTTTGTATTATTTCAAAAAAATGTGATTTACCACAAGATTCGGAGTCAAAATAATGAGTCAAATTTCTTATAAAGATGCAGGTGTAGATATAGACGCGGGAAATAGTTTTGTAGAAAACATCAAACCCCTTGTAAAGAGTACGAAAGTTCCCGGTGTGCTTGGAGGCATAGGCTCTTTTGCCGGGGCTTTTGAACTTCCTAAAGGTTTCAAAGAGCCTGTTATGCTTGCAGCAACGGACGGTGTCGGTACAAAACTAAAGCTTGCTATTGACAGTGGCATCCACAATACAGTAGGGATTGACCTTGTTGCAATGTGTGTCAATGACCTCATTTGTAACTTTGGTATGCCTAGTTTTTTTCTTGATTATTATGCAACAGGAAAACTTGATGTAAATGTAGCTACAAATGTGGTTGCAGGCATAGCAGAAGGATGTAAACGCAGTGAATGTGCGCTTATCGGTGGAGAAACAGCAGAGATGCCGGGAATGTACTCTGAGGATGATTATGATTTGGCAGGTTTTGCCGTAGGTGTTGCTGAAAAATCACAAATGGACAGAGTCAGTTTAGTTCGTACCGGACATAAACTTATAGCCCTACCAAGTTCAGGTTTACACTCAAACGGTTTTAGTCTAGCTAGAAAAGTTCTTTTTGAAAAAATGGGTATGAAGTTTAATGATGCATTCAATGGCAGACCATTCATAGAGACGCTTTTAGAGCCGACAAATATCTATGTAAAAACATTTAAAGCCCTTAAAAATGAGATAGTAGCCATGGCACACATCACAGGTGGTGGAATAGTAGAAAATCTTCCTCGTGTACTCCCTGAACATTTAATGGCAGAAGTACAAGAAGATGCTATAAGAGTACTACCTATTTTTGAACTAATGAGTGAGCATGTAGCCCGTGATGAAATGTTTAGAGCATTTAACATGGGTGTAGGCATGATACTCGTTGTAGAGGAAGCAAATGTAGAAAAAGTTCTTGCATCTGCAGAGGGTTCTTACCTAATCGGTGAGATAAAAGAGGGCAAACGCGAAGCTAAACTCATCTAAATTTTTTCGGAACCCGTACTTTAGTCATAAGTATCTACACAAATAGTTTCGACTATTAAAGCCCTTATTCTTGGGCTTTTAAGGAAGTGATGACTTCAGTTTCATCATTAGAAATAGTATAATTTAAAGATATTTTTTAAATTTTTGTATATAAAAGAATAAAAACTAAAAATTTATACGATACATATTACTGTTTCTGGCGGCGGTACTAAAGTAAATATCTCCTATAAACGCCTAAATAACAGGCTTTTAGGTAAAATATATTTGTGTAGATACTTATGACTTTGGTGCCGGCTGTTTTAGCTTTTTTGTCACTCTCAGCCCACCCTAAAGGATGGGTTCCGAAAAACTGTACTTCCTCGGAACCGGTACTTTAGTGCCGGCTGTTGCAAATTTTCCTGTCACTCTCAGCCCAGACTAAAGTCCGGGTTCCGTTTTGTTTTGGAACCGGTTCTTTAGTGCCGGCTACTCCAATTTTCCTGTCATTCTCAATATGAATAATAAGAATATATAAAATTTTTGATTAAGCTAAAAAAGATGTCTTGGTAAGAATGAAAAATACCGCCAAAAAAGGCGGTATTTGGAAGAAAGGAGAATTGTTAACTATTTATGACTAGAAGTCGTAATTAAGTTGTACACTTACACCTGTTTGAGAGTGTTTTGTAGTGATATCATTTCCTGCGAAGTTTTTAAATGTTTCTGTTTTTTGTGCTGCATAAACAAATGCTACATCTACTGAAGCTTTATCACTTACATTATATGAACCGCCAACTGCATAGTGAGATTCTACAATACCTGGGAAACCAAGAAGATTAAAAGTATTAAGTAGACCTGCCATATCAGCTCCTGTACCCGTTGCACCTAATGAACCAAGTGCTTGCTCTTTAATTGGACTTTTAGCATAATTATAACCAACACGAGCTGCCCAATTACTTGCTTTATACTCATAACCAAGTGAATATACATTTTGGTCTTCCCATTTAAAATCCTCATAACCTTTTGCACTTGACCATTTAATTTTCTTATAATCAAGCGCTACAGTACTAGCACCAAATACATAACTTGCACCTAAACCAATTTCAGCAGGAGTTGACAGTTCTGTATTAGTGTATGCAACACCAAAACCAGCCATTGCATTTTTTAATTGGTCTTTATAATCCATATTAATTCTAGATTTGTAAATAGCACCAATTGTTAACCCAGACATTGTGTAAGCAGCACCAATGTTATACCCAAATTTTAAATCTTGTGCAACACCCGCACCATTTTGTCCACCACCCAGCGCAGCACTATTATAATTAATATCTAATGAACCATATTGTAAAATTGGTGTAACAGCAATACTAAAATTATTCATTTTATATGCTAAAGGCACACCAAATTGCATAAGCTGTAAGTTTGTAACCATTTGGTATTGCTGACTTGTTGCAGCTGCAGCATCACGGTAATCTACACCCATACCACCTGTTCCCCACATACCAATGCCAACATAAAAATTATCATTAATTTTAGTAGCTAATGAAACTTCAGGAATTACATTTAAATTTGCTTTACTATCGCCACTTGATGTTCCACCACCCATATTTGTTGTACTATTTGTATTTTTAACATCCGGCATAAAGATAGTACCACCAAAAGAAATTTCAGTAGATTTAACAGTAGTAATTAAAGCCGGATTCACTAATGCAGATTCAGCACCATGACTCATACCGATTCCAGTTCCAGCCATACCACGAGCTTTTGCACCCATACCGATTAATGCTGCACCGTTTGTTGCGAATGCAGAAGTTGCACCTAAAGCTAAAGCAGCTACTACTGCTAATTTAATTGTTTTTTTCATTTTCTCTCCTCAGAGTTATCAAAATTTTGAGATAGCCAAAGCTATTTCGACTGAGAGTATTATATGTGATATAAAATAAATTGAATCTTAAAGAGAAAAGAGTATATATTATAAAAACTTATATCACAAATCATTATTTTTGTTTTTATAATCAAAAATAGATAATTACATAAAATGAACTTATAAAAAGAGGTAAAAAGAGGAATATATCAATAATATTAATAGTAAATATCAATATGTAATAAAAATAAGATAATTGTAGATATGTGATAAAAATATGACAGTGTGCATATTTGTAACATTATTATCACATAGACTATGTCTGTACAATTGTACAAAAAAAATGTAAAAATAAAGTAAACAGATTATGAAAGTAAAGTTAGTAAATGGTTTAGAAGTAAATCTGATCAACTAGGCAGCGACCTACATTCCCACAAGTGAAACCTGCAGTATTATCAGCGATGAGAGGCTTAGCTTCTGGGTTCGGAATGGGACCAGGCGTTTCCCTCTCTCTATAGCCAC
>JALSLQ010000002.1 GCA_026988235.1 Sulfurimonas sp.
ACGACTAAAGCTCTACCTCGTTCGAGGTAAGAATATTAGTTTTTACAATTATCGCATAAGTGATAATCGCTTTTAATAAGTTCAATCTCCGAGTGTAAAAGCTCTTCAATATCTACATTACCATTTAAAGATTCAACAACATCTAGTATAGTGTTGCCATCATCCTCAAATATCCCGTCATTTATGAAAAATTCAACATCTTCATTTACTTCAAGATAAAAATCTTCTGCGCATAGGTCACAAGATTTTTTTAGTCTTCCATTAATTTTTGCCTTAAGCAGAATTAATTTTGCATTATGATACCCCAAATAACCTTTAAAAGTTATTTCATCAGACTTGACTTCAAAGTCTAAAGGAGTTTTTGTTACTTTTCTTAGCACAATCCTCATTGGATATACTTACGAAATTTCTCTCTGGGCAAAAAAGAATGCAATCTCATTCGCTGCGTTTTCAACAGAATCGCTTCCGTGAACCGCATTAGCATCGATATTTTCAGCGAAATCTGCACGGATAGTACCTGCTTCAGCTTCTTTAGGGTTTGTAGCACCCATTAAATCACGATTTTTCTGCATAGCATTTTCACCTTCTAAAACTGAAATAACAACTGGTCCACTGATCATAAAATCAACTAAGTCGTTAAAAAAAGGTCTCTCAGCGTGAACAGCATAAAATGCCTCAGCATCAGCACGAGAAAGCTGTAGTTTTTTTGTTGCTGCAAGTCTAAGACCATTGCTTTCAAAACGATCTAAAATTTTGCCTATAACACCTTTTGCAACTGCATCTGGCTTGATTATTGATAGTGTTCTTTCCATCAAATCTCCTCTGAAAATATAAAATTAGAATGGAATTATATCTAAAAAAAGATTGTCTTTAGTTTAAAAAGTAAATTTTGTTGATTTAAATAAATTGCTAGGCGTGTTATTAGAGCATTTATATGCTCTAATAAACTATTCTACTACTGGTTCGTGACTTGATCGTTGTTCGTCAGTGATGTCTTCACGATGTTCTGGAGATTCTTTTACCTCATCCCAAACAATACATCCTTCAGTCGGACATGCCGTAGCACATGCTGGTTCATCATGATGACCAACACACTCTACACATTTATCTGCATAAACATAATAAATTTCTTCACCTGTTGGATTATCATCTTCATCTACGATTGCTTCTACTGGACACTCATCTATACAAGCACCACAGTTAATACATGTATCTGTTATTAATACTGCCATATTTTCTTCTCCTAATTTTATTAAAAGTAACTATACACTTTAGACTTTTAAATACAGCTAAAAGCTCTTAGTTAATAGTAAAAGTGTGGCTTATAGTTACACTTTTACCAAATATACTAGATGCCTAAATACTCTTTTATTGCATCAACTTTATCTAATCTTTCCCAATTAAAACCGTCTTCTTCTCGTCCAAAGTGACCATAGGCTGCAGTTTTACGATAAATAGGCTTTAATAAATCTAGTGACTTAATAATTCCTGCAGGGGAAAGATCAAAAAGTTCTTTTATACAATTTTCTATTTGTTCTTCTTCTATTTTCCCTGTATTATGAGTGTCTACCATAACAGAAACAGGTTGCACAACACCGATTGCATAGGCAACTTGAATAGTCACTTTGTCACATGCGCCTGCAGCCACAAGATTTTTTGCAACCCAGCGAGCGGCATAGGCTGCACTTCTGTCAACCTTAGTAGGGTCTTTTCCAGAAAATGCTCCACCACCGTGAGGACAGCTTCCACCATAGGTGTCAACAATAATCTTACGACCTGTAAGTCCAGCATCGCCCTGAGGACCGCCGATTACAAATTTACCTGTCGGGTTAATATGAAAAATAGTGTTTTCATCCATCATCTCAGCTGGAATTACTTTTCGTATTACCTCTTCTATGATATCTTTGTGAATTTGTTCTTGAGAAACATCAGGAGCATGCTGTGTTGAGATAACAACAGTTTCAACAGAAACCGGCTTATCATCTACATATTTTACACTGATTTGTGCTTTGCCATCAGGGCGCAAGTAAGGGATAATGCCCTCTTTTCTCACTTCTGCCAAACGCTCTGTTAAACGGTGCGACAAATGAATCGGCAGAGGCATCAAAACATCTGTTTCGCGACAAGCGTATCCAAACATTAATCCTTGATCGCCTGCACCAATCTCTCCACCAGCCTGATCAACACCCTGATTAATATCAGGGGATTGTTCCCCTATGCCGTTGAGTACAGCAGCTGATCTATAATCAAAACCATAGGTTGCATCTGTATACCCGATGTCTCGGATTACTTCTCTTGCAATCTCTTGCATTGGGGCATACGCCGTCGTTTTCAGTTCGCCTGCAATTACACAAAAACCATTTGATACCAGTGTTTCACACGCTACGCGTGCATTGGCATCATGCTCAATAATATAATCCAAAATTGCATCACTGATTTGATCTGCCATCTTATCAGGGTGCCCTTCTGTTACAGACTCTGAAGTAAATATATACTCTTTTGTCATCGATTTTCCTTATTGAAGTACAGAGTCTAGCTCCATAAATCAGGTGGATTATAGCGAAGTAGCTTAAATATCAGTTGAATACACCACTAAAATTTATAAATATATTCAAAGCCTCCAAAAATATTAATCGCATTGTCTTCTTTTATATAAGGCGTTGGAATTTCATAAAAAAGTCTGAATTTATGCTGATTATAATAAATACTTCCAGAAAAATAGGCTAAAGCATTTAAAATATTCTTATGCACCGCATAGCCATTATTATCTGCTCTATCTAATATAGCAGAATATACTAATACCTTTGTTTCTAAACCACTACTAAGAGACCAACCAAAACTATGTTTTAATGTATCAGCACCCAATAAGTTTGCTTCTCCTTTTAAATAAGGGTAATGTACATTGAAATTTTGCACATAATTTTTTCCAATGCGAATACTACTCCCTCCAAAAGCAGAAACATTAAAATTTCCAGCAGTAATACCATAATGATTACACCAGTCAGCTTGCAATGTATTTGTCAGATTTCCTTGCCATGATTTTATACCGCGTTGCAGTAAAAAATTAAGTGTATATCTGGTACTTAGCTGAGTATTCCAGCCTTGAGGTTGCTCACTTCCAATTATTTTATGAAAATTCTTTTGAATAAATTCAGCGCCAGAATATTTCCCCATCACACCCACTTCCACGCGATATTCATTAAAACTATCATGATTCCATTCAAATAAAAAACTTGATATAGAAAGATAGCCCACATATGGAAAATCATTGTATTGTACGCTCTTTGCATCTATATTTTCGGGTGTTACTATAATTTGTTCAAGACTTATACCTGCATTGTAGTTTTTTGAGCTATCTAAAGGCAATGAAATTTTATGTGCTAAGGATAGCAACATATTTGTATATACATTATCGCTTTTTTTCTTATCTTCAAGCCAACTAAAAGAAGCACCATTTGTAAAATGTCCATCACTTCCTGCAAAAAAATCATTATAAAATGTAAACGAAACACTGTCCGCCTCCAAAGACAAAGAAAAAAGCAATGTCCCTAACAATATTTTATTCTTCATTTGTAATCCCTTTATAAAAATCATTCAATTGGGCAAAAAGTTCCGGAAAATGTTTTTTCAATACTTCTGGCTTTTCAAAATAACGCTCTGTGACAACAGCAAAAAACTCTGCTTCATTTGTTGCTGCATACGCACCGATAAGCTTGTATTTTCCCCAGTCACGGTTTTTTAAGGCAACATCACTCAATTTGTTAAACTCTTTTGAAAGTACTTTTGCCCAATCATGGTATTTTGAATAAGCCAATGGTGGCACTCCATCCGCACTGCCGTCCATAAAATCTATTTCATGTGCAAATTCATGAACAACTACATTATTTTCATGTAAATGATACGCATCTTTTTTAGCATTATTCCACGCTATGACAACAGTATCACCGGCAGACTGTCCCTCAAGTAAAAATTCACCTTTGGTAAATATTCCTCCATTTGCACTTGTTTGTTTGGCTATTATAGTATGTGGATATATTAAAATTGTTACAAGGTTTCCATAGCAATTATGGAGTGTTACATGTAACAGCAACAAGCAGGCATGAAAAGCAATAACAACTTGCATCTCCGGCGTAACCTCAACTTGTATACCTATAAACTCTTTTGTATTTATAAAGAGTAGCATTGATTTATATATTTGTTGTTTTTCATTCCCGTTAAGCCTAGTATATAAAGGAATTTTATTGAGAATGGCAATGTACTCTTTGCTTACAGGCTGTGCCAGTATTTTTTGTAGTTTTTTCTGTGTATAAAATGTATATAGAAAATAAGCACCTAGTAGCGTAAAACCAATACTCAGCATAACTACTAAAAGTACAAAATAATAGTTCATCCCTAAAAATCGTCGTTTTCAAACTCTTGGTCTGCTTTTTCATCTTCTATTCTTTGCAGTTCTTTATCACTCGTCATCATTCTTTTAACTTTTTTCGTCAAATTTGTTCTATCAGGTAATTTCGTCATATAGGCAAAAGCTCCGTAAACCATTACAATAACTGTCAAAATAAGTATCATTTTTTGTACTGGATTGAAAGTTTGTATAGGCTCTTTTATTTTCATTTCACATACCCCACCCGGACAATGTGTTGCTTTTTCTTTTTTAATGAGATTAAATATTTTACACCCTAAACATACAGAAAAAGCCGCCTCAAAAAAAAGTAATGCCATACATATGAGACAAACAAGCACTTTTATTGGATTTGGTTGGAAATCAATAACTAAATAATAAAACATCGGCCAGGCTATTATCATACCTAAGCCCCATGCAAATCTTTTTTGTATTGCGCCTACATATTCCGGTGTTTGATGGCGTACAAAAAAGCGTCCAAGTAACAAACTTGGTGCATAACGCGGTTGAATGACTCTTATTGTAAAATCAAGTGCAAAAAAACTGACAAAATATTCAGAAAATACAGCCGTTCCCAACATCACACCGTTTGTAAGCCCAATAAACGCCCCCACAAACAGTATTGCAGCCGCAGCTCTCGCTTCTCGCTCATTTAAAACCCGAACATCATAACCGGGAACTTTTTCACCATATGCCAAAAATTCGCTCATCTTTTTCCTTCATAAGTAACTAATAGTTTAATTATAACACAAAATTTATCTCTTTTGGGTACCGGTCAATGCCATTAAGTTAAGAAAAAAAGTTGCTTAACTTAATACTTTCT
>JALSLQ010000003.1 GCA_026988235.1 Sulfurimonas sp.
AGACCTAGAAAATCTCTCAACTGGAAAACTCCCAATGAAGTTTTCTTTGGTTCAAAAATGGCTGCTTAAGGATAAAATTGATATGATTTATAAATTCAAAAATTGCACTTCAGATTTAAATTTTGGCATACAAAGAATATTCAGATATTCTGAGTTAAAATATCAGTATGAATAAGAATAAAAAGAAGATGAGAAATAGTAAATACACAAGAGAATTTAGAGATTCCAATGTGCAATTAGTAATGAACTCCGATGAATCAACAGCAATAATAGCAAAAGATTTGGATGTCAATGAAAAAACGCTTTATAATTGGGTACGAGTCTATAAAAAAGCCAATAATATTCCTATAGCAGCAAGAGGTGGATTTGTAAATAGTAGTAATCTTAAAGAGACAGCTGAAGAAGAGAATAAACGCCTGCGTGCAGAGAATAAACTTTTGAAGCAGGAGCGTGACATCCTAAAAAAGGCAACCGCACCCCAAGAGCACTTCTTTCAGGGCGCGTATTTCACCAAAGAAACTCTGTGAAATACGTATGGATACAAGAACATTCAAATGAGTTTCCAGTAATTATTATGTGTAAAATTTTTAAAGTTGACAAGTCGAGCTACTATCACTGGATCAAACAAGGTGCTCAGGAGCAGCAAATAGATGAAAAGCTTAATGAACTCATTGAGATTATTTTTATACAAGGTATTGTAGCTCTTAATGAAGAAGATGCACAGTTAGGTTTACACTCTCAGAATTTATTACTCTCCCTTTTAAATCGCTCTTTGAGAAGTTTCTTTATAGTATTTACCTGTGACATATTTAGTAAATAACTCTCATTCATCAACTTATTGATATGGAATACCTCCGTTACCGTAATACCATAAGGGTCTTTCTTTTCTTTAACAAGCTTCCCATCATTAAAGCTATATAAATGAAGATTTTTACGCGTTGTTTGAATATAATATGTCACAACAATCTCATCAGAATGTTTTTTTTCTAAAGCAACAACAACTCTCTGCTCGTCTGTATACTCATCTTCTTTTAGATTGAGTAAATTTCTCATATCTTTAACAACAAGAAAACCTACATAAAATTTGTTATACAAATCATGGTATCTTTGAATTTTATCATTCATTAAAAAATTCATATCTATGACATACTTTTTGTTTGCACGCATTGTTTTTGTTATCCAGCTCATCGTATTATAATATCGAAATGGATGGAGCTTTAGAGTATGTGCTTCTATCATTTTTTTAGAACTTATTTTATCTTTTGGTAAAAGTTTTTGTTTGTCTAATTTTGTAATATATTCTAAAACTTCAGCAGCAGAAAATTCTTTTGTATACCATACTTTACAATAAGATGGAAACTGTTTTGCTCCTGTAGCACCCTCATTTAAAATAATCAAAGATTTAATTGTATAGTTTGGAAAGATAATTTCCAAAAGAGCTTTTTTCTTTCTCAGTCTTCTGCGTAACTTGAGTACAGATTTAACAAGCGTCATCTCAACAAAATAAAGCTCATTATTTTTTGTAAGAAACATTGCATCAAACTCACTAATTTCACGACTCTTAGTTCTATAAACAATTTGTTCTTTTTCACTTATAGAGAGTGTATTTGCATAAGCTTTACACTTGTTTTGATGAAAACCTTTGAGCACAAACTTTGTTATATAGTCATTTTCTTCGGCATATCGTAAAAGCTTTTCATATACAAAGTTTTCATATACTTCACCTTCAAATGAACGATAAGAACTCAAATAAGATGGGTCTTCTAAATCAATCCCTTTTTTAATTAAAGAGAGCAAATGTCTTGTATTATAAGCATAATGGAGTAAATTATCTGCAATATCTTCTTTTTCCAAGTTTTTGATTGATTGAGAAATTTCTAACATCAGAGTGTCATCTCACTATTTTTAAAAAAATCATCTATCACACAGCGGTATGTTGCAATATCATCAATTGAGTTGACTTCATTTCTTAATGCAGATGCACCACGATAACCTTTTGAATATGTATGCGTGTGCTTTCTAAACATTGCAACGCCATGCTGTCCATAAAATTCTATCATTTTATCAAAATGTTCCATAATGATTTCATGTTTAAGACTTTGTTCAATATGTTCATTACCTGTTTTTAATTGATGAAATATCCAAGGTGCACCAACTGCACCTCGACCAATCATCACACCGTCAGCACCTGTATGTTCTAGCACCCATTTTGCTTTTTCATACGAGTCAATATCACCATTGGCAATTACCGGAATATCTACGGCCCCTTTTATCTCTCTAATGGCATCATAATCAACGGCAGCTTTAAATTTTCCTGCACGGGTTCTTCCGTGAACTGCTATAAAGTCAGCTCCATTGTCTTGTACAACTTTTGCAATATCGACATGATTTTTTTTCTCAAAGCCAAGTCTTATTTTTACGCTTGTCATTCGTTTATTGGAAGTATTTTTAATGGTTTTAATGATTTCTCCCATCAATGGCAAGTCTAAAAGAAGAGAACTTCCGCTCCCATGTCCTACAACTTTTGGTACAGGACAACCGCAGTTCAAGTCAATGATATCTATACCGTCATGCTCATTTAAAATTTCAACAGCACTGCGTACTATATCAACTTCAGCACCGGCAATTTGAACAGAATAAGGGTTTTCTAACGAAGATTTTTTAAGCATATGTAGTGTTTTTTGTGAACCATGCGCTAAGGCATTAGAGCTTAACATTTCACTCACGGTTAAATCTGCTCCAAATTTTTTCACCACACTTCTAAAAGGAAGATCTGTAAAACCCGCTAAAGGGGCTAATACATATAAAGGCTTATCAAAGGAGAGATTTTTTCCCATTTTTACACAAACATATTTATACTGAAATTTTTACCACACTCTTTGAGTGCCCGGTAGGCTTTAAATTTTTGATACTCATTTGGCTGAGAATTATCTAGTATAGCATTGGCAGGTTCTATCATTTCCAAATCATACAGTGTATATAAATAAGCATCCATTGCCTCCTCATCTTCATCAGACAACATTTCAAATAGTCTCATTCTTTGTTCAGGAATCATTCCGCCTTTAGAAAGAATAGATGAAATTTCTATATAATCTTTTTTATTTAATTCTAATTTTTTAAATAATTCAATAAGATCTTCATTACTTATTCCTAGAGTATTTTCATCAGCATTAATTCTTGCGAGGGTTACATGTAATGCCTCTTTTGTTACAAAGCCTTTATATTTCTTAATTGCATTGAATGGTGCTGTTTTGACATAATCAATATAGACTTCTTTGCATAGTCTGTCATCATATTTTGTACAATTTGACAAAATTGTTTCGGCACTAATTTGACCTTTTTTGTATCTATTTCTTTCATTTTGTATAACTAATTCATTATCAGATGGTAAACTATATGATTTTAAATCAACGACTTCTCCATTTTTAATATCTTCAATTATTTTTAAAACTGCATCAATCTTTTCATTATTTATCTTTTCCAAAAGATGACCTGAAGGATAAATCACACTATGCTCTATAAGCGTCCCAAGAAGGCGGTATCTATCAGTTTTAAAACTGTAACTTCTCTCTTTTTTACCAAGATAAGCATCAACAATAGCATTAATAAGTTTTTCATAATCTTTTTCATATTTTCGTAATCTAAAATTACCTATCATTGAATAAAATGTCATATGAACTACACTTGCTAGATACAAAATAAAAATCGGTATTGTGACCCACAAAGCAATAGATAAAGATGGCATAGGAACACCAAACAAGTCTAAACCTATACTTTCTTGTGCGACATATGCATACACATACCAACCAACAAGTCCTATCCATATTAATGCAGCTATTGTGTACCTTTTAATATACATTCTTCAATCCTTTATTTAGATTTTTCTACAATTTCTCTACAATCAATGCAGTAGACAGCATGAGGTTTCACTTTTAATCTTTGAAATCCAATATCATCCTCACACATTTCGCAAACACCATAACCACCATTGGCAATTTTATTGAGTGCTTTGTCAATTTCAGCTAATTCTTTTTTTTGTTGTTCTATTATAGCACTCTCAACCATAGAATTATTGTTTGCCGAGGCATGATCGCCTTCATCACTTAAATCAGATGCATTTAATTCGCTAAGTTCTGTACTTACACCATTAATGTTCTTTTCAATTTGCTCTTTACGACTTAATAATATGTCTTTAAAATAATTTAACTCACTTGCTTGCACGAATACTTCCCTTTTATTTATGATATGGATGATTACTTAATAGAGAGAAACCTCTATAAATTTGTTCCAACAAAACAACTTTTGCAATTTTATGACTCATTGTAATCTTACCCAAACTAATTATAGCATTGCTTTTGTCTAAAAAACTCTTTTCAAAACCATATGCTCCGCCAATAAAAAATTTCACACTCATTCTATCATTTAATAGCTTACTAAATTCAAAACTGTCGATTAATTTTCCATCAGGATGCAAAGTTATACAGAAATCTTTCCCAATATAAGCTTCTAAAGCTTTCGTATATGCTTTTTGAGATGCTTGAGGGGAAATTGTGTGTGCTTTTGTTACATCTTTTGAAAATATTTCAGTATCTTTGACTGTAGCAAATCGCGATATCATTTTTGTTAAATCTTTGTATAGTGGGTCATATAATGATTTTTCTTTTTTTGCTATGGAAATAATTTCTATATTCATTTGAGTAAACCACTGCCTATAACATGATAAGCCACATTCTCAAATTTATCATCTAATTTCAGACCGCCTATAGCTGCTACAGGATGTTTTGATTTTGCTGCAATTTTATCTAATGTATTTCCAAGAATATTTGTAATCTCTTTTTTTGTAGATGTGTTTCTGTAAGCACCTAAACCTATGTAGTTTACATCCATTTCATTTGCTTGAAGAACTTCTTGTTCATTATGCGTGGAAATACCTAAAATTTTATCTTCTTTAATGACACTACGCAAAATTTTCACTGCTTTTGACACATCAGCATCTATTGATTTTAAATCTTCTTGACCTACATGCACACCATCACAAAATTCTACAAGTTCATAGGCATCATTTACTATTAAGAAGCCATTATATTGTTTTCTAATTGTAATGAGTTGTTCTTTTATGAAAGCGATATCTGCATTTTTATTTCTATATTGTAACACTTCTGCATTATGTGTTTTAGCTATATCTATAAATGTTTCAAGAGAAATTTCTTTCTCATTCAACATATCTTGATCGCATAACGCATACAGTCTCATACTAATCTTTTTTTAACAGTGTTAACATATCTGAAAGAGTTTTTTTCAACTCATTTCTATTGACAATCATATCTATAGAACCATGTTCAAGCAAAAATTCAGCTCTTTGAAAACCATCAGGAAGTTCTGAACCAATAGTCTGCTCAATTACCCTTTGCCCTGCAAAACCGACCAACGCACCCGGCTCTGCTATAATTATATCGCCAAGGTTAGCAAATGATGCACTCACACCACCCATTGTAGGGTCAGTAAGTACAGAGATAAAAAGTAATCCATGATTTGAAAGTTTTGCTAAAGCTGCAGATGTTTTACTCATTTGTAAAAGTGCAAAGGTAGACTCTTGCATTCTTGCACCGCCCGAAGCACTCAAAATAATGAGACCCTGTTTTTTTTCAATAGCTCGTTCGCACGCACGAACGATTTTTTCGCCTTCTACTGAACCCAAAGAACCACCCATAAATGCAAAGTCAAAAATGACAAGTTGTACGGCAACACCATTCATTTTACATTCGCCACTTACTACAGAAGATTTACGCCCTGTTTTTGTATAGGCTTCTTCAAGTCTTTTTTTGTACGATTTTTTATCAACAAATTTTAAAGGGTCTACAGGTTCAAGAGACTCATCATATTCTACAAATGTATCTTCATCTGCAAGCATTTTCAATCTTTCTTTGACACCGATACGAATATGATACCCACATTTTGGACAAACATAATTTTGATTTTCAACTTCTTTATAGTACATCAAAGAGTGACATGATTTACATTTTATCCAGTGTGAACCCGCTTCAGCTTTTTCTGGTTGTTTATTATCAAATGTTTTAGTAAAAAGGTTTAGTAAATTCAAAAAAAATCCTTAAATTGTATATGGTAAACTTTATTATATCAAATTAATGCTTATTTTAACAAAGAATCAATCATGCTTCTTGCCGCTTCACGACCATCAAAGGCTGCCGTTACAACCAAATCAGCACCACGAAAACAGTCACCGCCGGCATAAATCCCAGAAGTCGTTGTCTCATGTGTCTCTTCATTTATAATAATCCCACCCCATGAATTTGTTTCTATGCCATTCTCAGCCAAAAATGGAGGAACAACAGGATTAAATCCAAGTGACATTATAACCACATCGGCATTCACTCTGTATTCAGAGCTTTTTAGCTCTTCCATGCGTTGACGACCGGATTCATCTTTTGCGCCTAAAGTTGTCTTCACAACTTCAACTGCTACTGCACGCCCTTGTTCATTTAAAACAATCTTTTTTGGAGCGACTAAAAATGTAAAGTCTACACCCTCTTCCATGGCATTTTTATACTCTTTTTTAGAACCGGGCATATTGTATTCATCACGACGATACAAACATGTAACAGATTTAGCACCTTCTCGTTTTGCAGTTCTTAAACAATCCATAGCAGTGTCACCACCACCAATAACGACAACATTTAAATCTTTAAAATCAAATTGTTTATCATAAGATTGTTTGAAATTTTTTCTTTGTATATTTGTCAAATAATCCATTGCTTTATAAACATTTACTGCATTCTCTCCTGCTAATCCTGCACTTTTTGCTTTTGTCGCACCGACGCCTATAAACATTGCATCATGTTCATTTGCTATTGTAGCAAAATCTATATCACGCCCTACTTCACAATTCAGTACTAATTTAAGCCCTGCTTCTTCGAGCAATTTAACACGCCGATCAACTACTTTTTTGTCAAGCTTAAAGTTAGGAATACCATAGGTTAAAAGTCCACCAGCACGGTCATTGCTTTCATACATAGTGACAGCAATTCCTGCGCGTAAGAGATATGTTGCAGCAGAGAGTCCTGCCGGTCCGCTTCCAATAACTGCAACTTTTTTATCGGTTGTTATTCCAGGAAATTCAGGTTTATACCCTGCTTTAAATCCTGCTTCTGTGATATGTGTTTCAACTGAACCAATTGTGATGGCACCGTGACCATCATTTAATGTACAATCACCTTCACAAAGTCTGTCAT
Organism: Sulfurimonas sp.; assembly: GCA_026988235.1. Lineage (GTDB taxonomy): Bacteria > Campylobacterota > Campylobacteria > Campylobacterales > Sulfurimonadaceae > Sulfurimonas. The sequence goes on from JALSLQ010000003.1 coordinate 7,251, forward strand.
GGGGGCATACTCTTCCCATTACTTCAGGAAAAGGAGAAGGCTCATTTGAGAGTTTAAAGGCAAATTCTAAATCTTTTTCGGCAATAGACTTCAGCCATTGAGGAATATAATTATGTAAAGGACATTTATTTAAACAAAATGGATCCCCACACTGAATACATCTATCACTTTGTGATGCTGCTTCATCTTTATCAAAGAGTTCATAAATTTCACCAAAATCTTTAGTTCTGTCAACGACCAATCTTTTTTCAGGATCAATTCTTTCAGTATTTAAATATTCGCGCATTTTAGTCTCCGTTCTCTAGATTAAGAGGTAGTTTTGTTAAGTTTTTAGGTTTTACAAGCCAGAAGTTTCTTACTTCTACTCTAAAGTTTTCAAGTAAATCTTGTGCTTTTCTACTTTTTGTTTCGGTCAAATAATCTTTGAGTAAACGCTTCAAATAATGTCTTGCTTCATCACCTTCATCTGTGTCAATTCTTACCGCTTCGACGAGTTCATGGTTTACATTTTCTACAAATTCATGCTCTTTATCATATACAAAGCTTACACCGCCTGTCATACCTGCACCAAAGTTAATTCCTGTTTTTCCAAGTATCACAACCACCCCGCCTGTCATATATTCACAAGCATTATCACCTGTACCTTCAACAATTGCAAAAGCACCGGAGTTACGAACCGCAAAACGCTCACCTACGCTGCCTGAAATGTAAAGTTTTCCACCTGTAGCACCATATAAACAAGTATTACCGCCTGATGAGAATTCTTCACCTTCGTTTTGTGATGTTATAATAATTTTACCACCATGCATACCTTTTCCAATATAGTCATTTGCCATACCATCAAGATAAATAGAAACACCCGGAATTAAAAATGCTCCCAGAGCCTGACCTGCCACACCGCTCAGATTTATTGTAATCATATCAGGTTTAAGCCCTTCATCTCCGTAATATTGTGCAATTTCTCCAGAGATCAACGCACCAAAGCTTCTATGAACATTTTTGATTTCTCTTTGAATACGCAAAGGATGTTCAGGATGTTTAATTGCAGTCATTGCTTCTTTTAGAACATCTTTTTCAAATGCGTTATCGTCAAATGGAGTATTGAATGGTTGCTGATGTGTATTTACACCTTCTTCTTGATGTAAAACAGCAGAAAAATCAAATTTCTTTGCAAATTCATCATCTTTGACTCTAAGTAAATCAACATGACCTATCATTTCTTCCATAGTCTTATAACCAAGTTCAGCCATAATAGCTCTCACATCTTCAGCGAGATATGTAAAAAAGTTAATCACCTGATCTACATGTCCTTTAAAAAATTCTTCACGGAGTTTTTCATTTTGTGTTGCAATACCTACTGAACATTTATTGACATGACAGATACGCAACATTTTACAGCCGACAATCGTTAAAACACCTGTACCAAAGGCAAAAGACTCAGCACCCAAAAGAGCAGCTTTTACAATATCAAGCCCCGTTTTTAATCCACCATCAGTTTGCAACTCTACAAGTCCACGAAGGTTATTTGCTTTGAGTGCGTTATGTGCTTCAGAGAGACCTAATTCCCAAGGATTTCCTGCAAATTTTATAGATGTAAGCGGAGCAGCACCTGTTCCACCATCACCGCCTGAAATGATAATTTTATCTGCATAGGCTTTTGCTACACCTGCAGCAATTGTTCCAACGCCGACAGTAGAAACAAGCTTAACCGCTACGCGTGCTTTAGGATTTACTTGCTTTATGTCAAAAATCAACTGTGCCAAATCTTCAATAGAGTAAATATCGTGATGTGGGGGTGGTGAAATAAGTGTAACACCTGGAACAGTATGACGCAGTTTTCCAATAAGTGGAGTTACTTTATGCCCTGGAAGCTGTCCGCCCTCACCCGGTTTTGCCCCTTGTGCGACTTTAATTTGAATCTCTTCTGCTGAACGCAGATACGCAGGAGTCACACCAAAGCGTCCCGAAGCGACCTGTTTAATTTTTGAGACTCTTTCAGTACCAAAACGAGCTTTATCCTCTCCGCCTTCTCCTGAGTTTGACTGTGCACCAATTCTATTCATTGCAATAGCGATGGTTTCATGTGCTTCAGGAGAGATAGAACCAAGACTCATCGCTGCAGAAGCAAAACGCTTAAAAATCGCTTCTTTAGGTTCAACTTGAGAAATATCAACCGGTTTTCTGTCTGATTTAAGATCAAAGAAATCACGAATAAACTTCAATCCGCGTTTATTTACCAAATTTTTCAGTTTATCAAAGTTTTCTTGTGAAGGATTTTTAGAAACATCATGAATTGCATGAATAACGGCAGGACCAAAATCATGGTGCTCTTGTCCTGTATAAAATTTATAATATCCACCAATATTTAATGGAAAAATTTTATTAAAACCGTTTGTTTTAAAAGCAGCCTTATGTGCTGTTTCAAGTCTGGCATCAATATCATCATAGGTAAGTCCGCTCAGTGTACAATGAGATGTTTCAAAACACTCTTTTACTATATCTTTGTTGAGTCCCATTACATCAAAAAGACCAGAATTTCTATACGAAGCGATAGTCGCGATACCCATTTTTGACATAATTTTCAAAAGTCCGCTGTTGAGTGCCGTATGCACAGATTTAAATGCTTCTGCACATGTAAAGTTCAATGATTTAGATTTTTCAAGTTGTGTTGCAATCGTTGCAAAAAGAACATTAGGATAAATTGCAGATGCCCCATAACCAAGTAAAACTGCAGCACTGTGTGAATCAATGACTTCACCTGTTGTTGCAATTAAAGAGACTAAATGGCGTATTTTTTCCTTTAGTAAAGCAATATTTAATCGTCCTATCGCCATTGCCATAGGAATCACTTTATTTTCTTTACTAAATGCACTGTCATCTAAAATAACTATTCTTATTCCATCGTTCTTAACCGATTGAATCACTTTTTCAACTAAATTTTCTAAAGAATCCTTTAAATCCGATGTATATGCAGTTGAAAAAGTAGCATTTTTGTAAAATTCTTGGTATCTAGGTGATTTTTCATCACCAAATGATTTGAGTACTTCTAATTTTTCACTTGTTATAATCGGAGAAATTGATTTGAGTCTATGGGCATGTGATGGGATTTCATCTAAAATATTATGCACTTCACCAAAACCAGTATTTAAACTCATAACAACTTTTTCACGAATAGAATCTATTGGTGGATTTGTAACTTGAGCAAACTTTTGTTTGAAAAAATCTGTAAAATTTCTCTGTTTCTGTGAAAAAGCAGCAAGAGGCGTGTCATCACCCATAGAGCCGACTGCCTCTTTGCCCTCTTTTATCATAGGTTCAATGACCTGTTCTATAATCTCTTGTGTTACATTAAAGTATCTCTGTTTTTTAATTAAGACATCTTCATCTATATCTTTACATGTAGAGTACTGTTCTTCTACATGCTCTTGCAGATAAATCATATGCTCATTTAACCATTTCATGTAAGGATTAGACCCTTTGAGATAATCATCAATCTGATGGCTTTTAAGTAGTTTTCCAAATTTTAAATCAAGTCCAAGCATTTCGCCGGATTGCAAGCGTCCACGCTCTTTTACATCTTCCTCAGTGATGTCAACAACACCATATTCTGAGGCTATTAAAAGATTATCATCTTTTGTAACTATGTATTTCGAAGGACGCAAACCATTTCTATCAAGCACACAACCAATGTACCTTCCGTCTGTTACAGAAAATGCCGCCGGACCATCCCATGCTTCAAATACAGTTGAGTGATATTCATAAAATGCACGCAGTTCAGGATCCATATGTGGGGCATTTTGCCATGCAGGAGGAATAACGGCACGAACAGCTTTAAAAAAATCCATTCCATTGACGATTAAAAATTCAAAGAAATTATCTGCTGAGGCACTATCAGAGGAACCAAGCTGTAAAATAGGCAACAACCTTTGCATCTCTTCATTACTAAAGACTTCACTTTTGATTGATTCTGTTTTAATAGCCACATTAATACGATTCGCTTCAACAGAGTTAATCTCTCCATTATGCGCTACAGCACGAAACGGTTGCGCAAGACGCCACTCAGGAAGTGTATTTGTTGAAAATCTTTGGTGAAAGAGTGAAAAAGAGATTTTAAAATTTTCATCTTGTAAATCTTTATAAAATTCTTTAATATGTGTAGGCATCACAAGCCCTTTATAAGAAAGCACTTTTGAACTCATTGACGCTATGTAAAAATCTCTGTCACTGCCAAGCTCATGCTCAACTTCTTTACGAGAAAGGTATAAAAGCGCATCAAATCTGTTTGTTGCCATGATTGAATTAGGAACAATAAAGAGTTGTATTATATGTGGTAATGAAGCAAGTGCCTGATCACCCAAGGCATTTGTATCAATAGGAACATCACGATACAATACTACTTTTAAATCATTATTTTGACAAATTGCTTCAAGTGCATCTAAATGTTTTTTATTTTTTGTAAAAACACTCGCCACCGCAAATTGGTTTGGCAATTCAACACCTTTTGCTTCGGCTTTTGTTCTAAGAAACTCTTTTGGCATAGAAAGAAGTAAACCACTTCCGTCTCCTGTCTTTCCATCCGCAGCAACAGCACCTCGGTGCATCATACGCTCCAACGCAGTTACTGCATCATTAAGTACTTTATGTGAAGGTTTGTTTTTGATATTAGCAACAAGCCCAAACCCACAATTATCCTTAAATGATCTTAATAAATCATGATGTTCAACCATTTTAACTCCTAAATTTGTAAATTTTATACAAAAAATATATAAATTTAATCTCTTTTTAAAGAAACTTAGTCTATTTAGACAAAGCAGATAAATTATACTTTCTTTTGGTTTAAATAAGCATAATAAGTGTAAAATATTTAAAAAAAATTCACAAAGTGTGTATATAGGAAGCAATTAGGTGCAAGGTTTTATCATCAATTTAAATCGCGTCAAAGATGAGGATTTAATAGTAAATATTTTATCGCAAAATAGCTTAGATACCCTTTATAGGTTCTATGGAGCACGGCACGGAGTTATAAATCTCGGTTTTAAGATTGACTATGAGACAGAGAGTTCTGCTAAATCTACCATTGCAAGACTCAAAGATGTCATACACATCGGCTATAGCTGGATCAATGATTACAAACTTTTACGGCTATGGCAGGACTTTTTAGGGCTTTTTTATAAGCATCTTAAAGACTCTGAAGATATTGGCACATTTTATTTTGATTTACTAGAACAAGCCTCCTTAAACTGGAACAAACAAAACCCTAAGCGTGTAGCCGTTGAAGCCTATGTAAAACTTTTAAAACATGAGGGAAGATTACATTCAGATATGTATTGCTTTTTATGTTCTAAAAAAATTGAAGAAGATATTTCACTTTTACGAGCTTATTTACCAACACATGAACAGTGTTCTCATACTTTTGCTATTCATAAAAAAGGTTTAAAAGAACTCTTTGAAAATGAATCTTCTCTCTTTTTAACAAATCAAGAAGTACAACGGCTGTGGAGCGTTTTACTCGAAGGGTTATAACTTTTGAGTTTTATTATACTCTACAATCATGCCGTGAAATTGCGCATATATAAGGTTTAACTCTTTACATGTAAAGGCTTCTTGTAAACCATCTTCTAAAAAATCTTTGTATTGTTTATATGTTTTAAATGCAATATCAAATGTTTTAAGTAATCTTTTCGTATAACTGTCCACGACCATTTCATCCCTCAAACAAGCATAGCAAAGAATAGCATCTGCACTCTCTTGCCCAATACCCTTTTGTGCGAGGAGCCATTCCCTCGTCACTTTTTTTTGAAAAGTTTCAAAATTACCAAATTCATTTTGTATATTTTGTGCCAAGACTAAAAGTCTCGGTGCTTTTTGATTGTAAAAACCGCTTGGACGTATTTTTTCTTTTATTACCTTTACATGTAACGCTGTAAAAGAGTCTAAATTTAAGAAGTTTTCTAAATTTTTTAAAGATTTTTGAACATTTTTCCATGTAGTATTTTGCGTTAAAATTGCACCAATGACCACTTCAAAAGTTCCAGCATTTGGCCACCACAATTTTGGAGAATTTTCAAGCAAATTTTTCTCTTGCAAAAAATTGTATATTTTTAAAGAACTTTTATACATGTAATACCAATCATTAGCATCTTTTTCTTGCTACTAATGAAGCAACACGAGTATTTTCACCCCGAAGATTAACAGCATCTTTTTCTTCATAATAAATAATATCTAGCCCTATAAACGCATGTAAAAGTTCATTTACTCTCAAAAGATATTCAGGATTTGCCGGCTGATTAAAATCGCCGTGCGCCACAATAAAAGTCTCAAATATTAATAAACCGTTTGGCTTGAGCGCTTCTTTAATTTGAGGGAGTAATCTTCTGCTGAGATAGTTGATGTTTATTACTAAATCATATTCATTTTTTTGTAAATTATATATATCTAAATCAACTTCTATTTTATTAATTTTTTCATCATTTTGTACTTGAGAAAGTGCATAATCACTAAAATCTACTGCATCAACAAAAAAGCCTTTTTCTGCTAAAAAATGTGTATTTCTACCGACTCCACAAGCAATATCCAAAGCTTTGCCACTATTTGCCATATCTATATATTTTTCTATGATGGGTTCCACATTTGTACGCATGGGTTTTTCTACATGGCGTATATTCCAACGTTTTTTATCTTCTATCATCTTATATGCTCCTAACTCAATCTATTTTTATAATCTTCATACCCAAACTTTTTAATAAGTTCAATTACTCCATTTTTTCGCTTTATTGCCAAAGAGGGAAGTTTTACACCGTTAAAAGTGGTATTTTTTACAAAAGTATAATGAATTTGGTCTTCAAATATAATGGTATCGCCTACATGTAACGGTGTGTCAAATGAATAATCTCCCATAATATCACCTGCCAAGCAGGTATTACCACCTAAACGATAGGTATATTTTTTCTCATTTGCAACTCCAGCATTTCTAACTTGTGCACGGTATGGCATTGCCAAGGTATCAGGCATATGCGCTTCTGCGGATGTATCAAGTATGGCTATATTCAAGCCATTTTCAAACACATCCAAAACTGTTGATGCAAGATAGCCTGTTTCCCAGCCGACTGCTTCACCAGGCTCTAAATAAACATCAAGATTATATTTTTTACGAAATTCTTTGATTAACCAAATAAGTTTTTCAATATCATAATCTTTTTTGGTTATATGATGTCCTCCACCGAAATTAATATATTTTAAATTTGTAAAATATTTTGCAAACTTTTCTTCAAAAATATTCAAAACTTCTTCTAAGGCATCTACATTTTGCTCACAAAGTACATGAAAATTGAGTCCATCTATATTTTCAAGCACTTTTTCATCAAAATTAGAGAGTGTTGTTCCTAGTCTGCTATATAAACCACAAGGATTATATATATCGACTGGAGAGGATGATACTTCGGGGTTTACTCTTAGGGAAATATGAATATTTTTGTTAATTTCTTTGACTTTCCAAATATATTTTTGTAATTGATTTGGAGAATTAAACACTATATGATCTGAAATTTTAGCAATCTCTGCAATATCTTCATCTTTATAAGCCGGTGAGTAGGTATGCACTTCTGCATTATTATTATATTTACAAAATTCTTCGCGTGCAAGTTTTGCTTCATAGAGTCCACTTGCCGTACACCCTTTTAAATATTTTGCCACTAAATCAAAGGTACTCCACATTGCAAAGCCTTTGAGCGCCAAAATTATTTTCGCACCGCTTTGCTGTTGCACATATGCTAAAGTTTGTAAATTTTTTTCTAAAAGTGCTTCTTCACATACATAACAAGGTGTACTTATTTGACTCATCTACTATCTCCAATATATGCCATTTGTATTTCTTCTGCCGTATCCATAAAGCCATCTACATCAAAGCCCAGTTCCTCTACCATTTCAGAGGCTTTTGCGATTGATTTTTCAGTTAAAATTTCTTTTACATTTATAGCTGTTCGCACAATATCGAGTATATCTACATGTACATCTATCTTTGTTTTTGATTCATATTCATAATCTAAACTTTTAAGTATATCAACATATCGTGGATTCAAATTCCAATGTTCAAACAGTAAACCACCAACATAATAAGAAGAAGTTCCAAAAACATCATTTTCATATTGAGATATATTTTCACTCATAGACAAGGCAAGATTAAATTCTTTAATTTGTGCAGCATTTACTATTTCTTTTGCTAAAATAAGTTTCCCTGACTCCATTATTAAAGCTAAAGGTGATAAATATTTTGCCGTTTTCTTATCTATTTTAGAAAACCATTGTGAGACTAGCTGACTTTGTAAATGACTTATATCATTAAATACCGTATTGGTAACGCCATAGGGTCTGATATTTGCACGAACAATATTACTTATAGAGTAACTCAAAGCCAAACCATAAATTTTTTGTGAACCCAAAAGAGTTACCGCTTGTCTTATTGATACTATTTGTTGTGATAAGCTATACAAAGGAGAATTCACTATTTTTAAAATATTGACACATAAAAGAACATCTGATTCAAGTACAATTATCAGTTTATTCATATTGATATTTTCATCACCCTCAGCATAGAGCCTATTAATTATAAGTGTCGTGTCCAATAATGGAGGCAAAGAATCAATAGTACCTACAATCGCTTCAAAATTCATTATATTATTCCAGTTCTTGAATCTTCCAAGGCAGCCCTTGTTTATTTAACTCATCCATAAAAGGGTCAGGGTCAAACTCTTCCATATTATATACACCCTCTTTGTACCAAACTTTTTGTAGCATCAGTTTTGCACCTATCATGGCAGGTACACCTGTTGTATAAGAGACTGCCTGCGAATTCACCTCTTTATAGCATGCCTCATGATCACTTACTTGATAAATATAGATTTTTTTCTTTTTCCCATCTTTTATGCCCTCGGCCATTATGCCTATGTTTGTTTTACCTTTTGTTCGTGAACCCAAAGAAGCAGGGTCAGGAAGCAGTGTTTTTAAAAATTCTATAGGAATTATTTTTTGTCCTTTATGCTCAACCGCTTCAATCCCTAACATACCGACATTTTGCAAACACTGCATATGCGTCAAATAACTCTCGCCAAAGGTCATAAAAAAACGAATGCGTTTAAGCCCTTTTATATGTTTGACCAATGATTCCATCTCTTCATGGTAAAGAAGATAAGAGTCTTTTAATCCTATCTCAGGATAATCCCATACCATTTTTATCTCCATCGGTTTTGTTTGTATCCATTTACCGTTTTCCCAGTATCTACCGTTTGCAGAAACCTCACGAAGATTTATTTCTGGGTTAAAGTTTGTTGCAAAAGGGTAACCGTGGTCGCCTGCATTACAGTCAAGTATATCTATAGTATGAATCTCATCAAAATAGTGTTTTTGCGCATAAGCACAAAAAACATTTGTCACACCCGGATCAAAACCGCTACCAAGTAGCCCCATAATCCCCGCTTTTTTAAAAGCTTCATCTTTTTCCCATTGTAATTTATACTCAAATTTTGCAACATCTGGGTGCTCATAGTTTGCCGTGTCCAAATAGTCTGTTTTTGTAGCAATACAGGCATCCATAATCGTTAAATCCTGATAAGGCAGTGCTACATTTATAACAATACTTGCTTGGACTTTATTGATTAAACTTACTATTTCTTCTGTATTGTCTGCATCAAGAGCGTAAGTCTGTATATCTGCTTTTGGAAGTTCTGCTTTCATTGCATCACATTTTAATTTTCTTCTACTTGCCAAAACTATTTTGCCAAATACATCCGAATTTTGTACACATTTATGCACAACAACACGACTTACACCGCCTGCACCTATGATTAATGTTGTATTCATTTACATATTCTCCTTAAAAGCTATAATCAAAGTAAAAGTCCATATCATCACAGTAACAATCAAACTCAGCAAAACCAAAGTTGCACCGGCATCTTTTGCCTGTTTTGCTAAAATATGATACTCATTTGTCACTAAATCTACAACGCGTTCAATCGCACTGTTTGCCACTTCTGACAAAACTGGTAAAAAAAGCGATAGAAAGAGTATACTCGAATATACAAATTTTATAGGTAAAATCCAAGCAACAAATCCCATCACAAAAAGCATTAAGAGTTGCCATTTAAATGATGTCTCGTTTTTCACAATGTCTAAAAAACCTTCTACCGCATACATGCCGTTTCTATAAAGATTATGTTTTGGTTTATTGAGCTTCATATTTTTCTCTCATTTGTAAAATTATATTTTGTAATTCTTTTGTTTTTGTATCTATCGGCAGTGGTTTACCAAAATAGATTGTAACGACTCTTCGCTTAAAAATATTTCTTTTACTGCCTTTAGGCTTGTATTTTGCAAAAGCACTGCCAAAGATTCCTTTATCTATATAAAATGGCACAATGACACCCTCGTAGTCCTTAGCAATAAGCTCATACCCTCTATGAAATCTGTGTATTTCTCCGTCTTTGGTAATTTCACCTTCTGGAAAGAGTGCTACTATGCTACCATTTTGCAACCTTTTATGCGCTTCTTTCATAGCATCCTTAAAGGCTTTTGGTGAAAGAGGAATTGCCTCACCTTTTTTAAAAATCGGATGAAAAACCTTCCAATGATAAATATCTTTGTCCATCATAAAGTTAATGCGTCTTTGCAAAGGCAGTTGTAATAAAATCCAATCAAGCCAACTCACATGGTTTCCAAGTAGTAAAACAGCTTTATCTTCTGGCATATTTTCTAAACCGACATAAGTATATTTATGTCGTAATGCGCAAAACAGACCCATTAGCGACCAAAACATATCGACTGAATATCTTTTATACAAATTATGAATCAAGTAAATACCAACAATGCTCATAAAATAAAATAGTAATTCTGCATTCATTCCAAAGTATGCAAAGAGTGTTGTCACACATAAAAAAGAGAACATAAAAATATTTTGTATAAAGTTATTTGCCGCTAAAATAATGCCTAAATGTACCCGTGAAGCCAAATACTGAATTCTTGCATTAAGCGGAACCAATATAAATGCCGCAAAAACACCAAACAATGTAAACACAAGCGCTATCAGCATTATTGAATGCAAAAACGGAACCAGAAAAACTATGATTGTTATAATTATGGAACCAATTCCGGCTAAACCGACATTTATATAAAATCTGGAGAGTTTTGCGACTATAATTGAACCTGTCACAATACCTATGCCTGCAAGCGCCATAACACCTTGTACGACAATAGTATTTGTGATGTGAAGCTCATCTTTTGCATACTCGCCAAATACTGCCAAAATCACCTGCATTATAGACCAAAAAAGGCTTAATGATATAATAGCATCAAAAATTTCTCTCTTTCTCGTTACCGTTTTAAGGTTTTTATGCAGATATGCACCTCGAATATATCTTTTAAATTTAAAATCACGCTTACTTGCTTCTATCATTTTATTTGGTAATTTAGAAGCTAAAAACCATTCTATGAAAGAACCAATCACTAAGAGCCAACCCAAAGGGGCAATGGTTTGTAAAATCTGAGATTTTGTTAGCAAAGAATTATTATACATTCCTTCAAACAAAACCGTATAAAAAATAATACCACCTAAGATTGCAACCGTTGTTACTGCCTGCACGGCACTGTTACCACCACTTAAAAATTTTACGCCTACGAGTTCTTTTATATAGCCATATTTTGCTGGTCCATAAATAGCACTTTGCATTGAAAGCAAAAAAGTCAATATAAATGCAAAAATAAAATAGCCGTGATAGTACGCATAAGTAATACCCAGAGTAATAATAACAGCAAAGATAGCAGAATATTCCATAATTTTATTTTTTGGGAATCTGTCAGCTAAAAAACCAGAAGGAGAAAAAACTAAGATAAAAGGAAGTAAGACTAAAGCATTCACAATTGCCGTCAATACTATTTGTGTACTGCCATCGTAAACCTTAAATATGGTGTTTTGTATAATGATTTTATGCCCAAGGTCAGTAAAAGCATTCATAAAGACTACAACAAGGTAGTTAATGACGCCTGCTATTGCAAACATTTTTTCCTGTTTTGGCATTCTTTAACTGTTCTCGTCTTCTATTAAGAGTGTACTCCAGCCTTCATAATAGCCCTGCTCTTTTTTTATTGCCTCAAAGAGTTCGTTCACAACTTTTTTCACTTCCTCTGATGTTACGGCATGTGTTTTCACAAGAGCAACTCCATGTTCAAACTCTTCGCTGCTAATTTCATCTTTAACTGTGAAACCCTCAAGTACTAAAGAGTTCAAAAACTTGTTTTTTTGTGTCGGCATAGTAAAAGAGATATAATGCTCCACTTCTCTTGGTATGCTCAAGTCATCACCTTCTTGAGAGAGTAAAAAGATAATCTTTTCACTTTCTATATGACACAACTCTAATTCCTTCGGTGCAAGATTACGATAATGAAAATCCCATTTGGCATCTCGAACAACATTACTTTCGTATATATAATTTGCTGGCTTTAAAATATCACGCACTACTGCGTCCAAACCTTTCGAGCCCTGTGCATAAAAGTAAAGTTCACTCCATCCATCTATGACTCTTGAACCCACATATTTTGCTTTTTCTTCATGCTCGAGTGCAATTATTAACGATTCTTTGGCTTCTAAAAACTCTTCAAAACCCTCCGCACTTTCATCTAAAGCATCAAATTTTACAAATACACTCAGGAGCCATCCATACTTATTGCTATAACCATATGCATTTAAATCAACTTCTATATATACCTGTTTACCATCTTCTTCTCTTAAAAATATTTCTCTCATAGACTCTCAATATAATTTTTTCTTTATTATATCAAAGAATTTGACTATATTTTAATAATAATTATCATAACTATTGACATTTAGAAAAAAATCATGTAGAATTGCCACATTCAAAAAGATTTTGATAGTAAATATCATAATCATACAAAAGGGAAAACAATGAATACATCAAAGATCTCACTCGCATTAGCGAGTATGTTATTAGTAAGTAGTGCCTCTTTCGGGGATGACACAGCAGACATTCAAATGCTAAAAGAGGAAATTAAGCAGCTCAAAGAAACGACACAGTCACTTATAGATGAAACAAGTGACTTAAAAACAGGATTTAGCTATACGACGGTTGATACAAAGCAGTCTCATAGTGGTTTAGGTGCGGCAGCTTCTAAAGTTTATTATTCAAAATCACCGCTTAGCATCGGTGGATACGGTGAAATGTACTACGCTACAACTAATTCGGATGATAATACAAAAAATAGTTCTCAAACACAGGTGAAAAGACTTATTACATATTTAGGGTATAAATTTTCTGACAATATTATTTTAAATACAGAAATAGAGTATGAAGGTGGTGGCGTTACTGCAAACGGTGGCGGTGATGAAGTTGTTGTTGAGTTTATGTATCTTGATTTTTTAATAAACAAAAACTTTAATGTCCGTCTGGGTAACTTTTTAATGCCTATGGGACTAATCAATCAAAGACATGAACCTACACTCTTTACAACTGTACAGCGACCACAAACTGCTTATTATTTAATTCCCTCAACATGGGATGAAAGCGGTGCTATGGTTTATGGCGAGATTGCAAACGGCTTAGAGTATAAATTTGCAGGAGTGAGCGCATTGCAACCAGATGATACGGCAGGGGCTAAATGGCTTAGAAAAGGTCGAGGCGGTTCTTTTGCAGTTGCTAATCCGGGTTTTGCAGGTGTAGCACGCCTTGATTATACAAAGATAAATGGTCTTTTAATCGGTGCTTCTCTTTACGGTGATTCTAAAATTACGATGTGGGATGCACATATTAACTATGAGAACAGTGGTGCAAGAGTTTATGGTACATATACACAAACAAAACGCTCAGACACAACTGGCACACAGGTAAAAGAGATGAGTGGCGGATTTATTAATGCCAGTTTTGATGTGTTAAGCCTTACATCTATTGAAAAGAAAATGCCGGTATTTGTTCAGTATGAAAGTATAAACCCTCAAGAAAAACGGGCAGACGGCACAGGTTTTGACTCTATAGACACGACAACTGTCGGTGTGAACTTTTTTCCACATGAGCAGGTTGTACTTAAAATGGACTATGCAATGTAAAATAATAATGTAGTAAATTCAAAAATCAATTCCGATACCTTTAGCGTCTCTCTTGGATTTATTTTCTAGAGTTTTGCTATAATCACAACAAAAATAAGTGAGATTACAAAAATGAAACATATTCTTCTCCTATCTTTACTCATTTTCTCTCTTACAAATTCTCTATCGGCGAAAGTTTTACTCTCCCCGATAGATGCAATGAAAGAAAATTACTCAAAAACAGCGACTATTACTAAAAAAAACATTCTGCTCTCGAGTAAAAAGTTTAAAAAAATACAAGCAGATGCAAAAGTAAAACTGACCACAAAGATTTACCGTATTTACACTGCCAAAGAGAATGGGAAAATTCTAGGCTATGGTATTTTAATCAATAAAAAAGTCCGTTCTAAAAATGCAGTTATTCTTTATCTTATTCATAAAAATAAACTGCAAGGTATAGAAATCATTGCATTTAATGAACCGCATGAATACATTCCAAACAAAACATGGACAGCGCAGTTTCAAAATGTACTAACAAACAAAATGCTGCAACTCTCACGAGATATTCCGACCATTACGGGTGCAACACTGAGTGCTAGAAGTGTAACAAATGGCTCACGCATTGCCTTTGCACTCTATAACGAACTCTTACAAGGAAAATAGTTGCGTTTTACTTTGATAAAAAATGTCAAACAAGACAAAGGAATGAAGCCTTTGTTAAACGGGCTTTTAATTTTTATAACACTCTATCTCATCTTTGACATCTTTGTCAAAAGTCATACACTTGGGCTTAGTGTTACAATGGTTCACACAACACTCTTTGGCAATGCTGATGAATTTTTAGACCCTATGAACAAGTCGGTATTTTTAGAATTTATTCACATGCAAATTTTCTTTTTAATGATGTTGCTTCTGACTTTAAGTGCCGTATTTATCAGGCTCCTGCATAAAAAAGCAAAAGTCATACTTACCGTAAACCTTGTCATGGTTTTTGGACTGCTTACACCGCTTACATTATTTGGGACTTATTTTTCTTCTACAGAATTTATCAGCCTCTATTTATTCTGTTTTTTTATCTGGCACAGTATTGCTTTTTATATGTCAAGCAGAGCTTTATGGGAACTTAATTTTGCCAAATAAAGCCTATAAATATGCTGTTGGCTATTTTTTACTCTTTAGTATTTTACTGCTTCTCAGTGGCGCTTTGATTTTTTCCGATACAATAGGATTTTCATATGAAAGCGTCCAAAACTATTATCTTGGTAATGCTGCATCTTTCACTCCTTCAAAGTCATTTGATGGCTTGTTAAAAATAGTAGTGCCACATATTTTTGCTTTTGGACTTTTTATTATGGTAGTCCTGCACTTTTTACTCTTTACATGTAAAAGAAATACAAAAGAGATACAGATTATTATTTATACTTCATTTATCACTGCCTCTTTGGAACTTTTTTCTCCTTTTTTGATAGTGTCGGGCTTTGATTTTTTTATTTACATGAAAGTTTTCTCATTTTTTCTTTTTTATTTTGTTATTTTATACACAATATTTATTCTTTTTAAAAGTATTATTTATAATTAAGCTGTTATAATCTTTGTATGAAAACATTTACTTTCCTTTTATTATTTCTCCTTACATGTAACGCCTCCTTTGCAAATGACAATAAAGTGTGTCAAAAATGCCATCCACTCATCTATAAAGAATACTACAATTCCATTCATAGAAAATCATCGCTTGTAAATGATAAAATCTATAAAGCAGTTTTTGAAAAAGAGCATAAAAATAGAGAAAAAAGCAATTGTAAAGCCTGTCATTCACCCAGTGCAAAAACACCCCAAGAAGCAAAAGAAACGCCAATTTCATGTATATACTGCCACACTATACGAGATGTTCAAGAAGGGGACAAAGTCAATAAAAACATACTCACAGGTAAGAAAAAAGATTTTTATACAGCACAGGCAGACAAAAAAAATGAATCAAAAGTAAAATACGGAACAACAACTTCTTTCTTTGGTCTCATCAAGCAATCAAAAAACTCTCCCTACCACCAAATCGAATATAATAATGAGAACTACTATAATGGTAATGTCTGTATGGGATGTCATTCACATGTAAACAACAAAAACGGTTTTGACATCATTATGCTTGATGCTTACATAGACAAAAAAGACAAACATACCTGCATCTCCTGTCATATGCCTCAGATAATGGGAAGTAAAACAACACTTAGAGACAGCAAAACACATGCGTATCACGGCATAGCAGGTGTGCATACTATGAGCCAAAGCCTTGGAAAATATATAAAAATAGCAGTAAAAAAAGAAAAAAATGGCTTGAGTGTAAAAATTACCAATAAAGCGAACCATGCTCTTTTTGGACAGGCATACCGAGAAGGCGTGTTACATGTAAGCATCACAAGAGCCAATAAAACAACACTACTTAAGCCCTATATTTTTACCCGTGTTTTTGGAAACAACCGCACAGAGAGTATGCCTTTTGTAGCCGACAAAGTTTTAAAAGACACCCTCATCTATGCAAACAAAGAGATTAAATACACTCTAAAACTGCAAAAAGGCGACAAAGTCACGGTAACACTCGGATTTCGACTGATTTCAAAAAAAGCAGCGAAAGAATTAGAACTTCAAAACGATGACGAACTCAGTCGATTCAAAGTCTTAAAAACAGTCTCATTTCAGTTGTAAATCAGTAACATATTCTGTCATATTTGGACTGACAACAAGTTGTTTGTCTGTCTGCAAGATGATATACCCAAGCGCTTGTGCATTTAAAAAAGCATAGGCTTTTTGCATAGGCATAACACTCGCTGCCGTTGCATAGGCGTCAAGCGTAGCGGATGGAAGGTTTGAAACTAATGTTATAGAGAGAAATTGTTGTTCGGATTGCTTGGTTTTAGGGTTAATAAGATGGTTGTATTGTCTGCTTTTGACATAGCGATTATAATTTCCGCTTGTACTTACACCGCTGTTTTGCATTGTAAAACTTGCTAATTGTGCGTTTACATGTAACGGATTGTTGATTGCAATTTTGCATTTTCCTATACAGCGTATGTCACCGCTTAAAGCAATGACAGCTCTCTTTACTCTTTTTTTTATTAAAAATTCGCTGACTTTATCAACCCCAAAACCTTTGCCCATCCCACCGAGATCAACTTTAATGTTTCCGCTAAGAGTAGCTTTGTTCCCTTGCAATACAAGCTGATTAATAGCCGTAGAACTGTTGCGTAATTCTTTTTGCAATGGAAGTTTTTCATTTTCTCCGAATCTATATAAATCTTTCGTGATCCTTCCTATGGCAATATCAAAATATCCTGCCGTATGCTTATAGTATGTCAAACTCAACTGCACTGCTTCAAAGGCATAGTTGTCTAAAAGTGCTTGTTTTTCACAGTTTAGCTCAAAGATAGGAGAAGTTACTTTATAAGAAGAGAGAGAATTTTCAACATCTTGCAAAATTTTAAAAGACGGTCGTAAAAGCGCCTTTTGCTCTTTGTCTAAAGAAATAGAGGCAAAAGTACCCATAATTACTTGTGTGCGTTGTATCATCTGTGCATCTGCGTTACATGTAAAGAGAAAACATGTAAAGAGAAAGAGTTTATACATTAGATGTTTATAATTTCGTTTATTCCAAGTCCAAAGCCACCTAGCCCTACAAAATCAGTCTTTTTCATTGAAGTGAGTAGATTCATTTTTGAAACACCAAAAGATTTTATAATCTGTGCACCAATTCCAAACTCTTTCATCGCTGCGTTGTCCTGATGATTTGTTTTGTTAATAAAAACTAGTAAACCGCTGTTTTGTTTTAAATACTCTATGGAGTTAATAAGATTAATATATTTATTTTGATTTAAAAGCAATTCATAATCAGGAATAACATTATGAACTCGAACATTTGTAAGCTCTCCCGCATTATAAAAAAGGATAGCCGTATGTTTGATGCCATCGTGATCTTGAAATGTGTGACGATTAACTTTTACACCAAAAAACTCTATCTCTTCTACCCCAATTTCTCTTATAAGTCTTTCATTCGCAAGTCTATATTCAACAATATCTGAGATAAAAATAGTGTGTAAGTCATGTTTTTTTGCAAATATATCTAAATCATCTCGACGAGCCATCTCACCATTGTCTTTAATAATCTCACAAATAACACCCGCTTCACTTAAACCTGCCAAACGACATAAATCAACAGAACCCTCAGTGTGACCGGTTCGAACAAGCGTACCGCCCTCTTTTGCAATTAAAGGAAAGATATGCCCGGGTTTCACCAATTCATTAGGCTTTGAAATAGGGTTTGCCAATATTGATATAGTGTCATTTCTTTCTTTAGCAGAAATGCCAGTCAAAGCATCTTTAGCATCCACCGAAACGGTAAAAGCCGTTTCATAAGAAGAAGTGTTTGAACTCACCATAGGATTTAAATCTAGTCTGTTCGCAATTGATTTTGAAAGAGCAACACATATAAGCCCTCTTGCATGAGTCGCCATAAAGTTTACATGTGTAGGTGTTGAAAAAGCAGCTGCATATACCAAATCACCTTCATTTTCTCTCTCTTCATCATCGACCATTATGACCATCTTGCCTTTTTTTATATCTTCTATAGCCTGTAAAACTCTCTCTATCGGTTTCATATTTTCTCTTTATTTATTAATATTTTTTATTTTCCTTATTATAGGAAAATATTCATTAAAAAGAGTTCAAAAAAAAATTTACTATTTTAGGTAAAAAACTCTTGACATAAAAGAAATTTTTGTCTATAATTTCGGCTCACAAACACTGATACAGCGTTTGAAACACCGCGGAATAGAGCAGTTCGGTAGCTCGTCGGGCTCATAACCCGAAGGTCGCTGGTTCAAATCCAGCTTCCGCAACCAATCATAAATTATTACTACTACTTACATTGGGGTATCGCCAAGCGGTAAGGCACCAGTTTTTGGTACTGGCACTCGGGGGTTCGAATCCCTCTACCCCATCCACCCTTCAATCTCAATCAATCCAACATAGTTTATAAACACCCTAAAATACGAACTTCAATACTTTTTTTTAATCTAATGTAATCTTATATATGTTATAGTAATCTCAACTTTTTAGGGGTATTTTAAGGGGTACATTTTACATATACCCCTTTTGCTAAAATTTTATACCCCTAAACTATTGAACAAGAGGTTACAAAATGGCAAGAACAACCACCACACTTACTGCGACACAAATAAATAAGGCAAAAGCAAAAGAGAAAGACTACAAACTTTTTGATGGTGGTGGTTTATTTCTTTTGGTAACAAAACGAAACACAAAACTCTGGAGATTAAAATATCGTTTTGATGGTAAAGAAAAGTTACTTGCTCTTGGTTCTTACCCTGATGTCTCTTTAGCTCAGGCAAGAGAATTAAGAGAGACCTATAAAGCTGATATCGCCCAAGGTATTGACCCTAATGAAAGTAAGAAAGCAAAGAAAGTACAAATTCAAAAAGAAAATACAGAGCAACTACATACATTTAAAGAAATTGCTTTTCAAAAACTGAAAAAACTTCAAGAAGATGGCACAAGCGAGTCACATTACAAAGGAACGCTGCGAGGTTTTATAAATGATACCTTTCCATATATTGGTGACAAACATATAGACAACATTACAGCTCAAGACATCATAGCACTACTTCGCAAAATGATGGAGAGAGGTGTTAGAAACTCTACTGAAAAAGTATACCAACAAATCGGAAAAACTTTTAAATGGGCAATAGCAAATGGTCTTGCCAAACGAAATCCAGCAAGTGATATAGAGATTAGCGAAATCATTGGAAAGTCTAAAGAAAAACACTACCCTACTATTACAGATGACACTGGCATAAAAAATTTACTTATCAGTATTCAAGAGTATGGAGGGGAACTCTCAACCAAGTATGCGCTTATCATGTTAGCATACACATTTGTTAGACCTACAAATATTCGATTGGCTTTATGGGAAGAAATAGATTTTAAAAATAAACAATG
>JALSLQ010000004.1 GCA_026988235.1 Sulfurimonas sp.
TTCTTTTGAGTGTTGCGAGCGCACCGCGTTGCAAATCAATTGCAAGCTTGTTAGAGGCTACGATATTATGAGAATTTATCGTATTTAAAAAACTCTGTTTTCCATAATAATCCATCTCATCTAAATCTGCTGAATTTTCCATAGCAGCAACTTTTTTCGCTCTATTTGAGCGAGATGTTGAAAGAAAATAACACTCCATACCACAAACTTTTTTCGCATCCTTGCGTCCTACAGCATTAGCATGAATGCTAATAAAAATATCTGCATTTTTTTTATTGGCATATTTTGTTCTATTTCTCAGTTTTATAAAATAATCGCCATCTCGAGTCATATAGACTTTATATCCACGGGAACGCAATATATTTCTTAACTCTCTTGCTATACTTAACACCACTACTTTTTCTCTGTATTTTCTATAGCCTATAGCTCCGGGGTCTTTTCCTCCGTGTCCGGCATCTATGACAATAATTTTATTTCTATCTAATCTTTTTGGTGGTTCTTTTTTATATCTTTTGGATGTTATCGCATTTCTCGTCTTTTTTGATTTATTGACTATTTTTATAGAAAGTTCTTTATTTTTTTTTGTAAAACGAATACTCAAAGGAGTATTATTTTGAATAACAAGTCTTAAAGTATTTGAATTATATTGTGCAAGTTTTATTTTGGCAATGCCCTCTTGTCGAAGTATCGTTGAGCTTTTCAACATAGAAGCATGTATGTCAAAAACATATTTATAAGTTCTTTTTTTACTATTATACAAAGTAAAGTAGTTCACTTGATTTTTCTTTAATTTTTTGTCAAATGAAAAAACTAACCTACCATTTCTAAAATGTATTGATTTTAATGTATAAGATGATTTAACTTTAATAATTTTTTTTAATTGATTTCTTTTTTTTGAAGAATGTTGTATTTGTCTATACTCTTTTTGGTACTTCTTAACATCTATATGTAGTTTTTGCCCACTGTGAATAATACCTTTAAGTGCTAAATACTTAAGTCTTTCATCATTGCCCAATAAGGCTTTAAGGTATAAGTTTTTATAATTATTATAGGCACGAAACTGATTACTTTTATTTGAAGATTTTGAAAAAGAGTCTGCCCTTTTCAAAATCTCCCAATTACTTAATCCATATAAGGAATTTATAAAAAAGAGTACTAAAACAAAGGCTTTTATCATGAATTACTATTCGCCTTGCATTAGCTTATCTATCAATTCTTTTACCGTAATGATTTCATTTAATTTATAACCATTTGTTCCTGAGAAAAACAGCCCGGTCTCCAAGTTACCTTCATAGGCATCACTCAGCCTATCTGCTATACAAAAACCGACAACTTTTGCTTCTTCTCCGCGGTTACACGGTGCCACACAATTTGAAATACATTTGATGGCAGGACCTTCTCTCTTTTCAACCATTCGTGTTAAATTTGTTACAACACCCTGTGCAGGATAACCAACAGGAGAACTCATAAGTTTAATGTCACCTTCTTTTGCTTCAAGCAGTACTTTTTTAAAGTTTGCATGCGCATCACACTCAAAAGTTCCAATGAAACGAGTACCCATTTGAACGCCATTAGCACCTAGTTCCATCATCGCTTCTATGTCGTTTTTGTCCCAAACACCACCCGCAGCAATGACCGGCATACCACCCCATAAGGCAGCTTCTTCCACAACAGGTTTGACAAGATTTTCCAACTGATACTCAGGCATTGAACATTGCTCATAAGTAAACCCCTGATGCCCACCACTTTTAGGACCTTCCAAAATAACTGCATCAGGAAGACGGTTATAGCGTTTCTGCCATCTTTTACAAATAATTTTTAAGGCTTTTGCCGAGGAGACAATAGGAACAAGAGCAACATCAGGATACCCTTCTGTAAATTCCGGCATATTTGTCGGTAAACCTGCTCCGGTAATGATAATATCAACACCCCCTTCACAGGCATCACGAACCACACGACCATAGTCATTGATAGCGTATAAAACATTTGCGGCTAGAGGCTTATCCCCACAGATTTTTCTAGCATTTTTGATAATCTCATGAAAGCCCTCTTTGGAATAAAAGTTTACTTCGCTTAAAGGTCTGTCCGCAACAAGTTTTTTTGCAAATTCTTTATCTCTATAATAACCGGTTCCAACTGAACTGATAACCCCAAGTCCACCCTCTTTTGAAACATTTCCTGCTAACTGATCCCAACTAATACCAACACCCATACCACCTTGGACTATTGGCTTTTGTATCTCATATTTACCAATTTTTAAAGACTTGAAACTCATTTTAATTAACCTTTAACTTTGCAAATTTTCTTTTTCCAACCTGTAACAGGTATTCGCCTGATGACAACTCTAATTTATCATCCAATACTTTTTCTTGGTCTATTTTAACACCACCCTGCTTAATATCTCTTCTTGCTTGAGAAGTAGATGGTTCCATCTTACAATTAACTAAGGCTTTGGCAATCCAAATCGTTCCATCGCAACTAAATTCCGATATATCACTTGGAATTTGACTTTTTGAATGGACTTTATCAAATTCTACTTTCGCATTTTGCGCCACTTCTTTGTTATGAAAACGCGTTGTAATTTCTAGTGCCAAATCTTCTTTGACTTTTTTCGGATGAAGTTCGCCTTCTTTGACAGCACTTTGTAACTCTGCAATTTCATCTAAACTCTTCTCGCTCAAGAGTTCAAAATATCTCCACATAAGCTCGTCAGAGATACTTAAAACTTTTCCGAACATATCATTGGCTTCATCAGAAACACCGATGTAATTGCCAAGTGACTTACTCATTTTTTGCACGCCGTCAAGCCCTTCTAAAATAGGCATCATCAAAACAGCCTGCTGCTTTTTAATATTGTATACTTTTTGTAGTTGTCTTCCCATTAAAAGATTAAATTTTTGGTCTGTTCCACCTATTTCAATATCTGATTGTAAATAAACACTATCATAACCCTGCAACAACGGATACATAAATTCACTCGTAGCAATGGCGATATTTGTTTTAAAGCGTTTTGAAAAATCATCTCTTTCTAACATACGAGCAACGGTTAGGTTAGAGGCAAGTGCTATTAAATCAGCTGCACTCATTTTTCCGAGCCAGTCATTATTGTACACTATATCTGTTTTACTCTCATCCAAAATTTTAAAGGCTTGTGTTGTATAACTTTGTATATTTTTTACTATATCTTCTTGTGACAAAACCTTTCGTGTAGTATTTTTCCCAGTCGGGTCACCAATGGTTGCCGTAAAACTTCCTATAAGAAATTGAATCCGTCCACCATATTTTTGAAAAGTTGCAAGTTTTTGTAAAAGAACCGTATGTCCAAGGTGCAAATCAGGTGCAGTTGGGTCAAAACCTGCCTTTACGGTATATGTCTTTCCCTCTTGGAAATAAGCTTTTAAAAGTTTTTCTACTCTTTCGTTGTCAA
This sequence comes from Sulfurimonas sp., assembly GCA_026988235.1. GTDB lineage: Bacteria > Campylobacterota > Campylobacteria > Campylobacterales > Sulfurimonadaceae > Sulfurimonas. The sequence continues at coordinate 3,428 of JALSLQ010000004.1, forward strand.
TAATCTCTGCACAACCTCTGTTTATCTCTCTTAAAGCTTCATCTATCATTTTATTCTCTCTGTATCTATTTAATTTTTATAAGCATCATCAGTTCGCACTAAATTAATGACTTTTATTTTTGACTCTATTTTAGCATGAAATGAATTAATATCAGCTTCTTTGGACTCAAAAGCAAGCTCGCAGTATTTAATATAATCAGAATTATCTTTGCCTAATTCTATTGAATCTATATCTACATCTAATTTTACCAAATAACTTAAAAATTCAGCCAGGGCACCTTTTTCGTTATGCAAAGAAGCTATAAGTTTGTATCTGTATATTTTTTCTTGTTTCCATCGTGCAAATACCATCGGTTCATTTTCTTCAAGCATTTTTGCCGCATTGTTACATAATTTATGGTGTACATGTACTTTTGTCTTATCTAAAAAGCCCATAACTTCATCCCCATGTTTTGGGTGGCAACAATAATCAAAGACAATATCTGTAATATTTGTCGTAGAATATATTTCAAGTCCGGCAATTTCATACCGTTTTAATTTAAATCTATGACGAGAAATGAAATTTTTAAAACGATTATTTTTACTAATGTTTGTTATATACTTATGAATAACATTTTTAAAATGTTCTATATCATTAGGAATTGAGTTAACACTGTCACAATGATTACTTACAAACCATTCCTGCACTCTTGAATGATTTAATTTCATAGCGGTTGATACTATATTTATTGCTACTTTTGCATTAATCTCACGAATTCTTGCATTGCAATTTAACTTCATATTTGTTTTGGCTTTTGAAGTTTTTACAGCATCAATCCAAGAACACCTTGTAATAATTTCATCTCCGGTAATAACCTTGACTATATCACCGTTATTCAGTTCAGTCAAAAGTGAAGCTTTTGTTTTATTTACCAAAGCATTGAGAGCTTTATTGCCCACTTCAGAGTGTACAGAATAAGCAAAATCAAGAGCCACAGCACCACGAGGAAGAGTAAAAGCATCCCCCTTCGGAGAAAATACTGAAATATCTTCAGAGTACAAATCATTTTTTATAAGTGCATAAAAATCTTCTACCGATTCATTTTGGTACTGCAAGCTGTCAAGCCAGTCAAGTTTAATATTATTGCCGCCACTTTTATATTTCCAATGTGCCGCAACACCGAGTTCTGCCGTTTTATGCATTTCATAGGTTCTGATTTGCACTTCAAAAATTGTAGCATTATAAAATACAGTTGTATGAATAGTTTGATATCCATTGTCTTTTGCAACTGCTATGTAATCTTTAAAGCGTGAAGCTAGCGGACGAAAATTCAAATGAATAAGTCCTAACATTGTATAACACTTCACAGGATTCTGCGTTAGAATTCTTACCGCAAGAAGATCAAGTACCTCATCAATACTCACACCTTTTCTTTGCATTTTTAAATAAATAGAATATTTATGCTTAATTCTTGAAAGAATTTCAAAATCATCTTCACAAAAACCATTTTGTACAAGAATTTTAATAATTGATTCTTTGATAGCATTGAGCTTCATTTCAATTGCATGATAATTTGTGTCAAGATAATTTTGTATTTGATGTTTTTCCTCGGGAAAGAGATAAGTAAAACTCAAATCTTCCAACATATTTTTTAAAAATGAGATGCCTAATCTGTGTGCTATAGGTGCATATACAACCAAAGTTTCTTCAGAAATGCGTTTTTGTTTATGAGAGGCTAAAGCGTCTAAAGTCAGCATATTATGCAATCTGTCACAAAGCTTTACCACCAAAACCCGAACATCTTCTATACTAGCAATAAGCATTTTTCTAAAAGAGAGTGCCGAAACTACGAGTTTTTCATTTGAATGAGATGGAATAAGTTCATGATCACGAATCGCATCAATCTTTGTAAGACCTGCAACGAGATGCGCAACATCTTTACCAAATAAATCTTCAATTTGGGTAATCGTAACAGAGGTATCTTCTACCACATCATGTAATAATGCGGCAATAGCCATAGATTCATCATTTGTTATTGAAACTACAATAGAGGCTACTAAAATAGGATGAATAACATAGGGCTCACCACTCTTTCTATACTGTCCACTATGAGAGTTTATAGAAAATTCAAGTGCTTTTTCAAGGGGTTCACTCTGAGGTATTTGAGAAAATAGATAAGAAGTCGCCGATGCAACATCATGAATATGCTTGACTTTTTCTACATCTACTTGACTCAAAGGCAAAATATTACTTTTCTTTGTTTATAAAGCCTTTAACTACTATAAGGCCCTCAGCTATTTCCATCAGTGCTAAGTCAGCTGATTTGATACTGCTAGTATTTACATTTAGTTTACTTGCGGCACCATTTTCTAACTCATCACATCTTTTTGCAACTGCAATTGCTAGCTGATAACGATCCATATTTGGGTGTTCATTTAAAACTTTTGCTGTTAATTCTTCAACTTTCATTCTCTGTTTTTCCTTTGATTTATTTTACTATTGAGCAATTACTCATATTTCCGTTTACAATGTCTAACAAATTTCCTTGTTTTGACATATCGCAAACAATAATAGGCAGGCTATTGTCTTTTGCAAGTGCAATAGAAGTATCATCCATAACTTTTATATGGTCTTGTAGTGCTTGATCATAAGTCAGTTCAGGTATTTTAACAGCATCACTGTATTTTGCAGGATCTTTATCATACACACCATCAACTTTGGTGGCTTTAATTATAACTTCTGCACCAATTTCAACAGCTCTAAGTGTTGCTGCCGTATCTGTTGTAAAAAAAGGATTTCCAGTTCCCGCTGCAAATATAACCACTCGTCCTTTTTCAAGGTGGCGTGTTGCTTTACGATTAATATATGGTTCTGCAATTTGTTCCATTTTTATAGCTGTTTGCATACGGACCTGTAGTCCGGCATGTTCACAAGCTTCCTGCATTGCAACACCGTTAATAACAGTTGCAAGCATGCCCATATAATCACCCGAAGTACGCTTAATAATTCCGTCTTGTGCAGCTGTAACACCACGGATAATATTCCCACCTCCAATAACTATACCAATTTCAATACCTGCGTCAACAAGAGTTTTAATCTCTTGGGCAATATACTTTAAAATCTTTGTATCAATTCCATGACCTGCTTCTCCAGCAAGAGCTTCACCCGAAAATTTAACTAAAACGCGTTTGTTAGTCATGTATATACCTTTTTATAAAAATCCGTGAATTATACTTAAAATTGGCTTTTGTTTTGCTTTGGACATATTAGGCTCTTTCAATAGCCTTATTTCTCGCTTTTTCTATTAATAAATCTGCGTCATTTGCTTCATTAGGATACTTACATGTACCTATAGAAATTTTAAAATCTATGTTGTATTTAGTATTGAGTTCTGGTGGTTTTGTAAAAGACTCTTCTACTCTTTTAAGTAAAATATTATAATTTTCCTCTTCTAAATACTCATTAAAGACTATAACAAAAGCATCATCACTAATATGTCCAATTATATCTTCATCACGAGTACTTTGCAACAATCTATTACTCGCTTCTATGAGAAATTCATTTGCTAAAACATTAGAATGTAATTTTACCTCATAATAATTTTTAATTTTTATTAATAGTATTAAAAAAACTTTATCATGTCTAATGGCTCTCTCTATTTGCTCAGAAATAACAATTTTAAGATTTTCCTTATTTGGCAAGGAAGTCACAGGATGGTAATAAGCATTCTTAATTAATATATTATCATCTTTTTGACGCTTTTTAATATTTTTTCGCTGTTTAAAATTAAAAAACAGACTCAATACTAATAATACCACTAGTAAAAGTACAGAGTATTGATACAGTTCACATTCCTGCATAATTATTACCGCCATCATTTAAAGTAAAATGATTATAACACAATTTCCATTATTGCAAATGAGTCTCTTTTTCTTTATGTGCGACACCTTCATACACTATTTTATGATGTGCTATTGCTCCACTTGATTGTTCTTTTTCAAGCGTTAAACCCTCAGGAACTTTTTGAGAATGCAGTTGAATTGCCGTTTGTTTAAAATTTGGTTCTCCTGACTTTGGACAAAAACTTTCACTTGTCAAAGTATTAACAAGCTGTTCATTAAAATGAAATGGGACAAAAACTGTTCCTTCTCTTACACTTGATGTCACCCTTACAATGACATCATCTATTCTACCTCTCACAGAAGAGAGGCTCATTCTATCACCACTTTTCACTTGTAGCTTGATAGCATCTTTTGGCGACAAATCTACCCATGCTTCGGGAGCCAGATTATCTAAAATAGCTATATCTCTTGTTTTTGTACGAGTATGCCATTGTTCTACTGTTCTTCCTGTATTTAAAATAACAGGAAATTCAGGACTTACTGGTTCTGCCATGGGATGCCATTCTAAACATAACAATTTTGCTTTTTGGTCTGGTGTTCTGTAAGGAATCTCTTTTGTGTAGAGTCTTTTACTTCCTTGGGGAAACTGCTCATTACATGGCCATTGAATCCCGCCTAACTCTTCTATAAGTTCATAACTCATTCCGCTGTAGTCACACAACTGCCCTTTACTTACCCTTTTCCACTCTTCAAAAGCATCACGAGGCTCACTCCAGTTTGGAAAAAGCATCTCATTGACACCTTCAAAATATTTTGAAAATTCAAGTACAATGTCAAAATCACCCTTTGTGTCACCTAATGGTTCAACTGCTTTATTTGCTTTATTACAACGGCGTTCCGAGTTTGTATATGTCCCCTCTTTTTCACCCCAGGTAGCAGCAGCAAATACGACATCTGCTATTTGTGCTGTATCACCCAAAAAGGCATCTTGCACAACCAACAAATCCAATTTTGCTAAAGTTTTACGAAGCTTATCTTGATTTACAAAAGAGACAAGTGGATTGGTCGCTGTAATCCACAGTGCTTTTATCTCCCCTCTGTCTATAGCATCAATGATTTCAGCATATTTATACCCTCGTTCACGGGGAATAATCTCCTCCGGAACATTAACAATTTTTGCATACTCCTGTAACGCTTTTTCATCTCCAAAATTTCTGTATCCCGGAAGAGAAGATGTAAACCCTGTCTCACGCGTTCCCATTGCATTACACTGTCCTGTTATACTAAAAGGTCCTGTTCCCTCTCGCCCAATATGCCCTGTCAGTAAATGAAGATTTATAATTGCACTGACTGTGTCTGTTCCCATAAAAGACTGGTTAATACCCATTGTCCAACCAGTGATGACCTTTTGGCTAGAAACAAATTCTCGTGCGAGTTCATAGAGCGTTTTTACATCTATACCCGTGATATTTGCCACCTCTTGCGGTGGATAATCTTGGAGATGTTTTTTTAATTCTTTATAGCCGTTTGTATTTGCTTTTATGTAACCTTCATCTTCCCAACCCTGTTCCATCACGAGATAAGCTAGACCGTTGTAAAGCGCCAAGTCAGTACGCGGTTTTATAGGTACATAGACATCAGCCATTTGTGAAGTTTTTGAAGCTCTCGGGTCTATCACTATGACTTTTTTCTTAGGATTTTTGTTTACATGTAAGGTAATTATAGGATGATTGTCCGCAATATTTGCACCAACCAAAAAGATAGTATCTGCCAAGGTAAAATCTTCATAGGAGCTCGTTGCTCCATCACTTCCAAGCGATTGTTTATACCCCATTACAGCAGATGCCATACATAAAGTAGTATTCCCGTCATAATTATTTGTTCGCAAACCAAGTTGCACAAATTTACCCAGAGTATAAAATTCTTCTGTTAAAAACTGCCCTGTACCGATTACGGATACAGCATTATTTCCATGTTCTTTTTGAATTCTTTTAAATTCATTACTGACCTTCGTAAAAGCTTCATCCCATGTTGCAGGTTGCAGTTTGGCATCTTTTTTTATCAACGGTGTTTGAATTCTATGTGGCGAGTTTATCATTTGATGTTCTGAGAGACCCTTTGGACAGAGTGTTCCCTGATTGACAAAATGTTTAGGATTTCCTTTCGTGTAAACTGCCTTGCCATCTTTGACACCGATGTAGAGTCCACAACCAACACCACAATAACCACAGGTAGAAAAAACCCATTTGTCAGGCTTTTTTTCATCCGATATCATACCAAATGTATCATCATGCGAAAGTTTATACTTTTGCTCTTGTATATCAAAACCTAAAAAATCTTTTAATTTACTTATCATCGTTGTTTTCCTACAAAAAATCCACCTGCCATGCCAAGAGGCACAACTGTGGTATAAAATAAAAATCTGTCACTTATTTCACTGACAAATGCAATAATCATTGCCAAAAAGAGCATAACCGAAGCCGTTACATGTAACGAAGCACTGACAAAAACCAAGGCAAAAAGCGGTAAAACTACACCACCAAGCAACAAAGTGCTAAAACGAATTATTTTCACCTTATGAAAATTTTCATTTAGAAGTCTTTTTGTTCTTTGCAGTTGGTACTCATTTTCTTTTGCATCGAGTGTTCTTATATCTTCATAACTAAAGAAAAGTTGCGCTAAAGCACCTAGCATTCCTAAAGTCGCTAAAGGGATAATCGCTTCATGTACACTTGATATAGAGCTAATAAATGCAACTAAAAAAACGCCTATATATGCCACACCAAAGAACTTAAAGTTTGTCGTGATTCGATTCCACGACGGACGCGCACGAATGCGATAAATCATACTCTGTGCATAAATTCCATAAATTCCAACAAGTAAAGTCACGCCCTCAAGCATTAAACGCAATAGCCTAGAAATATCAAAGAAGTAACTCGCCACAACAACACTCATCAACCCCGTAAAAACACCCAAAGCCAATGCTTCACGAGAAAGCCAAGAGGTTTTTATGTTTTTCATAGCAGTCAGTGCCAAAAATGGACGACCAAGATGCAGTGCTGAGAGAGGCAGACCGATTGCCGCAGGGAGCATTACCAAAAGTGCCATAATCCAGTTGGTGTTCTCAAACCCAAACAAGCTCATAAAGTCACCTAAAAAGAGTGCGAAAAAACCACCCAGAGAAATCTGCGTCAATACCGTCATAAAAACAAGTGGTATCTCTTTATGTGCAGGTTTCAAGATATGTTCATCCATCTCTTTCATATCATCGGGCAGATTCTCTGGTAAGGTATAACGCGTTGTAGAATTTGTGATGCGTGCATCCGGTAAAAACGGCATATTTGCCTGCTCGTCAATGTCACGATTCAGCCACTCTTTGACATTGACTACTTCTATTTCAATCGCTCCAGCCGGACATGCCTGTACACAGGCAGGAGATTCACCCTCGTCAAGTCGCTCATGACACATATGACATTTCGTCACTATCTTACGCTCTTCATGAAATACAGGCACACCGTACGGACAGTTCCATGTACAATACTGACAACCTATACAGGTATCATCATCATGTACAACGATGCCGGTTTCGGCTATTTTTATATATGATTCGGTAGGACAGCCTATAAGACACTCAGGGTCTATACAATGATTACAACTCATTGAATTTAAAAGTTGGGTAAAAGCCGGAAAATCTCCGCCTTCCATCTCTCCGACACGACGCCATTTAACATCTGCGGGATTATTATTTTGTTCATTACAGGCAACTTCACAACAACGACAACCAACACAGGCAACCGCATCAAAATGAAAACGGTACTGTTCTCCCTCTTGTAAAGGGGGAATATCTATTGAGTAATTTCCGCACTGCATCCCTGTATCTGCTTTGTAGTCTATAAAATTTTCTAAAGGTGTCTGCATGTAAGGGTATCTCCATATCTAAGTGATGAAATTATACTCTATGCTAATGAATATTTTTTTAATTCTTTGTTTAATTTTTAATCATCGTCTCACATGTCTTCTTTATCCATAACTGCCCCGACAATGAGCAAAGCTATAACAAACAGGCTCACTGCTCCAATAAAAAAATAGTCCACTATAATTTTCCTTTTGCTTTTGCTATTGCCAAGAACTGTTGCAATTCATCCGCAGATCCAAAGGTAGAATTTTGAAAAAACAGCGTATCATGCAGACTTTGCACCAAAATACCGTTTTCAAGTTCTATTATTTTTGTAATTTCTTCCCAGGAAATAAGCTTTTTATCTTTATGCAACCCCTTCCCGTCAATATCAAAATGAACTTTTACATTTTTTGGCATATTTTTCTTATAAAAATTCACCAACACTCTTTTACGCAAATACCATCTTCCAAAATACCAGTAAAATACCAAAAAGGTAGAAATATACAAAATACCGTAGCTCTCATGTTTCAAAGCACCGACAATGCCAAACTGTACCAAAGCCACGAAAAACCAACCGATATATCTTTTGGCAGAATGGCGCATATCATAATCATAAAAAAGCTTGCTTGTCTGCAAAGCCAGTTCTTTGTTCCAAATATAATCAACACTGATTTTTTTAGACATGTTCTTCACACTCATGAATTAGTAAGTCTGCTTTTTTGACACACTCCTTTTCTTCCAATACTTCTAAGAGTTGTAGCGTTTGCAGATAAAGCACTTCATAACGCTGCTTGTTTTTGGCATAGAGTCTACTCTGCTTTTTACCATACCAATAGGCAAACGCGACAGAAGAGGCGAAGAGTGAATATATCCACCATTGCCACTCTTTAAGGTTTAATAACACTATAAAATACTGCACAGAAAAAAGAACAAAAAACTCAATGGAAAAAATGATGACAAGCGTGGCACTCTGTTCAAAATCGAGTGTATATTTTTCTAACGCACGCAATTTTGTCAGATTTTCATTAAAGGTTTGTGCTTCTTGTTTGCATTCATCTTTGAGGTTTTGCACATTAATATCTTTAAGATGAATATTACTCAAATTATATTCGACATTTGTCTGCATATAATCTTGTAAAATTTCAGGATGTGCTGCCAGTATTTCAAGAATTTCATGCTCTGTAATTCTTGTTTTTTTAGCAACTCTTTGTACATCCTGTAAAACCAAATCATACAGTCCAACAGTCTTTATTTCATTGGCAACTCTTTGTAAGTTTATCAACTGTTTTTCCTATTGTTTTAATTTTTCAAATAAGGTTTTACCCTTAGTCTTTAAACCTGAATTAAATTTTCCTGCTGTTTCAGCCCAGGTTAAAACCTCATTGCTATTTAGTTAAACAATTCTTTGGAACCGGTACTTCAGTGCCGGCTGTTGGAACTTTTTTGTCACTCTCAGCCCGGACTGAAGTCCGGGTTCCAAAAAAATAATATACTTTTTCTTAACTTAATGACATTGAGGTTAAAACCTGGGTTCCGAAAAAATATTAAACTTTTACTGTGCAAATGCCGGGTCATCTGCCGGTTCCAACTCTTCTTCTATTCCATAAGAAGCGGTTGCATCTTTTGCAGGTAAAAATATACCAATCAGTCCTTTGATACCTACACTCATAATAATATTATATAAGAATACTGCCCAGGCAACAAGCAGCATCGTTCCAAAAATAGCGGCAAATATCATGTCAGGATTAAACTGCCCATCCACATAAAGGTGACGACGAAGCATTCCGTCAAGTCCTGCCATTCCCATAAATGCGCCCATACCGATTCCGCCGATAAGATGCAGCCAAAAATGCGTATTTGCCAGTTTGTGTGAATAAAGTTTTGTATTGTTTGTCACCAGTGGCCATAGAACATACAGAGCCGAATAAAGTGTCATATACAATCCCACAATCAAAGCAATATGCACATGCGCACCGATAATCCACTGCGTATTATGCAGCACTCTGTTCATGCCCATATCTGCTTGAATAATTGCAGCAGGCACAGCCAGACCAAAACCTACAAGTCCCCCTAGAAGGTATTTCAACTCCATAGTCATTTTCAAAGGACGGGCCTTCCAAAGTGTAACAAGGGTAATAAAGAGTGCAAGTCCCTGAGTCAGCAGTTCAAAGGCAGTCACCATCTCACCGGAGATGAGTTTCATCATTTCAGGCTGTCCCTGATCACCAAGTAAATGATGTGACCAAACCATCCATGAAACCAAAAGCTCAAGCATTAACGCTGCACGGGCAACATTTTCCATAAAAAGCTTTTGTCCTGTAATCAATGTAGCAAGCAAATACCAAGAACCTGCTACATAAATAAGTACCAGACCATCCGCAACAAGGTCAAGCCCCCACCAAAAAAAGTTTTTATACAAAAGCGCATCAATCGCCGTGACATCAAGTGCATGTCCGCTTGCATCAAAAACCAAATAAACCAGAATTAAAATACCTGCACCCAAAATCACCAGTGCATCCAAGAAAGTATCCACCGTACCACGGAAGATTGCCACAACAGGAAGCGCCAAAGCCGGCTCTTTTGTATAGGGCTGTTTACCTCGCAGTTTATTGATAAGATTCAAAAATCCGTCAATACCAAAACCGGAAATAAGAAGCTCTTTTGTTGTCTTATTTTTATGAATTCCTACACGAGCAAAAATCGTTGCATAAATATTATATATAAAGCCTAAAGTACCTATCATAATAAGTGCTACACCTATGATAAACACAATTCCACCAATAACTTTAAACTGGTGTGTATCGGCAGGAAGTGGCCAGTATAATGTATATAACGGTGCATACTGCCATACAAATGCAGCTACCCATGCCAAAGCAGTCCCCAGAGTAATCAGTATCCATGTCCAGTTAGCAAGTTTTACACTGTAGAGCGGTTTTTTTGTCAGATAAGGCACCAAAAAGGTAAAGGCACCAAAAACCAGCTGATAGGTCGAACCAAAAATACCAACAATCGGATGTACTGTCATAATAGAGAAGAAATGCTCAGGATGAAAAAATTGTTCAGGTAGAGGGTTAAGTGGAACATGCCCCACCTCAACCAATCGCATAATCATACCCTCAATAGCAACCAATCCATAAAATAAAAATGCCATAACGACAGCACGAAGTGTCACCTTTTGTAAAGCATTTATACTTTTATGGTCAAAATTTGTCCCGTTAATTAATGTATCTATATAACTCATTGAATGCCTCCATTATCTTTACAGCCTACGACTTTAACGAAATCTTTTACCAGCATTAAATCTTTCCCATCTTCGCTGTACTGTCTGGGTCCGGAATATTCAGTAGATGTTAAATCAAAAACACCGTTATGATTAAATGTCCATAAAATATCATTGGAATCTAAAATACCGTTCACATCCGTACCAGGGTTGACCTGCATCTGCATCACCATTGAACCATCTTGACGGAACAGTCCGAAACCATAGACTAAATCTTTACTGTGAACATCAAATTCAACCGTCTGTCCGCACTGAATCACTATTTGTTTTGGCAATCCTATCCACTTATGATTTTGTATTGCAAATTCATATTTTGCATCCGGTGTAATATTATGCCTGTCAATATCCTGTGATACCCACGGTATCGTATTGTATGTAAAAATGTGGTGTCCCACACCGCCTGCAACCAAAAATGCCATATACCAGTAAAATGGAATACGAAAAACTGATTTAGCATCTTTTTTTGTAAGGTTATACCCAAACCATGCAACAACTGAAATAATCATTGCAGCATATATAGAGTAAGCAACCCAGTGAAAAGACAATAACTCAGCCGAGTTTGTAAATGTCATGTCATTTCTCCTTATGAATTTTTTCTTAACTTTAAATATTACAATGATATTTTATGTTTCATTACAATTAATTGCTTATTTTTTAATCACTTTAGAATCCTTGTTAATAAATTCATAACTGCTTAAAACTTAATCAAAAAAATGTATAAAATAGAGAAAAGGACTATTATAATAGCATCAACAATTTATTTAGGAGATTTACAAATGGCAAACTTAAAGGCACTGAAAGGGCAAGGACATTTTCCAACTCTTTTTATGGCATTTTTATATTTTGATATGAGTTTTATGGTCTGGACAATGCTCGGGCCACTTTCAACAGAGATAGCAGAGGCATTAGCAAAAGGTGGTTTTATTATTACTGCTGGACAAAAAGCAACACTTCTTTCACTTCCAATTCTTTCAGGAGCGATTTTAAGAATTTTACTTGGATTTGGAGTTGATAAACTTGGTGCGAAGGTAACAGCACTTATGGCACAAGCGGTTGTAATAGCATCACTTACAACTGCTTATATTCTTGGAGATCATATAACATACAATATTTTACTTGTTGTTGCACTTGGGCTTGGTTTTGCAGGAGCTTCTTTTGCTGTTGCACTCCCTCAAGCAGGGCAATGGTATCCACCAAAATTACAAGGAGTTGTTTTAGGAATTGCAGGAGCAGGAAATATCGGTGTTGTCCTTGACTTCTTATTTGCTCCAAAAATTGCTCAATATTTCGGATGGTACTCTGTTTTTGGTGTAGGTGCTGCAATGGCAACACTTGTTTTTATTGCTTACCTTTTCTTAGCAAAAGATGCTCCAAAAGAGGTCTATACACCACGCCCTAAAAAAGTAAAAGATTACCTCAAACTTTTAGGAGATAAAGACACATGGTGGTTTAACCTCTTTTATGCAGTCAGTTTTGGTGGTTTTGTTGGTTTTGCAGGATACATGAAAGTTTATCTTATGAATACTTACCAAGCAGACATGAGCAGTTTTGGTATCAATGTCTTTAATGAGCCAAATGTTAAAGTTATAGCAGGTTATTTTGGTGCATTAACAATTTTTGCAGGAGCAGTTCTTCGTCCAGTGGGTGGGAATATTGCAGACAAAATTGGTGGAGTAAAAGCACTCTACTTTTTCTATGGAGCAGTAGCACTTTTAGTAGCATTGACAGCACTTGTACAATTACCGTTTTATATAGCGATTTTGGTTTTGTTTTTAATTATGGCAAACCTTGGTATGGCAAATGGAGCAGTTTTCCAACTCGTACCGCAAAGGTTTGGTAAAGATATTGGTATAATGACGGGTCTTGTTGGTTGTGCCGGTGGTTTAGGCGGAACTGCACTCATCAAAACACTTGGATGGTCAAAAGGTGCTTTTAATGGATATACAGAAGGTTTTTTAATCTTTGCAGCTGTTGTTGTTATAGCAATCGTAGGTCTTTCAATGGTTAAAACTAGATGGAGAACTACCTGGGGTGTAGCAGCCGGTGGAAGAATATAATTAAATAATGGAGAATATTTTGCAATTAAATGTATTTGAAAAAGCTTACGAGGCAAGAAATAAGAAAGTCAATAAAATTGAAAAAGTGAAAGAGCTTAAAAACCCTATAGAGGCTTTTCAAGCCATAGAAGAGTATGCACAAAAAGGGTATGATGCTATCTCTGATGAAGATAAGAAATATTTTTTAAAATGTTTCGGTATCTTTGACAAAGATGGATTGACTCCAAAACAATTTATGATGAGGGTGAGAGTCTCAGGCGGTCACCTCAACGCACTTCAAGCAAAAAAAATCGGAGAAATTGCAAAAGAATTCGGTCAAGATTATATTGACATTACAACAAGAGCGCAAATTGAACTGCGTTTTTTAAATATTGAAGATATGCCTGCTATTTTAAGTGGGCTTGATGAAGTTGGTCTTACTTCTTACCAGACAGGTGTAGATAACTTTAGAAATATCGTTACAGATCCATTTGACAAAGACGGCTTTGAAAATATTCTTCCTTCATATACTTTACTTAAAAAAATTGAAAAAACTTTTTTAAAAAATCCTGATTGGATCTCAACACTTCCAAGAAAATTCAATACAGGAATTTCAGGTTCACTGGCAAACAGATGTAATGTTTTTGGGCACGACTGTTCTCTCGTCCTTGCACAAAAAAATGGAGTTTACGGCTATAACATGTTCCTTGGCGGCAGAGTCGGTATGATTGCCAAAAATGCCGATATATTTTTAGCGAATGAAGAAGAAGTACTAAAAGCCTACGGTGCGCTCATAAAAATCTTTCAAAAGTACGGTTTTCGTGACAACAGAAATAAAAATAGACTCCACTTTCTCATCGATGCTGTCGGCATGCCTGAAATTGCTGCTGCTATTCGTGAAGTTGCCGGTGTGAATTTTGCAACAGCCGGTGATACCATGACACAAATAAATCCCATAGATTCTGAACATGGAAAAGTACAACTTCGTGATGGTTCTTTTGGTGTGCAAGTTATCGTGCCTTCAGGAATTTTTGCCGGAAGTGAGCTTATAAAAGTATCTGAGTTAAGCCAACTCCATGGCAACGGTGAAATTAGATTTAGTGTTGAGCAAAATATTTACATTCTTGGTGTTAAAGATACTACTATACTTCTAGAAGATTCATTTTTTACAAAATACAAAAATGTAAATACCCCTTATTTTAACAATCTTGTTGCCTGTGCAGGAACACAGCATTGTGCTTTTGGTGTTATTGAAAATAAAGAAGATGCTATAGAAATGGCTGAATATTTAAGCACAGCCGTTCCTCTTGAATCAGGAAGAGTGCGAATGTATTGGTCAGCCTGTGTCAAAGGCTGTGGAACACACGAAATAGGCGATATCGGTTTTGAAGGATGTAAAGCAAAAGTCAATGGAGAAACACAAGACGGTGTTCATATAACTATAGGCGGAAAAATCGTCAGTGAAGGTAAAAACGGATACACAGTCATTAAGTCTGCTCCACTGAAATTTTCTAAATATTTTGTTGAAACACTTGTAGCAGAATATAAAAAACTGCGTTTCAAAAATGAATCTTTTGAAGCATTTCATGACAGAGTTTTATCGCAATATTCTCATGCTTATATTGGTTTTTATATGCAACTGCAAGCATATTTGCGTGCAAAAAATATTGACATTAATTTAAATATCAATAAAATTCCAAAAACCGGAAAAAATGAAGAATTTGAACTTTTTGAACTTGGTCGTAAAATATATTTTGCACTTTCAAAACAAGAACCTTATACAGCATACAGTAGATTCACAAATGAAAATCCAAGAGAAAAGTTAATACCTCTCAAGAAATTAGTTTCAGATATTGACAATAATATCAATGAACTTGTCATGAAAATGTTAGATGTCGAAGCAAAAAGAGCAGTTGTTTTCTCTGAACTTCTTCCATTTATCAGCTTGACACAAAATGATTAATTTTTAATCATTTATTGATTATTATACATACAATTTATAGCTATAATATAGTATAAATTTTAAGGAGTATATATGAGTTATGTCAAACCAGAAGTAGTTGTCGATGGGATGGTTAATGCCGGAGCATATAAAGCAGGATTAGGTGTAAAAGATTTATTAATACGGGGTTCTCTTGCCGGTGCCCTACTCGGTGTTGCTACAACACTGGCTATTGTTGCTGCTACACAGACACACCTACCGATTGTCGGCGCGCTAATTTTTCCTGTGGGCTTTGTGATGATTGTTTTACTAGGCTTGGAGCTTGTAACCGGTAGTTTTGCACTACTGACAACCTCTTTGTTTGATAAAAAAATAGGTATTAGTCAACTCTCTATTAACTGGTTCTGGGTATTTATGGGTAATCTACTAGGCAGTTTACTCTTTGCAGTTCTTTACAGTCTCGTCGCTACAAAATTCGGACATGTCGAATCTTCTCCTGTTATAGATATGATTAAACATATTGCCGAAGCAAAAACCATTGGATATGAAAAAATAGGTGCAGATGGCATATATACTGTCTTTTTAAAAGCTGTATTTTGTAACTGGATGGTCTCTTTAGGTGTTGTCATGGCATTAACAGCAACAACAACCATAGGAAAAATCGCTGCTATGTGGTTACCGATACTTACTTTCTTTGGACAAGGGTTTGAACACGCCGTTGTCAATATGTTTGTCATTCCTGCCGGTATTATGCTTGGTGCAAATGTCAGTGTGTCACAGTGGTGGTTATGGAATGAAATTCCGGTAACTTTGGGAAATATTGTTGGTGGAGCAATTTGTACAGGTATGGCACTCTATTACACACATAGAAAAAATCAAGCGTAAAATACTTTAAATTTATACCTTTGTTTTGCTAACTATTACTATAATCTGTGTTACATGTAAAGGTTAAGAATGACAAAAAGTAATATTAAAACCTCGGGGTTTACCCTTGCAAAACAAAAAGAACTCACCGGTGATGACTTTTATGATATAAAAACGATTGGCAACCTTAGTGTTGCTATTGTTTGTGATGGTGTCGGCAGTGCTGAAGAAGGTGCACAAGCTGCAAAAAGAGTCACTTCATACCTTATCAATAACTTTAAAATCCGTCCAAAAACATGGTCTATCGAAAAATCCATTAAGACTTTTATCCATTCAATCAACGCGATTCTTTATAAAGAATCCCAACTCAATTATGAACGCAGTGAACTTGTCACAACCCTTACTCTTGTCGTAATAGAGGGCAATAGACTGTACGGTGCCAATGTCGGAGACAGCAGAGTTTATCTCCTTAGAGATGATTCATTAACACAGCTTTCATCTGATCATGCAATGCAAGAAGAAGGCTATGAAAATGTTCTCACACAGGCCATTGGTATCAGTGAAGAGGTAGAACCTTACTATTTTGAAAATATCATACAAAAAAATGATAAAATTCTTCTTTGTAGTGATGGTTTATATAGTGTACTTTCCAAAGATGAAATTAAAAACAACATTGAAAAAGGCGCTATTTCTCTTGTTAAGCAAGCCAGTAAGCTTACAAATGATCATCTTCCTGATGATACAACAGCAGTTGTTTTAGAAATACTCCATGCGGATGAAGTAGAAATACTCAAACAACAAAAACTAGAAATCCCCTCCTCTCTCAAGACAGAGCAAGTCATAGACGGATATAGATTGGAAAAACCGCTCATCCAAAATGAAAGAACATGGCTTGCTACAAAAAAAACAAAACAGTATGTTATAAAATTTGCGCCCTATGAGTCAAAAGAAGATAACACTGTCCTTGATTTATTCGTAAAAGAAGCATGGAATGCAAAACGTCTCAAAGCAAAATTTTTTCCCAAAGCCGTCATTCCAAAAAACAGAACATACCGCTATTATGTCATGCAACTTTTTGAGGGAGAAGATTTAAACAATTATTTATCATCCAATTTACATGTAAGCACCGATGATGCTGTAGAGTTGGCACAAACACTTTTAAATATGTCTCAATTTTTACTCAAATATGATCTTGTACATGGTGATATAAAACCAAACAATATTATGATAGCAAAAGTTGATGCAACTACAACAGAATACAAAATCATTGATTTTGGCAGTATCACAGAAATATTTTCAAATGAATCTCGTGCTGGAACGCCGAGCTTTTTAGCACCTGAACGGTTTTTGGGCGAAGCTATCAGTGAAACAACTGAAATTTTTGCCATTGGTGTTACACTTTATTTGAGCCTTACGGGAAAATACCCTTACGGTGAAATAGAACCCTTCCAAAATCCGACATTTAAAGAAGCGAAAAAACCGAGTTATTATAATTCAAATATTCCAGATTGGTTTGACAGCGTCATCATGCGTTCTATAGCCCTAGAAAAAGATCAAAGGTATGAACATTATTCCGAAATGAAGTATGAGCTTACACATCCGCTAAAAGTCAAACCATATTTTATTAAAGATGCTCCCTTAATTGAAAAATCGCCCTTACTCTTTTATAAGAGAGCTTTTACTATAATGACATTTATAAACTTTATACTTATATATTTACTGTTAAAATAAAGCTCTCAAAAAAGGAGACAAATGAGTTGGTTCCATTTTTTTCGACAAAAACCTCACTGCGCCAAGAACTTCGGCAGAGGTATCAATGCAGATATTGCCAAAGATGAAGAAAAACTTTTCACCAAAGCATACGAAGCATTTGAAAAAAAAGAAATTTTAGATGCTTACGAATACTTTTTTAACTCATTGATGAATTATACTAATGGTGTTTCTAATCAAAATATTATACTTATAAAAGAAAAAGAGAAGCTTGCATTTATTATATATCAAGGCACTGCAAAAATTAATGGTTTCATTACAAATAAAAAACTCTATGCTGAAGTTACTATAGTTAAAAACAGCAATGCAAATGTTGCATTAAAGCGTTATGTGCTTGAACGCAACTATCAATTTACTTATGTCAATTACTGTAGCGATAATAATTATATAAAATTAAAACTTTATATTGATAATATTACAATGACACCTCAAAAAGCTTTTTACCCATTAAGAGAATTAGCATTAAATGCGGATTATGACAAAGAACATATACTGAGTGAATTTGAGCAAAAAGAGTTAGAGGATATCAATCATATTAAAAAACTAGATGCTTCTGAGTTACATGTAAAGTATAAATTTTTACACAAATGGGTAAATGAGCTCAATGAAAAGATAAAAACACTCCCCTCTGATGACAGTTTAGGTATGCAATCCTTCTTATATCTGAACATCTTATTTAAAATTGACTACTTATTAGTTCCAAAATATAAAATCTATCAGAAACTAACGAAAAAGCTTCAAAATTACTTTAGTGACAAGGAAGCTCTTCTTGAAGTAAAAAATGCAGAACTTGCAAAATATATATTGATTCTCGGAAACCTCAATTTCGACGACTTTAGTTCAAATTTTTATGCCGCCAAATATACATTTAGTCAAATTGAAAAAAGCTCTTATGAAGAGTTTGTAAACTTCATAGAAGAATCTCTTATCAAGTTACGATGGTACAAAAACAATCGACACCCTCAAATTATACCGACTATTTACAGCTATATTGCACTCTACTCTCTTTATAATTACGGATTAAATCCTCCGGCAAGAAAGCTACTGCATATTTATATATCTGTTGTTCATGCTGATTTTTTTCGTGCCTTAGGATGCGTTGGATATTATGAAAAAGATAAAAATAAATTTCATAAAAACGATATAATTTCTCAAATCGAAGATATTGCTTCACAATACAAACATCAATATAAATTATTCAAAGCCTTTGGGGATGAACTTGATTTTAGCTCACTCAATGATTTTTCAAATAGTTATTTCACTGCATTAAAAAACCTGAATTTTCATGAGGCATAAAGATGAATACACAAATTTTACTAGAAACATATATTCAAAACATTATACAGGTTATGACACCTTATGCCAGTGGAACTGGCTTTATCATAGATGATTTAATCATAACGAATTCTCATGTATGTTCAGGGTTAAAAGAGGTCGTCATTAAAGCAGAACATTTTTCAAGAAGTATCGCAAAAGTTATTTACGATGATCCTTATTATGATTTGGCTTTTATAAAATATGACTTCAAAAAACCAAAAAACCCACTCAAGTTTGCCAAAAATAATGTAGAAAATGGAGATGCAACTATAGCGATAGGACATCCATATGGTCTTAATTACACAGCAACAGAAGGCATTGTTTCTCGTGCTAGCAGACTGATGGGAGATTTGGAATACATTCAAATTGATGCTGCAATCAACCCTGGAAACAGTGGAGGACCTCTTTTAAATGACAGGGGAGAGGTTACAGGAGTAAATACTTTCATCATTCAAAATGCAAATAACCTAGGTTTTGCTCTACCCGTTCATTATCTCAAAGATGCGCTTGAGGCTTTTAAAAAACTCGGCGTTGAGAACATTATAAAATGTCCTTCATGCAAAAATTTAATTCAAGAAAAAGATATAAAAAACGACTATTGCCCCAAATGCGGTGCAGAGCTCGAAATTGCCAGACTCAGAAGAAAAGGCTATACACCTATAGGACCAACAAAACTTATAGAAGAGATTCTTCAAGCCTTAGAAATTAATGTCACCTTGTCAAGAAGAAGCCAATCTTCATGGAGAATTGATGAAGGAACTTCGAGAATAAATATTAACTATTATGAAAACGGTATAGTCATTGGGGATGCAAAACTCTGTGCAATTCCAAAAGATAATATAGAAAGAATGTATGATTTTTTACTTGAAGAAAATAACAAACTCTCCTATTTACAATTTTCTATCAATGAAAATAGTGTTTATCTCTCCTATCTGGTTATAGATTCTTCCCTGACAAAAGAAGAGGGTAAAATTGCAATAGAAAAGTTAATAAAAGATGCAAATAAGTATGATAATATTCTCATAAATAAATACGGCGCTTTGCGACAAAAAAAAGATACACAAGACTAAAGGAAAATATATATGACAAAATTTTTACCATTTGAGTGTGATTTAGATAATTTCATCTCAAACCTAAAAACACATTTAGCAACGAATAATCAAAGAATAGAAGCACTTCTTTCACAACAAGAAAAAAGCTATGTAAACTTTGTAAAACCTTTGGAGATGATAGACGAATATTTAGAAGAATTTTTCACCCCTTTATCACATCTTAATGCCGTCAACAATTCCGAAAAAACACAAAAAGTTTATACAGAATCTCTTCCATTAATCACAGAATATTCAACGCGACTTTCTCAAAACATAAATATTTACAATGCCTATAAAAAGATTTTAGCAAATGAGAAAAAAGCACTTAACAGTGAACAAACAAGAGTTCTCAAATTAAATATTTTAAACTTTGAATTAAGCGGTGCGCATCTTGATGAGAGCACCAAACAAAGACTTCAAGAAATTAACATCAAAAAAAGCGAACTTACCAATAATTTTTCTCAAAACCTGCTTGATGCGACCAATACATATGAATACATCATCACAAATGAAGCAGATATAGAAGGTTTGCCTCAAAGCGAAATAGACAATGCAAAATTTGACGACAATGGTGTCATCAAATACAGATTTACCCTGCAAATGCCTTCTTATATTGCTTATATGACCTATGGGAAAAATAGAGAAATAAGAGAAGAGTTATACCGTGCTTATGTATCACGCGCCCCTCAAAACGCAAAAATAATTGATGAGATTTTAGCCTTGAGAAATGAAATGAGCCAACTCCTGGGATTTAAAAACTATGCTGAGTTCTCTCTTGCCACAAAAATGGCAAAAGACGAAAAAAGTGTCTTAAATTTTTTAGAAAATCTGCTTGACAACTCAATTTCACAGGCAAAAAATGAGCTAAACGAACTGCAAAATATTGCCCCATATAAACTCGAAAGTCATGATACTTCTTACTATGCTGAAATACTAAAAAAAGCCCAATATGATATAGATGAAGAAGAATATCGCCCCTATTTTGCACAAAAAAATGTTGTAGAGGGAATGTTCACTTTTTTAAACAAACTTTTTAATGTTACATGTAAGCAAGTAGATGAAAAATTATGGCATGAAAAAGCTTACGCTTATGATGTATATGAAAATAATATACTTAGAGCAAGAATCTATCTTGACCTAGAAGCAAGAGAATCAAAACGCGGCGGCGCATGGATGCATAACTGGCAAACACACTGCACTGATGAAAAAGAAAAAGAACAATTAGCCTCTGCCTTTATAGTATGTAATTTCCCACCATCTTCTGACATGAATCCGTCTCTTTTACGTCATGATGATGTTGTCACACTCTTTCATGAAACAGGACATACCCTGCATCATATTTTGAGTGAAGTGAACGAAAATGAGGTGAGTGGTGTCAATGGTGTAGAATGGGATGCTGTTGAATTTCCTTCGCAGTTTTTAGAAAATTTTGCCTATGAACCACAAGTGCTCAAAATGTTCGCAAAACATTATAAAACTAATGAAATAATTCCCGACACAATGATAAACAAACTCGTACGCAGTAAAAACTTTTTATCCGCTATGGGAATGTTGAGACAATTAGAATTTTCTCTCTTTGATTTTCAACTGCACATGAAACTCTGTCAGTCAGAAGCAGTACAAAATCTACTTGACGCTATAAGAGAAAAGACAGCACTCATTAAGCCACCAAAATACAATAAATTTCAAAATGGTTTTGCACATATATTCTCAGGAGGATATGCCGCAGGATATTACAGTTATAAATGGGCTGAAGTATTAAGTGCAGATGCATTTTATAGCGTCATAGATGAGAAAATATTTGATTCAAAAACAGCTAAACAGTATCAAAACCTTATCTTACATCGCGGTGGCTCGCAAAGTATGCAAGAACTTTTTCATGAATTGATGGGTAGAGATGCAGATACCAGTCAATTATTAAGACTTAATGGTATCACTAAGTGAAAATACTCTTTTTACTTGTTTTAATCATTTCATTAGTGTATGGAGAAAAAACTTTGAAAATAGCAACATATAATGTCGAAAACCTTTTTGATTTACAGCATAGTGGACATGAGTACAAAGAATACATTCCCTATACAAAATCAAACTGGAATGATGTAAACTATAAGAAAAAACTAAAAAATATCGCTAAAGTTATAAAAGACATTGATGCAGACATCATTGGACTCCAAGAGATAGAATCTCTTCAAGCACTCAAAGATTTACGCTATACCCTTAAAAGAAATGGTGTCTATTATCAATACTATAAAATAGCAAATCTCAAAAAAACAACTATAAAGGTAGCAATACTTAGTAAAATCCCTTTTATATACACTCATGAAATCGCTGTAAAATTCTCTTACAGATATAGAAATATACTAGAAGCAAAATTTAGAATAGATAATGAAGATTTGTATATTCTTGTCAATCATTGGAAATCAAAAGCTGGACCTGAGAGTATGCGCATAGTTTCTGCAAAAAAACTTAGAAAAAGAATTCAAGAGCTAGGAAGAAACAAAAATATTATTGCACTTGGTGATTTTAACTCCGATTATGAAGAATATAAAATTTTTAAAAGAAAAAGAAGACATAATGATACAGACGGTATAACAGGTATCAATCATATACTTGGCACAATAAAATATCAGGATAAGCCACAAAATATCAAAGTAGCGTCCGATGATTTTTATAATTTATGGTATGACACTGAAATGGAAAAAAGATACAGCTATATTTATAGAGGCAAAAAAGAAGCAATGGATAGTATTTTAGTTACAGCGGCACTTCTTAATAAAAAAGGTATAGATTATAAACTTCACAGTATAACTGCCTTTGAAAAGCCTTACTTGTTTAAAAGAAAATCAATTTACCGATGGCAAACGACAAGAAGTAGATTAAGACGCCATAAAGGCAAAGGCTATTCAGACCACCTTCCTGTCATAGCAAAGTTTGTTCTGCACTGAGACACCACTCAACAGGCTTTTTCTTATGTCTAATTAGATACTCATTTGATCTAGAAAAAGGTTTTGAATGAAAAAACCCTCTGTATGCCGAGAGTGGAGAAGGATGCGGGGATTTAATAACCAAATGCTTTGTTGTATCAATCAGTAACTCTTTTTTTTGAGACGGTCCACCCCATAGTATAAATATAAGATTTTCTTTTTCTGCAGAAAGTTTTTTAATAACGGCATCGGTAAACCTTTGCCAGCCTAAGTCCTTATGAGAATTTGCTCTGCCCTGTTCAACCGTTAAAACAGCATTTATAAGTAAGACTCCTTCTTTTGCCCATTGCGTCACATCTCCGTTTTTGGGATATTTACAGCCTATATCATCAACTAACTCTGTATATATATTTTTTAATGAAGGAGGAATACTACATTTTGGACAAACAGAAAATGCAAGTCCGGTAGCTTGGTTTGGACCATGATAAGGGTCTTGACCTATAATTACAACTTTTACTTCAGAAGGTTTTACTAATTTAAAAGCTCTAAATATATTTTCATAATTAGGAAATATAGTTTTTGATTGATATTCTAATAATATTTTTTTTATCAACTTCATAAAATATTCTTCATAAATTGCATCATTTAAAAAATCTTTCCACTCATCTATTAAAATCATTCTCATTCCATTTTTTTATAATTATATAGCAATAACACTATAAATAATATTAGAGTTGTTACATGTAAAGATAATATATGATTGCAAAATAAATGGGAAATAAAATAAGAATCTGATCAACTAGGCAGCGACCTACATTCCCACAAGTGAAACCTGCAGTATTATCAGCGATGAGAGGCTTAGCTTCTGGGTTCGGAATGGGACCAGGCGTTTCCCTCTCTCTATAGCCACCTAGA
>JALSLQ010000005.1 GCA_026988235.1 Sulfurimonas sp.
AGACCTAGAAAATCTCTCAACTGGAAAACTCCCAATGAAGTTTTCTTTGGTTCAAAAATGGCTGCTTAAGGATAAAATTGATATGATTTATAAATTCAAAAATTGCACTTCAGATTTAAATTTTGGGTTTTTGTGCCGGATTGTATCGCATTGTCGTTTATAGGGGTATTAAAACAGTGCCATCTAAGACATAGCCATAGTCTTCTATTGTATCGCATTGTCGTTTATAGGGGTATTAAAACTCGCATCGCTGCTACCATTACGCGTGTTTGATTGTATCGCATTGTCGTTTATAGGGGTATTAAAACGATAAATAATAGAAGATTTGTCTCTTGTTGCTATTTTTACACATATTCGCTATAATGTTTTCATCAATGTTGTATGGCATTGTCGTTTAATAGGGGTATTAAACTAAGTCTATGAGATTTTCTTATAGATGACTTTAGGAAATAGCTTCGGCTGTTTCCCTTTTAAAAAAGAAGTAATTGTTTTGGTTCATTTTTCTCTTCCTCGGCTTGTTCGCCTATAATCACTTTCATATTTGCAAATTGTTTATCTGTAAACATAAGCATTCTAATATTTCCATGTTTTACATTTTTTTCTACAAAATCTACCATCCGTTTTTTGCCATATCCTGCTGATTCTGGAGAGCTGAAAACTTTTGCATATACAGAGTACTGTATCATCACATAGCCCTCACGCGCAAGCTCATCATGAAACCAATGGTATCTTCTTTTATCTTTTTTTCGTTTTGTCGGTAAATCAAACATTATCATATGCCACATAATTTTAAAGGAACTCATTTTGTAAATACTCAAAGTTTATAGTTGGAAAGAACATCTCCTCAGCAGAATTACTCATGACGCATTTTTTATATTCTCTTACCAATAGCTCCATAGCACTCGCTAGTGTTGATTTACCACCATTTATATTGGCACATTCAAAAAGAAGTATATTTACTAAGTCTCGCTTAATATTTACGCTAAAATTGTTAGCATTTATGTACTTTGAATTGAGAAGCAGTTTTACATGTAAATCGCAAAATGGACGAAAAGGTTCTATGAGGTCATCTACGAGATTAAAAGAGTTGTATCTATTTTTATGCCAGATTCCAAATACAGGCAATAAGCCAACCACTACGACATTTCTAGCAATACTCGCTCTTAAAATAGCATAAGAATAATTGAGCATAGAGTTTATAATATCCTCACTTCCTTGTTCTCGTCTAAAAGTGTGCATATTAAACAACTCTTTCCAGTAAAGCCGTGCAGCTTGTGCTTCATCTGCATTTTTATCATAAAGTTGTACATTTTTTGAAAGTTCTAAAAGTTGACTGCAACCATTTCGATTAAAAAATTGTAAAACCTCAGCTTGATTGAATATTTTTGATTTTATAATTTTTTGCCACATTATATCCTTAAAATTTTGAGTGATTTGGATTTGAACATGTGCTATTTCGCTGAGCGTCGAATGAGAGTGAAAAGGGGTAAGCATAGAACTAGGATGAAATGAATCATCTATAAAAAGCGTAGCTACACTGTTTTTTGCTAAAAGCTCTATACTTTTCCCTGTTATGCTAAACTGTGCATTATCAAAAAGTAAAAAATCAATATCTTTTATAGTTACTTTTACCTCTTGTTCATCTTCATAAAAAAATAAAATAAGATTAGAGTTTTTTACTTTTATTTTACATGGCTTTGTGAGATGAACTACTTTACCACTCATAAAACTATCTTTTTATCTCTTCTAGGAGTGCTTGAGAGTTTTCATACTCTTGTAAAAAAAACGCATATAGTTTGTCAAACTCTGCATTTTCTTCTATAAGAGATTGTGAATTGCTATTCAATTCAGAAGATGCAAAATTATAGGATGAAAGAAGTTCTATATATTTTTGTCTGTTTTTATTGCTTACAAGAAGAGGTAAATAACCATTTTTTAACATAAAAATATTTGCCAACAAACGAGCTAAACGACCATTTCCATCAAAAAATGGATGGATGGCAGTGAAGCTGACATGACAACGAGCATATTTTTTTATACTCTGTTTTAAAGATAGATTTTGTCTTGATATATCTCTAAATTCGCCAAACCATAACCTCATAAGATGTTTCATCTCTTTTGGGTGTGGATAATATTTATGTTCTTGTTTTCCATTGATGTTTACATATCTACCATTTACTTCCACTTTATAGGCACCAAGTGGGCAATCTATATCAACAACTAAGCTTGTTTGAACAGCTTTATGTAGTTTAAATAAATCCTCTTCATTAAGTTCATCTTTTTTTAAGAGTTCATAAATAATATCAACTGCACGAGCATGACCCACTACCTCTTCATGTTCTTTTAAACTTATGCCAGAAACAGTTAAACCCTCTTCGACTATAAATGCAGTATCTCCTAAAGAGACTGTATTTCCTTCTAGTGCATTTGAGGTATAAGTCCACTCAATTTTGAGTCTCTCTTTAAGTGCTTTTTGCTGATACATTGTCATTCCATCATAAATATTAGCCATTTACAGATGCCTTAATAAAATCAAGTATTTCACTCTCTATTTTTCCTATGCAAGTGTATGATTTTATATTACCTATTATATCTAAGTTTAGTTTGATTATGCCGGTAGATTTTCCAATAGATCTTGGCTTTGTTTTTACATGCTTTTTTTCTTTATTTAGTTCACAAAATATTTCTGGTTGATATTTTAAACTCATTGGAAATTTAGAGTTTTGGAATGCTCCAGTTTTATTTTCTTCCAAAAAGCTAACAATTTTCCCGCCACGAAAGCTTCCATTAGGATAAACAAAAAAGACTATATCATTCTTAAAAACCTGAAAATTCCCATCATTTTGTTTTTTTATTTTCTTAAAATTAGCAACATCTATTCGTTTATAATGAAGCTTTTCATTTTCTAACCAAGACTGAAACCCTATAAAAGTTTTCTCTTTTGTAGCTAAGCCACCTCGTACATCAAAACCCGTTAAGTTTGTCTGATAAAATTTTACTTTTCGTACAATATTACCATTATTATCTACTAAATCACTATGAATGAGGCTATCAAGTGCCATCTTTGCTTCACTCATTTGCTCTTTATTTTTACTATCAAAGTCAGTAAAAGAGTCTAACAAGGTAGCTATTGCTTCACCTCGTTTTTGTATTATTTGACACATTGTATCTTTTGGATTGGTTTTATAAAGGTACATCTTATGCAAAATATTTTTTTTAAATATTTTAATAAATTCCTCGGAGCTTGTTTTAGGTGTTATTTTTAAACCTCCAAACTTGTTTATAATGCTCTCTCTTACCGTATAAAATCCATTTGGTTTTTTTGCATAAATAGTATCTTTGTGTATCTTAGAGACCATAGGCTTTTTAGAAATCCAGAAATTTATAACCTTAGTTTTACCCCAAATATCTTTATAAAAAACACTTTCCTCTCCAAATACATTGTATCTATCTTCTATCATTTCTATAAGTTCTTGGGGCTCTATTCCTTCTATTAATGGTATCTCTTTTTTTATCTTTGCCCTTGCCTCATCATCAATAATACCCATATTTTCTCTAAAAGTATTTGAGAGTTTTTGGAGCCACGACTGATTTGTCAACCCTATCAAAATGGCGTCAATTGCATGATGAATGTTTGTATCTCTTACTTTTATTTTTACATGTAACAGTTTTCTTATGTTTGAAGTAGCACGACCTTGTATGTGTCGTACAGCACTTCCATCAACTCTTTTTTTCTCATTTGCAAATGGATAATAACGCTTTAGCATTTGTGCAGTAAGTGCTTCTATGTAGCTAGTAGCTCGCAGGCTTTTCGATTCAAATATATCTTGAAATGTTTCATCAAGATTTGTAGCGAGCAAATTTTTTCTTTTTTTCCAATTGATTTTATGTTCACTAAAGAGGTACTCAACTCTGTTTATAAAAGCTTGTTTATCTGCTACAAAATTCAAAGGAAGTTGGTTGGATTTTTGTACATTTGTATTTCTATGTGCTAAAACGAGGTTATGTTTTACACTCAAGCCACCTAAACTTTTTGGTACGATATGGTCTAAATCAACGCTATTTGTAAATATATCGGCTATTTCAATGCCCTTGCCACTATATATATCTCGCCCTTCTTGTGCAAGATACATCAAAATTTTACGAGCATATTTTTTAAGATTTTTACCATAACTTTTCGCTATTTCCTGATATTCTTTGTTGTTTACAATAGTATCTATCTCTTTTTGCAAAGCTTTATTGGCTTTTTCTATCTCTTTTTTTGTCTCTTCATTTTGGCTCAACTCTCTCGTACTCTCAACCCGTATCTCATCAAAAGCACCATGCGTAGCATGCAGATGTTTTACAACTCTCATAGTCGCACTCACAACAGACTTAACAGGGTGATTATTTATCTCCAATTTATCATCTTTTTCAAAATTGTTTACATGTAAATATTTTATCCCTTTTTTAAATTTTGAATAATCTTCTTGTCTATCAAGTCCTAATTTTTCTTTGATTGCATCCGTTGTAAATCCCTCTTCAAAATAAGGAATAAATTGCATCATTGCATAATGAGAAATATTCATGCTATTGCCACTTTTATAGCGAATTAAATCTATGATTGTTTGTTCATCTTCTATCTTGTTTTTAAGATTTTCAAAAATAGTATGCGGTGCTTTTTCATACGCTAAAACATCAAAAATCTCTTTGAGTATCTCATACTTGTTTTCTTGTTCAAGAGCTTTTGTTATAAAATTATTATTTATTTTTGAGAGATTGTTGAGAAAATGAAACTTAATGATTGTATTATCTGATTTTTTGCCTTTTATTATACGACTATCTTCTTTGTTAAATATTTTCATATCATCACTTAGCTGTAAAATCTTTCTAATATCTTTATATTTTATTTCAGTGACATTCTTGCCTTTAACAATTTTTTTAAAAAAATCATCAGTTATCAACTGTATTTGTTCTTTTGTTATTTTTACAACTGGTTTCGCATTGAAAGTAATGTTTGCGACACTCTCATACATTTTAAATATATCACTAAGTAACGAGTATTGATGCGCTGCTTTTTCATCATCATAATATTGGCAATTACCAAAAAAGTTTAAGTCATTTGTTGAATCTTTTTGGTCGTCTATAGTAGCAATGAGTTTTGTTATGAATAAATCAACATCAAAAGAGCATTCAAAAAAACCAAAATTTTCTTGCATTTTAATAATTTTACCTATTTCGTCATTTATATATTCGCGGCGTATCATATAGTTATAATTATCGTGATTTCTAAATGTAGGATTTTCTTTTTTTATTTCGGCTTCGTAAATAATTTGTGCAACTGTTTTTTCAGGATTTTCTACTCGAAAATTTTCGATGGTTTTTAAAGCTTTTTTAATTTTCCCTTTTTCATCATCATCTTTTTTCTGTTTACTAGCACTTTGCACTTCTATGCCAAGCTTTTCGCACAGTTCCTCAAGCAAATCTCCACTCTCTAAAGATTTATACCCTCTATGTTTTGCTAAAGCATAAAAAATAGTAAAAAGTTCACCTACCTCTAACTTTTCTTCAAAAGCTTTTTTTGCTCTTAATTGCCACTTGTTTTTATAAAGATTATTTTTTTCTTGTTGCAAGAGTGTTGTTTTTTCACCAAGCCCAAAGGCTTCAAAAAGTGAGGCTAAGTTCTGTTTTCTTTTTTTTCGTAAAGCATAAAGATTTGCAGTAGAACTATTTATGCTATGGAGAAGTTTTTTAGAGTTTCCATCTTTATCTGTAGCCTTATCAAACATACTAACGCCATAATCAAGAAGTCTATACCTATCATTTTGCATCTCATCCAAAACACTATAACCGATGGAGGTTATACCTAAATCCAAACTCAATATTTTTTTGCTCAAAGAAAACCTTTTTTAGTTATTTATCCTTACTAATTGCATCCAAAACGCCATTTATAAATTTAGGAGATTGTTCTGTTCCAAATGCCTTTGTAATTTCCACTGCTTCATTAATAATTACAGCAGAATCAAGCTCACTAAAGAGTATTTCATAGGCTGCTAAACGCAGTGTAGCTCGCTCAATCGCACCAAGTCGTTCAAAATCCCAATCTTTAAGATGTGTGCTAATTGCACTATCTATAGGCTCTAGGTGTTCCATAACACCTTCATAAAGTGTTAATGCAAAATCTTTTTGTTTATTACGAATCTTTTTCTCTTCAAGAATTTCAGCAGAGTGTTCTGTAGTGTTTCCATTTCCTAAATCATACGCATATAGTAAACTTACTACTGCCATTCTTGCTTGTTGACGAGTAGCCATATTACAGTACCTCGTACAAGTCTAACATTTCAATCACAACCGTCATTGCTTCAAAGCCTTTGTTGCCTGCTTTTGTGCCTGCTCTCTCAATTGCCTGCTCAATGGTATCTGTTGTCAAAAGACCGAATGAAACTGGTTTTTGGTATTTCAAACTCATACCTGCAATCCCTTTTGTCGCTTCAGCCGCAACATAGTCAAAATGCGGTGTTGCACCACGAATCACAGCTCCCAAAGCACAAATTGCATCATATTTTTTACTCGCTAGTAATTGATCAACAACCATAGGCAACTCAAATGCTCCCGGCACTAAAACATGTGTCAAATCAGCTTCATTTCCTCCGTGACGATCAAACGCATCTTTTGCACCTTCTACTAATCTATCTACTATAAAATGGTTCCATCTTGTACTGACTATAGCAATTTTTTTGCCGTTTACTACTTTTAATTTACCTTCAATAACATTCATATTGATCCTTTATAATTTTGTTTTTGATTTAGCACTCTTTGTATAGTGACCACATCCCCATTCACTTTATAAAAAATTAAAAAATTATCTAAAGCCAAAACTTTACATTTTTTATTAATCATTTTAGTCTTACAATCCTGACCAAGGTTTGGAAAAAAGTGTAAGATTTCTATTCTTTTTCTCAAATTTTTTATGTATTGCTTTGCCGTATCAGGTTTATCTTGAAAAATATAGATAAAGATTTCTTCTATATCTTCAAGTGCTTTTTTATAATATTTAAGAGACATCATATTTCTTAAATAAATTATCCCATATCTCTTCGTGCGTTTTATCGCAAAGACCTGACTTTTCAGCTTCTTCTAGCAATGGTTCAAGGTGCGATAAATTTTCTTCATTCATATTTTGTCCGGAAAAAGTCACTTTAACATATTCTATAAAATTTTTCATATCTGAATGAAATTTATTTACAAAAATATCTTCAAACCCTTTGTCCTCTATATGAAGTGTAAGCATATCAAATCTCCCTGATTCTTTTTATTTTCTCTATTAAACTACTCAGTTCATCTAATTTTACCATATTTGGACCATCACTTAAAGCGATACTTGGGTCAAAATGTGTTTCAAAGAAAAATCCGTCCACTCCGACGGCTGCTGCCGCACTTGCAAGGTATGGCACCATAGAACTGTCTCCGCCTGTTTTTCCGCCAAGCGCACCGGGCATCTGTACAGAATGAGTAGCATCAAAAATCACCGGTGCGAACTCTTTCATAATGACTAAAGAACGCATATCAACCACAATATTACCATATCCAAAAGAACTCCCTCTCTCCGTCAAGTAAACACCATGTTTTTTTGCATTTTCATAATTTACCACATCGCAACCGTCGACTCCTGTTTTAACAGTCGCTTGCCCTGACGCTTGTTGAGCTAGCCGTGTTTTTAATACTTTCATAACCGAGTAGCGCATATCAGGAGGATTGATAAACTGCCCTTTTTTGATGTTCACTTCTCTGTCTGTTTTTGCACAGGCGACAAGCAAATCAGTTTGACGGCATAAAAATGCCGGAATTTGAAGCATATCGACAACTTCTGCCACAGGAGCCACTTGCACACTTTCATGTACATCCGTCACTATTTTATAGCCAAAATCATCTTTGACTTTTTGTAAAATTCGTAAACCCTCTTGCATACCAAGACCACGAAAAGAGTCTAAAGAAGTTCGGTTTGCTTTGTCAAAACTTGCTTTAAAGTAAAAATCTATCTGTTCGTCATTTTGATATTTTTCTAAGTTTTTTGCTATTTTAAAAATATTTTCTTCACTCTCAATAACACAAGGACCTGCTAAAAGTTTCATTTTTCTTACCTAATTTGTATATTTTATTGTATAATACCCACAACAAGTTAGGAGGCTAAAGTCTCTTAACTTTAAAGCTAACTTTGAATCGCCAAATTACAAAGTTGAGCTTATAGGCGAAACTTTTTCATAAAGTTCCTCCTTGTTATGGGTTATTTTGCCCTAGCTTATGCTAGTGGCAAATGTATTATACCTTTTTCTTTTTAACCCCTACTTATCACGCGCAACCATCATGCCCGCAAAGACAATGAGTATAATACCAAAAGTCGTTAGTATCGATGGAAAAGCATCCCCTAAAAAAAGCCCGACTATAATGGAAAAAAGTATATTTGTATAACTCACCGCACCGACAATACCTGCTTTTGTCTCTCCATACGCTTTTGTCATCAGTACCTGAGAAAGTGTTGCAAAAACCCCCATGGCTATAACATAAAACCAAACAATACCCTGAGGCATCACAAACTTTGCAAACATAAAATCAAATTCTGGAAAATGAACATAAGGGGAGATTAAAAAAAGTATCACCGGCCCGATTGTTCCTGTAAGCATAAATGAAAGCACTATAGCTCTCGTATCATAATAAGTTTTCAATTCTCGCACAGATGTATAAGCAAGTGCCGCACCCACCCCACTAAATATACCAAGCAAATCATACTTTGAAAAACCTACACCACTCGGCTGCGTTATAAAGATGATGCCGACAAAACCTATAAAAATTGCTATCCAACCTTTATATGAGAGCTTTTCACTTAAAAAAAGCCAAGCAAAAATTGCCGTAAAAATCGGTGATGTTTTTGAGTAAGTCATCGCATCACCCAATGAAATATGCGCTATATTATAAAAAAAAGCCAGCAGTGCCACAAAGCCCATAAATCCACGAAAAAAGAGTAAAAAAGGTTTTCCTCCCTGATGCTGCATAGGACGCTTTAAAACCGCTAATCCTACTATAATAACGCCGGCTATGTTTCTAAAAAATACGACTTCAAGTGAACTCATATTTTGACTTGCAAGTTTGGCAAAAGCACCCATAATGGCAAAGGTAAAGCTTGCAATAAGCATATACTGCACGCCTTTGTTTAAATTTTTAATTCTATTCATAAATGCAATTATAACCACTTAAGTTCTTTCTCGGTACAATCATCTTATTTTGTTTGGAGTAAAAAATGAAAAAGAACTTTATTTATTCTCTATTTTCTCTCTGTTTAGCAAATGTGAGTTATGCCGTTACACTCCAAGAAGCAGTAACATATGCACAGAACAATCCTACTGTTAAAGCAGCACAAAGCAGTGCAAAAAGTTATGCAAAATTGTATGACGCTTCCAAAGCTAAAGCATACTATCCTTCCTTGGATTTATCATATAACGGACTTTATTTAAAGGATAAACCAACGGTTGATTTTCATCTGCCTATTGCTATACCCGGGCTTGGCGGTGCCTTTCAAATGCAACCACAAAACCAATACAGCGGAGCGCTAACACTTTCATACCCTCTTTTTAGCGGTTTTGCCATAGAGTCACAAATGAATATCACACAACTAGAAGCCCGCAAAGCAAAGTTAAAAACGCTTGATATCAAGCGTAATTTGTATTTGGGAATTGTCCAAGTTTATGCTGCTGCACTGAGTTTAAAACAGCTTAAAAACTCCCAAAATGTTGCTTTTAACGCAAGCAAAAAAAGTTACAAAAAAGCACAAGCATTTTATAAACTCGGTATGATTGCTCCTGCTGAGCTTTACAGAATTGCATCTTCTCTTCATAGCATAGAAGCACAGCTTATCAGCACAAAAAACCAATACAAAACCGCTTTAAGAGAGCTCTCTTTTTTAAGTCATCACCCAATAAATAATATTTCCAAACTACCAAATACAACTAGCTTTAATTTTGACATACTGCAAAAACAAGCACTTGAAAAGCGTCCTGATTTAAAGATGTTACGCATGCTTGTCAAAGAACAGGCAAATAAAATAAAGCTTGCTAAAAGTCAGTATTACCCAAATGTTGCGATTTTTGCACGGGCAGCATACACCGGTGATACGCCAAGGCTCAACGGTGATGGTTACACAAACAAAAACAAAAGTGCGCTTGGATTTATGCTCAATTACAACATTTTTAACGGCTTTGAAACAAAAAATGAAGTCCAAGCAGCACAAGAAGCAAAACTCGCAAGTGAGTTTATGCTTGCCTCATATAAAGAACAAATAAGCTCTCAAATATATCAGGACTACCTTACTTTTTCTTCTTATAAAGAGCAACTTACAGCAGCACAATCCGAAGTCAAAGCAGCCGAGTCCTATGAAAAACTCATTCAGGGAGAATTTGAAAACCAAATCAGCGATGCCGATACTTTAAGTCGTGCTATCAGCGCCTCTGCTCTAGCACGGGCAAAACTCATCAATACAAAAGCACAAATGTATTTCTCTTATGCAAAAATACTCTTAGAAGTTGACAACAACACCTTTTTAAATACACTCAACAAGGATGAACAAAATGATTAAAAAATATGGCATGTATGTGCTGATGAGTATTTTACTTGTTGTAGCATCACTCATGATATACAAAAAACTCAATCCAAAAGAACTGCCTGCCAACCTCATCGCAGCCAGCGGAAAAATGGACGGTGATTTAATAGCGCTCAATACAAAGTATCCGGGGCGTGTTGTCAATATTACGGCTAAAGACGGTCAGCCTATACACAAAGGAGATACCCTTGCACAACTCCAAAGTGATGAATACAAAGCAAAACTTGACGGACTGCAAGAGGGCATAAAAGCTGCAAAGCATGCACTCAAGGCAATGCAAGAAGAGTTGACACTCACAAAGCAAATAGTCTTGATTAGTATAAAAAAAACAAAAACAGCTGTTAGTGTTACAAAACTGCAAAAACAAGGAGTGAAAAACAGTATAAATACTTTGCAAGCACTCGTAGCACAAAATACAAAAGATTATAAAAGAGCAAAAACACTTTACAAACAAAAACTCATAGCACAACAAAAAGTAGAATATGCCAAACTCAAATTGACAACAAACAAAGATAAGCTCAAAGTGATGCAAACAAAACTGTTCCAAGCAGACAAAGCAATAGAAATTTCGCAAAACAATAACAATCTCGCCAAAGCACAAAACAAAAAAATTTCAGCACTCAAGTCAAAGATTGCTGCAAGTAAAAATAAAATCAAAGCCTTACAAGCAAATGCCAAAGTAGTACAAATTGTAATAAACAAACTAAGCATAAAATCACCTATAAAAGGCTATGTGCTTGAGAGAATCGCACAAAAAGGAGAAGTTCTAGGAGCGGGTATGGTTGTGTGTACACTTATCGACCCACAGACACTGTACTTAAAAGTATTTGTCGATACTATCAATAACGGAAAAATAAAACTCGGGGACAAAGCGGTCATTTTTTTAGATGCCTATCCAAACAAAGCTATAAAAGCTAAAGTTGTCAGTATTGCCGCAAATGCTGAGTTCACACCAAAAGAGGTAGCCGTGAGAAGCGATAGAATTCAAAGAGTGTATGCCGTACATGTAAAGCCCTTACATGTAAACCCGCTTTTCAAGCTTGGACTCCCCGCTATCGGTGTTATTTCACTTGATGGCAAAGGCTTGCCTGCTTCATTAAATGATATACCGGTCATCTAAATGACTACTTTAGAAATTCGCGATGTCAGTGTTATTTATAAAAAGCTCGCAGCGGTTTCTCATATATCTTTACATGTAAGCAAAGGTGAGATTATAGGCTTTATCGGTGCAGACGGTGCTGGAAAAAGTTCCCTTATACATGCCATTGCCGGTGTTATACAATTTGAGGGTGAAATTCTTTACAGTGGACACAGCTACCATTCACCACAAGAAGCCGAAGCGATTAAACCAATTATGGGACTTATGCCCCAAGGAATTGGGCTTGTACTCTATGACACGCTCAGCGTTATGGAACATTTGGAATTTTTTGCAGATTTACGGGGACTTACAAAAGACGAAAAATTTTACGCATACAGAAAAAAACTTTTGCATATGTCAGGACTTAGTGATTTTACCGACAGACTTGCAGGCAACCTCAGCGGAGGAATGATGCAAAAGCTCTCTCTTATTTGCACCCTCTTGCACCGTCCAAAACTCTTGATTCTTGATGAACCAACAACGGGAGTTGACCCACTGAGTCGACTTGAACTTTGGGAAATTTTAGACAACATACGAAAAGAAGAAGGGACTATTATTATCGTCAGTACTGCCTACATGCAAGAGGCAGCCAAAATGGACAGAATTTTTCTTTTTGATGAGGGAAATATTATTGCGCAGGGAACAAGCCGAGCACTTTTGAATTCTATTGCTTCGTATACATACATTGCTACACAAGATACGACAAAAAATGCCATTACTTTTGACAAAAGAACCTACTCCTTAGAAAATCTGAATGCAGAACATACACAACCAACACTCGAAGGACTCTTCTTTATAAATGCACTCAAAAACAACAAAACCCTAGCACCCGTTACGATAGAGCAAAGACAAACAGAAAAAAATATTCCCGAAATTGTCATGCAGGCAAAAGGCATTAGCAAATACTTTGGCTCTTTTGTTGCCAATGATCATATAAATATGACACTCAAACGCGGTGAGATTCTTGGACTGCTCGGCGCAAATGGTGCAGGAAAAACAACTTTTATAAAAATGCTTTTGGGTCTATATAAAATTGATGATGGAGAGCTGAAACTCCTAGGCAAAAGCATCAAAAGTGCACAGGACAGAATGACCCTTAAAGGAAAAATAGGCTATGTCAGCCAACACTTTGCCCTTTATAACGATATGACTGTGAAAGAAAATTTGATCTATTTTGCCAATATGCATAAAATTCCTTTACAAACTGCCATGCAACGCATAAATACCTATGCAAAAGAGTTGGGGTTTGATAAGCATATGAATGATTTGCCAAAAGAACTGCCTTTGGGCGTAAATCAGCGTTTTTCAATTGCTGCAGCTCTCTTGCATGAGCCGGTTGTTTTATTTTTGGATGAGCCGACCTCAGGTGTTGATACACTCGCTCGTGCCCAATTTTGGCAGATTTTACATAAGCTCAAAGAGAAGTGGGGAATTTCTATTCTCATCACAACGCACTATATGAGTGAGGCGGAGTATTGTGACAAAGTTGTTTTACTCAAACGCGGGAAAAAGATTGCCGACGATACGGTTGAAAATTTATATAAAAACAACCCGAATGCAAAAACATTTGAAGATATATTTCTTGCTTATTTTAAGGCAGAGTCATGAAAATAAACATTATAAAAGCCTATATGCTCAAAGAGTTTAAAGAACTTTTTCGTTCACGCCTTATTGTCATGGTCTACCTAATGCCAAGTATGATTTTACTTCTGTTTGGCTACGGCATTAAACTCGATGTTTCGCATGCCCGAATTCTTATACTCGATTATGACCAAAGTAAATATTCTTTGCAACTTGCCTCCAAATTTGAACATACAAAATACTTTAATGCAAAGAGTTTACATGTAAGTGAACAAGAAGCACTGAGGATGATAAAACAGGCAAAAGAGGATGCCATACTCATCATTCCTGCTTCTTTTGAAAAAAATCTTTTACAGGGGAAAAAAAGTGAAGTGGGTGTATTTGTAGATACCTCTTTTCCTACAAGAGGGGCGACTATTGAAGCTTATATTCAAGGGACAATTATTTCAGCGGTGCAAGAGATAGCAAAAAGCTTAGGAATTGTACAAACAGGACTCATACAAATTGACAATCGTAATCTTTTTAATCAAGCTATGCGCGATGAAAATGCTATAGTTCCAGGGCTTATCGGTCTTGTTTTACTTATTGCTCCTGCAATTTTAGCAGCACTTTTAATCGTCAAAGAAAAAGAGAGGGGAACTATTTTTAATTTTTATGCCTCACCTCTGAGCCGTGGTGAGTTTTTGTTTGCAAAACTTTTTCCTGCTTTTTTACTCCATTCAGTCAATATTTTCATCCTTTTACTGCTGACACTTTATGTATTTGATGTCCCTTTTCGGGGAAGCTTTTTTCTCTACTGGTTCGCGAGTGAACTTTATATACTCATTAGCATTTCCATAGGAATGCTCATCTCCATTATCACAAGCAGACAAATAGTGGCTGTTGTTCTAACGCTTATTATCACTATCATTCCGGGATTTTTATATTCGGGTATGCTTATGCCGATTTCTTCCATGGATGGCGCATCGAAGATTGAAGCGCACATTTTTCCCGTTATGTATTACAATCACATAATTTATGACACCTTTCTCATAGGTCAGGGTCTGGCATCACAAAAAATACTGCTCTACTTGGGCATTTTATGCTTATATATTTTTATACTCTTTGCCATCGGGGTGAAGTTACTTAAAAAGGAGATGAAATAATGAAGATTTTTTTTGTCGTCTTTAGCAAAGAGATTATCAGTTTTATGCGCTCTTTTATGTTGGTGCTTGTCGTGCTATACTCTTTTACGGTTGATGTATATATCGCCGGCAGTGGCATACAGATTAAGCCGAGAAATGTAGTGGTAGGCTATGTAGACAACAGTGGCGGCGGCATCAGTCAAAAAATACTTTCGCATTTGCATCAACCAGAATTTCTCCCACCCAAAGCTTTTTTATCACAAAAAGCACTCTCTGCTGCCATTTTTAACAAAGAAGTCCTTGTCGGCATTATATTTGATTCAAATTTTGAAAAATTTTATAGAGAAGGAAAAAATACAACACTCAATGTTTTACTCGATGCAACAGCAGCCTCGCAAAGTTTAACCACGCTCACTTATTTGCAAAATATTATTCTTGATTTTGAAAAGCTTACAATTCCCATCACAATAAAATCGCATAAACTTTTTAATCAAAATGCGGACAATCACTCTTTTATAGGGTTGACCGAGATGCTTTCGGTTATTACCATGCTGGCTATCATTCTCACAGCTATTGTTTTTGTCAAAGAAAAAGAAGAAGGTACCTGGGATATTATGCTACTTATGCCGGTTGATCCAAAAATCATCATTTTAGCAAAAAGTCTTTCACAGGTTTTTATTGTCGTTGCAGGGGTTATTTTAACACTTGGTTTTGTTACTTTTGGCACTTTTAACACCCCTATGAACGGCTCTTTTTGGATTTTTATACTGCTCACTTTTTTGTATGCTTTTTCAACTGCAGGCATAGGACTTTTTGTAGCAGCAGTCTCTAAAAATGTCATGCAGGTCGCCCAACTCTCCATTATTATCATTATGCCTCTTATATTTTTAAGCGGGGCATGGACACCTATTTATGCCATGCATCCTTTTTTTCAAAAACTCTCACTCATCTCACCGTTGCGTTACTACATCGAGGGGAGCGAAAGCCTCTTTTATCGTGGTACTTCTTTTGTTGATATGCTGCCATATCTCGCCGGTGTCAGCATCCTTGGTGTTATTGTCTACTGGATTGGATTTAAAAAGATAGGAAAATTGTTTTAATTATTTACCTGCACACTGTATAATCTCTATTATTATAATTATTATTAAGGATTTTTATGTCAAACATTATATTTTTGGCTCTTCTAGGCGCAGTCTTTTACTATATATTTAAAAGTTACGGTAGATATACGGCAGAGTATTCGCAAGAAGCTTTTAAAGATTTTTCCGTTTCATACGAATCACTAAAAAATAGTGATTTAGGTCTTTTTGTAGCCCTTGTTGCCAAAGTAGCAAAAGCTGACGGACATGTCGATGCCCTTGAAGCACAGCTTGTGGGCATTATGTTTGATGACATTGCAAAAGTATTTCCAGAACCGCAAAAAACAAAAGAGTACTTAAAGCGTATTTTTAATGAAGAGAAAGACAATCTCGACAATGCAGAGCAAATTGCACAGGCACTTGCCCGAGCATTGCAACGAAATAAAGCCCAACAAGAGCAGTTTATGGGCTTTTTGATTCAACTCGCTTTTGCAGACGGTGAAGTGACTCAAAGCGAAGAAAACATTCTTGCCACCATTGCCGAAGCATTTGCCTTTGACCCA
The DNA here is from genome assembly GCA_026988235.1 of Sulfurimonas sp. GTDB lineage: Bacteria > Campylobacterota > Campylobacteria > Campylobacterales > Sulfurimonadaceae > Sulfurimonas. The sequence continues at coordinate 16,116 of JALSLQ010000005.1, forward strand.
CAAAAATACCATGCTCTTTTTGACCAGTTTGAAGCTATGATGAAAAATATACATCCGCAAGCCACGCTTGATGATGCCTATAAAATTTTAGGTATCGACAAAAATGACGACATAGCAACAGTCAAAAAAGCGTACAGAAAACTCGTACGACAATACCATCCCGATATTATCAAATCACAAGGCAAAAGTGAAGCGTATATAAAAGAAGCAACAGCAAAAACACAGGAGATAAATCAAGCCTATGAGATGATAAAAAAGTCAAGAGGATAAGGTGTGAAATATCTGCTTATGCTTATTTGCATTATTACAAGTAGTTTAGAAGCGTCACAGAACAGTGCACTGTTATTTCACGGCAACTGTACTACCTGTCATTTTGAAACAAAATCCGTCTCAGCGCCTGCAATGATGGAGGTACGAAAAAGATATTTGAGTGCATTTCCTGATAAAAAAGATTTTATAAAACAGATGGCAGAATGGGTACACAAACCCAATGAAGAGCGTTCCATCATGCAAGACGCCATAGACAAATATGGACTCATGCCAAATCTTGCCTTTGAAAAAGATGTTTTACAAGATATAGCAGAGTATATTTACGAAACAGATTTTACCAAGCAACACAAACTGCACTAAATAAATATACCGGAACCCAGACTTCAGTCTGGGCTGAAAGTTACAAAGAAATCGTACCAGTCGGCACTAAAGTACCGATTCCCAAAACATGTCGGAACCCATCCTTTAGGGTGGGCTGAGCATGGCAGAAAAGTCGCAAAAACCACTTAACTCACTGGGTTGAAATCTTTCTCCCAAAAAAATTCTATCCACTCATTTGCTTCATTTATCCAAAAATCTGGTTCATATATTGATGTTTTTTTGTAAAAAAGTGTAGAAGATTTAAACAGCACTTCAGGAAAAGTTTTTTGTAAATATTGCATAATATACGCAAGCGTTTCACCACTGTCGGCTATATCATCTACAACAAGAACTCTTTTTACATGTTCTAAACGACACTCTCCAAAAAGCGATAACTCTTCACGCTTACATGTAGCATCATACAACTCTGTTCTTATACTTTGTACATCCCTGATGTCAAGCCCCTCTGCCATAGAATGTGACAGGCTTAACCCACCTCTTGCAATGCCAACAATCGCTTCAGGTTTAAAACTTTTCACATTAGCTATAAGTTTACATGTATCGTTTCTAAAATTTTCATATGAATAATAATGTTTCAATGTTTTCCTTAGTATAGGTAAAGATTTATGATAGTATACTATACGAAAGTTAAGCACAAGGTGATATCAATGCGTAAAATAATTAAAAATATAGCTCTGCTAATAATGGTTGCAGTAGCCATAACAGGGTGTAGTAGTAAAAAAGTAGAGCCAAAGAAACAAGAAATTTATAATCCAACCTTTACATGTAAACAAGAAGGTGTAGCGGCTCCTAGATGGACATGTATTCCGGAAGTTCCTAATTACTATGCAGGTGTTGGCGTAGCAGAAAAAAGTGCAGCAGGTATTGCACATATGCGGCGTGTAGCGCTTATGAACGGTCGTTCTGATTTGGCACAACAAATTGAGAGTAAAATCAAAGACAAAATGGAAGGTTTTACAAGAGCTACGGGAAACGGTTCAGCCGAAACAGTCGATAAAGTAACGACAGCCGTCACAAAACAAGTAGCAAAAGTAGATTTAAAAGATTCAAAAGCTGTTGACATGTGGAATGCTCCATCAGGTGCAATTTATATGCTTATCACTGTTCCCGAAGCAAATGTCAATAAAGAAGTAAAAAAAGTCTACAAAGAAACAGTGGATTCAAGTTTCAAAAATGACAATGCACTTTGGCAACAGTTTCAATCAAAACAAGCTTTAGAAAATTTAGAAAAAGAATTTCCAAGTAACTAATAAACCTTTTACTTGTAATTTAGCTATAATTTCAAAAATATTTTATAACTCTTTACAAGTTTACAAGGTTCACTCATGAAAAAAATCGCAATTATCGGTCGTCCAAATGTTGGAAAAAGCTCACTCTTTAATCGTTTAATCAAAAAACGCGATGCAATTACTTCTGACCTTGCCGGAACAACACGGGATGTTAAACGAAAAACTGCCGTTATAATTGACAAAGAGGCTGAACTTTTAGATACAGGCGGACTTGACAAAGGCTGTGAACTCTTCGACAAAATCAAAGAAATGTCTCTTAAAGCCGCTTATAAAGCAGACATCATTCTCTATATGGTAGATGGAAAAGGCTTACCAGAAGAAGAAGATAAAAAACTCTTTTATGAACTCCAAGCTATGGGCAAAGATATGGCGCTTGTTGTCAACAAAATAGACAACGACAAAATGAAAGAAAAACTTTGGGAATTTTATGAGTTTGGCACAGATGCAATTTTTGGCATATCGGTTGCACATAACAGAAATACTGTTGAGCTCCTCGATTGGATGTATGACAAACTCCCCGAGAGTGACATTGTCAAAGAAGATGATGAAAATGATGTTCAAATCGTTGAAGAAGAAAAAGAAGAACTCAGTGATGAAGAATTTTTCTCACAATACGCTGGAGATGAAGAGGATGACGATTATATTTACTGGGATGAAGAAGAGGTAGAAGATGACTCGATATTTGCACAAAACGACCGCATTAAAGAGTTTGACGAAAATGACATCAATCACATAAAAATAGCTATTATCGGTCGTACAAATGTCGGGAAAAGCTCACTACTCAATGCCCTGTTAGGCGAAGAACGCTCAGTCGTCAGTTCGGTAGCAGGAACAACAATCGACCCTATAGATGAGACGATAGACTACAAAGACAAACAGCTTACTTTTGTTGACACCGCAGGTCTTCGTCGTCGAGGTAAAATAGTAGGCATAGAAAAATTCGCCCTCATGCGTACCAAAGAGATGCTTGAAAATGCAAATATGGCACTTGTTGTACTGGATGGGAGTGAGCCATTTTTAGATTTAGATGAAAAGATAGCAGGACTTGTTGACCAAAATAGACTTGCTTGTATCATAGTGCTAAACAAATGGGACATAGCCAAGAGAGAAGAGCATGATAAAATCATTCAAGAGGTACGCGACCGGTTTAAATTTTTAGCCTATGCTCCCATCATAACCCTCTCTGCAAAAAGTCATCAAAGAGTGGACAAACTTCACGATATGATATTAGAAATAAATGAAAATTATTCCCAAAGAATTACAACATCACAACTCAATGAAGTCCTAGAGCGTGCGCTTCGTCGTCATACATTACCAAGTATGCATGGGCAGGTAATTCGCATCTATTATGCAACACAGTATGAAACACGACCGCCAAAAATTGCCATTGTTATGAACAAACCAAAGGGTTTGCATTTTACTTACAGACGCTACCTTACAAATAAGCTTCGTGAAGCCTTTAATTTTACGGGAACGCCTCTACTCTTTAAAGCAAAAAAACGCGGGGACAAATAGATGGCATTAGCACTTACTTTTATAATTGGAGGTCTAGGATTGGCACTTTTAAGTTTTTATTTTTTTAAAAAAATGAAAGAGGAAGAAGAAGCAAAATAGCCGGCACTGAAGTACCGGTTCCGAAACTCATGGAACCCGTACTTTAGTGCGGGCTGAGAGTGGCAAGAGTATTGTAACAGCCGGCACTAAAGTACCGGTTCCAAGAAAGCATTAATTTTCTTTAGAATGGCTTCAGTATGACCATTGCTACAATAACGAGCATTAAAAGTGTGGGCACTTCATTATACATTCTAAAAAACTTTCCGCTTTTACTGCATCTATCTTCTAAAAGTTGTTTTCTATACACATTCATAGAGTAAAAATCTATAATTAAAAAAAGAACAAATAAAAGCTTTACATGTAACCATGGAGAGCTCATCCATCCCCCTAAGTATATAAGTCCTGCACCACTCAGGAGTGTCGCCCACATAGACGGAACGCCTATATACTTAAATAATTTCATTTCCTGAATTTTTACAACCTGTACAAAACCTTCATTTTGTATATTTTCAACATGATAAACAAAAAGTCTTGGCAGATAAAATAAAACCGCAAACCAAGAGATGAAAGAAATCACATGAAACCATAAAAGCCAATCATACATGTAATATCCTTAGAAGTTTTTTTCTATATAGAGTGATTCATAATTTGAACCACCATGTTTTACATTATGGATAGTTCCAAAAATTCCTGAACGATGTTTGATTAAAAACCCTATATATGTTTCATCGAGTGCTTTGTTTTTCAGTAACTTCCCTAAATCAAAATCTAAACTAATGTCCAAATAATTTAAAAAGTGTGAAGTATTGTCATTATGTATTTGGGCATCAACCCGTTCTACTTCTAAAATACCACTATTATACGATACACCCTCACCAAAACCAAAGCGAACTCGATTTTTGTAAAAGTCAATATTGTAGTATGCTTTAATGTAGATATCTGCACCATAAATGCTTTTACCTGCAGGCTCATCATAATAAGAAAGCCCTCCTTTTGCATATATATCTAGTGGCCAATCGAATAAATCTTTTTTGAGTAAATAACCACCATCTATATTATATACATGTAAATCATTTCTATAATTTCCAAACTCACCCTTGGCTAAAATATCACCAAGTGAATAATAGCTTGGTTTTCCGACTGCAAATCGCAAAGAATAGTTATTTTGCGCCGCCATTAATCCCATCGCCAAAAATAAAAATAATACTATTTTTTTCATTCTATTCCTTACACATCAACAGATTCAAGATCTTTAATAGAAGGACCTTTATGGTCAGTCACTTTATCATGTAGACGGCGAAGTGCTTTGTTTGCACGATCAACAGCAACATCAATAGCGGCATCCAAATCTTGATGATGCTCACTAATGATAATAGGAGCAGTATGGGCAACATGAATTTCAAATTCAACGAGCACACCACCTTTTTCAGGAGAGAGCATACAGTTTACTCTTGTAATATCTAAAGAAAACTTTTTAAATTTTTCAATACCCTGTTCAATATGCACTTTTTTCTCATCAGTTAATGTTATCTCTTTTGAACGAATTTGTACTATCATTATAAATCCTTTAATTTAAAGCCATAAGGCTTAATTATATTTAACGATATAATAACAAAATAAAGCTGAGATGGGTATAATACGCCTTAAAAAAGTAGGAAGTTTTATAATGAGAGTTTTAACAGGTATTCAGCCCTCAGGTGATTTACACATAGGCAACTATTTTGGTTCCATCAAACAAATGGTAGATGCTCAAAAAGAGAATGACACTTTTGCTTTTATAGCGAATTACCATGCACAAACAAGTTTACATGACGGAAAAAGATTGGCAGAGCTTACTATGCAATCTGCAACAGATTTTTTAGCACTGGGCATTGACCCTCAAAAATCAACTTTTTGGGTGCAGTCTGATGTCAAAGAGATTTTAGAACTTTACTGGGTACTCTCTTCATTTACACCTATGGGGCTTTTAGAGCGTGCTCATAGTTATAAAGACAAAACGGCTAAGGGCATAGCCGCTAATCATTCCCTTTTTTCTTACCCTGTTTTAATGGCAGCCGATATTTTGCTTTATTCACCCGACATAGTCCCTGTTGGAAAAGATCAAATTCAACATGTTGAAATTGCCCGTGATATTGCCATAAAGTTCAACAATGAATATGGTGAAGTTTTTAAACTTCCAGAATACAAAATAGAAGCAAATGTTGCGACAGTTCCCGGAACCGATGGAGAAAAAATGTCAAAAAGTTACAAAAATACCGTCAATATTTTCGGAGAAGAGAAAAAACAACTCAAAACAATTAAAAAAATCGTTACAGAAAATATACCGATGGAAGCACCAAAAGAGTATGAAAGTTGCAATGTGTACAATATGGCAAAACTCTTTTTAAATGAAAATGAATGTAAAGAACTCCAAGCAAGGTATAAAAAAGGCGGTGAAGGACATGGGCATTTTAAACTCTACTTGCATGATGTCATTTGGGAATATTTTCGACCATATAGAGAAAAAAGACAATATTATGCCACTCATCAAGATGAAGTCAGAGATATTTTAAAATTAGGTGCAGCAAAAGCACAAGAGACGGTACAACCTATGATAGAAAAGATAAGAAGTATGACCGGCATAAGGTATTAATTAAGTTAGTTAGATACAATAACAAAAGAACATTATCACATTCTTAAAAAAATCAACAGGAAGTAACGATGCGTTTATTTTTATTGACTTTACTATTATTAGTAAATATTCAGGCAAAATCTCTCTTTAGCAACGAACAACAGGCTAATACGAGTACATATATAGAAAGCCTTAAAAATCTTATATTGGCAACACAAAAGACCAGAGGTTTAACAAACTCTTATCTCAATGGCAATACAGCAGCAATGTTGTTAGTTTTTGGCAACAGAGATGATATGAAAAGTGCCATTGGAAATATGGAAGCTTTACCACTCGCGGCTGATCCAGTTATCAATACGCGAGCTACTGCAATCTCTCAAAAACTTATCAAACTTAATCATAAAGCCTTTAAAATGCCCCCAAAAAAGATATTTGATGCCTATACTGAGCAAATAGCCCAAACACTTATGTTAGCACAGAGCGTATCAAAAAGATTTGCTAAAGACCTTTCTCCTTTTGGAAAAGAAATCTCTTCTACTATGATGGAAGACATGCTTCCTATGACAGAGTACACAGGACAATTACGAGGTATGGGTGCGGGTATTGCAGCAAAAGGAAAAATTACAAAAGAGCAGAGGGAAAATTTAATGCCTTTACTCTATCAGTTAAAAACATTTAATAAAAAACTTCAAAATAGTATGCTACAAATCACTGCAAAATATCCAAATAAATTACCGAAAACTATAAACAGTGAACTTTCTACAATCAATAAATATGCAGTAGCCTATATCTCTCTTGCACAAAAAAAACTACTTAAAAATCCTGCAAAAGTTAACCCTGATACATATTTCGATCAAGGAACACAACTTATCACTGCAATTATAAAAGCCTATAATACAAGCAATAAAGCTATTTTGGAAGATTCAAAAGGATGGTTTTAGTCTCTTTTAGAATCTAACCAAACCATTAACCCTTTTTGTGCATGAAGGCGATTTTCAGCTTCACTAAACACAATGTCAGCATTGCTTTCAAGTAACTCTGCACTTACTTCTTGACCGCGATAGGCAGGAAGACAATGCAAAAGTTTTGCTTTTTTATCGGCAAGGCACATCATCAATCCATCCACCATAAACCCGTTGAAATCTTTAATTCGTTGTTCTTTTTCATCTTCTTGTCCCATAGAAGCCCAAGTGTCTGTTGTCACGATTGTCGCACCGCGTACCGCTTCTTTAGGGTCGTTCATAACTTTTAAAACGGCACCACTCTTTTTTGCTATATCAAGCGCATCACGCAAAACAGCTTCATCGACTTCATAACCCTTTGGTGTTGCAATGCGAAGTTCAAAGCCAAGCTTTGCAGCAAGCATCAGCCAAGAGTTTGTCATATTATTTCCATCACCGACATAAGCCACAACTGCATTCTCAGCCAATCCAAATTCTATCATCGTCATATAATCTGCCAAAAGCTGTACCGGATGATAAGAATCGGTTAAACCGTTAATAACCGGCACTTTTGAATAGGATGCAAACTCTTCTATCATAGAGTGCTCGAATGTTCGTATCATTACCATATCACACATACTTGAGATGACTCTTGCCGTATCTTTGACAGGTTCGCCTCGCCCTAAATGAATATCGCGATTTGAAAGAAAAAGTGCATGTCCACCAAGCTGAAACATTCCCGTTTCAAAACTAACACGCGTTCTTGTTGAACTTTTTTCAAATATCATAGCAAGTGTCTGCATTTGTAGCTCTTTTTTATAAATTCCGGCTTTTAAATCTTTTTTTATCTTCAGTCCAATATCTATAATTTCTAAAATCTCTTCTTTGCTAAAATCTTTGAGTGTTAAAAAATGTCTCACAATATATTCCTATTTCTTTAATTTAACTGTTTTGTAGCATTTTAGCCACTTCTTTTGCATGATACGAAATAATTATATCTGCACCTGCTCTTTTAAATGCTACCATAGTTTCCATTACAACACGATTATAATCTATTAAATCATTCATTCCTGCAAATTTAAGCATCGCATACTCACCGCTTACATTATAGACAGCCATCGGTAGTGTTGTATTGTCTTTTATCTCTCGTACAATATCCAAATACGCAAGTGCCGGTTTTACCATTAAAATATCAGCACCTTGGTCTTCATCACTAATGCTCTCCGCAATCGCTTCACGGCGGTTTGCAGGATCCATCTGATAAGAAGAACGATCACCAAAGCTTGGTGTTGATTCTGCCACATCACGAAATGGCCCATAGTATCCGCTTGCAAATTTTGTAGAGTATGCCATAATCGGCAAGTCTGCATAACCCGCACTATCGAGTGATGTTCGCAAAGTTTCTATAATACCGTCCATCATACCAGAAGGTGCTATCATATCCGCTCCTGCTTTTGCATGGACAATTGCCTGTTGTCCTGAAATCTCTAATGTCGCATCATTATCAACTGTCTCATTTACCTCATCTATAATACCGCAATGTCCATGGTCGGTGTATTCGCAAAAGCACAAATCCGTCACGACAAACATATCGGGATGCGCTTTTTTTATAGCACGCACAGCTGAAGCAATAATGCCGTGCTCACACAAAGCATCACTGCCGATAGAATCTTTTACATCAGGAATACCAAAAAGAATAATAGAGTAAATTCCCAACGATTTTAACTCCTCGCACTCCTTAACAGCCTCGTCAATACTCATCTGATATACACCCGGCATAGATGCAACTTCTGTTTTAATACCTTCTCCACTACGAACAAAAAGAGGATAGATAAAATCATTTACACTAACATGTGTCTCTCTCACTAATGCACGAAGATGCTTATTTAAACGAGTTCTACGAAATCTTTGAAACATATTTAAACCTTTTTTTGGCTATAATTAATTTTTAAAAAATATTTTACCATTTTAAAGATTAATTAATGAATATAAAAATATCAGAAGTAGCAAACCTACCATCAAGATTTGGTGATTTTACAGTACAAGCATTTCAACAAGGGCAGAAAGAACACCTTGTCATCACAGCAAAAAAATTAGCTGAAGTACCGATAGTCCGTGTTCACTCAGAATGCCTTACGGGTGATGCCATCGGCAGTTTAAAATGCGACTGTCGTGATCAACTCGAATATGGTTTAAAAATGGCAAATGAAACCGGAGGTATGGTTATTTACCTTAGACAAGAAGGCAGAGACATCGGACTTTTAAATAAAATTAATGCCTATGCACTCCAAGACAAGGGTCTCAACACAGTCGAAGCAAATCATCAGTTAGGTTTTGCAGCAGATGAGCGAACCTATGAAGTTGTTACCTTTATACTCAACTATTACAACATCAAAAAGATAAAACTCTTAACGAATAACCCTGATAAAATAAACTCAATCAGCGGTATTGAAATCGTCGAACGCCTTCCCATTATAATGGAAGCCAACAAACACAATGCTGGCTATCTTGATGTCAAACGGGATGAAATGGGACACCTTTTATAATTTTATAACACTGTTAATGAAACTTCGATTCGCCCAAGGCCTGTACTCTTCTTTGACTTGCATCAAGTAACCTTAGTAAATTTTCCGTTGTCTCTTCAAGATCCTTGTAGTATACTTTCGCTCTTTCAAACTCTAAAGCATCAACTTTAGATGTTGCAAAAAGTTTAGAAAACAAACCTGCTTTCTTTTGAGTTACAAAAATAGCATGAATCTTAGCATATTGTATATGCCAGGTTTCATGAATAACATCTAAATTTTCATAAAACTGAGCTCCTAAAATATTTTCAACTTTTTCATTATCTCCATAAAGCCACTGTCCAAATTGACATTTCATTTTAGAAACAGGTGTCAAAGTATTAACCTCTTTCCCTTCAATCAAAGCTTTTATATTATCCATCTGTTTTATATGCGCTTTTCTTGCATTTTCTATGGCATCTATTGTTTCTTGTTTGTTCATATTAGCCAACCTTATAAATTACTTTACATTATTACATAAAAATTCTAAATTTAAGAGAAAATGTTATATAATTTGTTAAACTTACCAAAATTTAAATCTGAAGTGCAATTTTTGAAAATTCAAAATTGAAAAGTTGTAAATTTAGATTTGAAGAGGTTAAATGTTAAAATCTCACTTCAAATTCTAACCACAGAAAAAGGAAGAGAGAT
>JALSLQ010000006.1 GCA_026988235.1 Sulfurimonas sp.
TGGATAGGCGGTTCTATATTTATGTTTGTTTTAGGTGTTACACTGGTAGATAAAGAAAAACAAAAGCAGGTTTATCCTCATATCGGACCTATTTTTGGTTATTTTGAGTTAGTGGCTATTGTTGTTTTGCTATTGACAGGCACAGTTATGATTGTGAATGATGGTTTATTCCATATGTTAGTCAATAATGATGACAATATTATAGTCCAAACACTAAGAAAAAAATTATTTGTAGTAGCTATTATAATCATTGCAACTATTATTCATTTCTTTATAGCGTTTCGTACAAATGGAAAAGAGCGGACAAAAATGCAAAATATTATTTCCCGTGGTACTTCTTTGTTGATATTTTTTTTAAATCTTTTTGTACTGCATTATGCCATTATGATTCGTTCAATGCTTTAAAACATAATTCTTTTGCCGCAAACCATTTTGCTATTGCTTCATCGTTATAGTGATATTCTCTTTGAGACGGCGGTATAACGCTGTTTCTCATTTTCGCTCTTATAATGCCAATCACTATAAACATGATAAGTAAAGTTGCCCCTGCTATAAAATAATCATATATGTACCAAGTAATTAAAGCCGTAATTACAGGAGTAAACTGTAATAAAAACTTTAGTAAGTATGCAATAAATTGACACTTTTTAGAATCTAAAACAGGAGTCGGTTCTATTAAATTTATGTAATCATTTTCCATATAAGAATTATATCAAAAATAAAATAGAATAAACTTGAGTTTAGTTGACTAAAGAATATTGATAAAACTTGCAACTATTAACTTTTTTCGCTAAAATACTGTCAAATATTTAAAAAAGGATTTATAGTATGGCTAAACATCAATTTCAAACAGAAGCAAATCAAATTTTACAACTAATGATTCATTCACTCTACTCACATAAGGAGATTTTTCTTCGTGAGTTAATTTCAAATGGGTCAGATGCACTTGACAAACTCAATATGTTGGTTTTAACAAATGAAAAATATAAGGGCATTAAATTTGACCCGAGGATTGACATTAAAAGAGATAAAGAAAAGAAGTTATTAACTATTTCTGATACTGGTATTGGGATGAATGAAGAGGACTTGATGAACAATCTTGGAACAATTGCCAAATCAGGAACAAAAGCATTTTTAGAAAATATGACAGGTGATCAAAAAGTAGATTCGCATTTAATCGGTCAGTTTGGTGTCGGTTTTTATGCTTCATTTATGGTAGCAGACAAAGTTGAGGTTCTTACGAAAAAAGCAGGAGAGGATCAGGCTTATAAATGGGTAAGTAACGGTAACGGTGAATTTGAAATAGAAGAAACGACAAAAGAGGGTCATGGAACAGAGATTATTCTTCATTTAAATGAAGGAGAAGAGGAATTTTTAGAAGAGTATCGCATTGAAGCAATTGTGAAAAAATACTCAAATCACATTCCTTTTCCTATTTTTATGGACAAAGAAAAGCATATTCCGGCAGTTAAAGATGATGATGGTAAAGAGACAGAACCTGCACGAACGGAAGTTGAAAATGTACAAATTAACTCTGCAAATGCACTTTGGACAATTTCTAAAAATGAACTCAAAGATGATGATTATAAGTCATTCTACGAAACACTTGCCCACTCAAATGAAGAACCGTTAACATGGATGCATCATAAAGCAGAGGGTGCTATAGAATATACAACACTTTTCTACATTCCGAGTAAAGCACCAATGGATATTTTTAGAGTAGATTACCAACCGGGTATAAAACTTTACATTAACCGTGTATTTATAACAGATGATGACAAAGAGTTGATGCCTACTTATTTACGCTTTTTGCGTGGTGTAATTGATTCTAAAGATTTACCGTTGAATGTGAGTCGTGAGATATTACAGTCTAATCCAATTATGACAAAAATAAAAAATGCCTCAGTAAAAAAAGTGCTTTCAGAATTAGCAAAAATGATGAAAAAAGCACCTGAAAAATATGATACCTTTTATACGGAATTTGGCAATGTACTGAAAGAGGGTCTTTATAATGATTTTGCAAATAAAGAGAAAATTTTAGAACTTTTAAAATTTCATACACTTAATTCTGATGAGATGACAACTATTGAAGAGTTTGTTAAGAACATAAAAGAGGATAAAAAAGAAATTTACTATCTTGCAAACAAAGGTTCTATTGATATGCTTAAACACTCTCCAGTGCTAGAAAAATTTAAAGCACGCGGTATAGATGTATTGCTTTTAAATGAAGAAGTAGATACTATTATCTTCCCGATGGTAACAGAATATAAAGAGTATAAACTTATTCCTGCTACAGATGCAAAATTTGAAGAGAGCGAAGAAGAGAAAAAAGCAAAAGAAGAACTTACAAAAGAGTATGAAGGTCTTGCAAAAGAGTTCAAAGAAACATTAGGTAAAGCTGTAAAAGAGGTTGAGGTAACAACTGAACTTACAGAATCTCCTGTGGCACTAAAAATTGATAAAGAAGACCCTTCTTTTATGATGGCACAGATGATGAAACAAATGGGTCAAGGTGGTGATGTGCCAGAACCTGCACCAATTTTACAAATCAACCCTAAACATGAATTGATTGAAAAATTAAAAACTTCAAGTGATCAGAATTTGATTGAAGATGCTGCACATGTATTGTTTGACCAAGCAAAACTTTTTGATGGTAAAGAACTTGACGATACCGCAGATTTTGCAATGCGACTCAATAGAATCATAGCAAAAGCAATATAATTTTTTTGAATGAGTGGTATTGTAGCACTCATTCGAACTCTCTACATATATTTATTATATTTCAGTTATTTTACATGAATATACTGATATCGTATATTTATGTTAAGAAAATTTAAATTTTTTATGAAATCATCTAATGAAGAATCTATTGTGCAAATGCTAGATGATGCAAAAAAAATATGCAACACATTAGCAACAACTACATTGAGTGATTTGAAAATACAAAATTATAAATATGATAGTTCTGCTGCTGTGCGAGAATTGGGTTTAGATAAAGAATTGGTCTCAGAATTAGTGGATGATTATGTGGCTCAAATCATAAAAGCAGTAGTTCAATTTGAAGATTATTTAACCACACTTCACAACTCACAAGAGAATCATTATGATTTAGACTATACGGCTTTTCGTGAATTGGCACATAAAAATTTAGGTGTTGCAAGAAATTTACGCATTAAAGATGCAGAAATATTACTCTATGAACTTATGAAAAAAGATGATTTAGATTATTTACTTGCTTGTTTGGAAGCATTAAAAGTTTGTGCTATGAAACTAAGTCCAAAGTGCGCGTATAATACCCTTAAACTTATAAAACTTAAAAGTTCTTTGTAAAACACTTATTTATTTTTTAATGAGTGAGAAATCTGTTCAAGCTTTCCTTTTGGTTTTGTCTGTGTCATTGCTTCATTCTTGTGTATAGGCAAAGAAAATGCTAAAAGTATAAAAATGAAAGAGAATATAATAGCACTTAACGCACTAAGAATTAACTTAAGTTTAAAATCTTTCATATTTCTTCTTTAAGAGTTTTCATTTTGCTTATTTGTCATATAAATCCAAAATTCTTTATGACTGTACCCTTTGTTGAGAAAAAAAAGCTGTAAAATTGCCACCCTATAGAGTGTTATTAGCATTTTAGCATAAGGTACAAAAAGACTTAATCGTATAAAAAGAGACTGTTCTTTATCTCCTTTTGATTCTATCATTTCTTTCATGCCAATATTGTTACTCAAATAAATTCCAAACATAATGGAAAATGCAAAATTTAAAATAAGTCCAAAAATTACATATGCCATAAAATTTTGTTCATACATACCTGCTATCATCTGAAAAAACTTCCTATATTTTATTGTTATAAAGGTATTTTATCCAAAAAATATTAGTGTTTAGTTTAAGTCATAAAATTAAATCACCAAAAAGTAACAATTGTATATTAATTTAAAAATAAAAAAAAATCAAAAACTTTATTTAAACATCTTTATACTATACTAAGCTCACAAATTATATATAAAGGGTAATTTTATGGAAACTAACCTCGTAATGGAGGGAGTTAAGTTTATGTTTTTAGGAATGGGAACTGTATTCGCATTTTTAATTATAATGATATTTACTGTGAATTTAATGTCATTTATTATACATAAATTTTTTCCTGAACCAAGTGCAGTAAATGAAACTGTATCTGATAGTACACAACAAGACAATAAAAAAATAATTGCGGCAATTACGGCTGCAATAACATATCATAGACAAGGTTAAGGATTATAATGGCTAAGAAATTTATAGATGTAATGGATACAACTTTCAGAGATGGTTTCCAGTCAGTATTTGGCGGACGCGTATTAATGGATGATTTTTTCCCAGCAGTAGAAGCCGCAAAAATGGCAGGTATTAATCACTTTGAATTTGGTGGTGGAGCAAGATTTCAATCTTTGTACTTTTATTTAAGAGAAGATGCATTTGAAATGATGGATAAATTTCGTAAAATTGTAGGACCTGACGCGAACTTACAAACACTTGCGCGCGGTGTAAATACAGTTATGCTCGATACTGGTTCTAAAGAATTAATAGATTTACATGCAAAAATGTTTAAAAAACATGGAACTACTACTATTCGTAACTTTGATGCTTTAAATGATATAGAAAATTTAAAATATTCTGCCAAGAGGATTAAACATTATGGTTTAAAACATGAGGCAGTTATTACTATGATGGACTTACCACCGGGATGTCATGGTGCTCACAATGTAGAGTTTTATGAAAAAACACTTCGTGATATTTTGGACAGTGGTCTTCCGTTTGACAGTATCTGTTTTAAAGATGCAAGCGGTACATCAAACCCTCAAAAAGTTTTTGAAACAATTCAAATGGCTAGAAAACTTTTAGGGGATGATGTACATATTCGTTTGCATACACATGAAACGGCAGGTGTTTCTGTCGCTGCTTATATGGCTGCTCTTGAAGCAGGCGTTGATGGCATAGATATGGCAGCATCTCCTGTCAGTGGTGGAACATCTCAGCCGGATATTTTAACAATGCTTCATGCAACAAAAGGTATGAATTATGACCTTGGTGGACTTGAACTTGGGAAAATTCTTACTTATGAAAAAGAGTTACAATCATGCCTGAGTGATTATTTTATGCCACCAGAAGCGACAATGGTTTCTCCAATTATTCCATTTTCTCCAATGCCGGGTGGTGCATTAACTGCAAATACACAGATGATGCGTGACAATGGGATTATGGATAAATTTCCTGATGTGATTGCTGCAATGCAAGAAGTTGTTGAAAAAGGTGGGTATGGCACTTCTGTAACACCAGTTTCACAGTTTTACTTCCAACAGGCACTTAACAATGTGATGCAGGGACCATGGAAAGTGATTGCTCCGGGATATGGAAAAATGGTACTCGGATATTTTGGAAAAACTCCGGTTGCACCGGATCCTGAAATCGTAAAGATCGCATCTGAACAGTTAAAATTAGAGCCAACAACTGAAAAAGCACTTGATTTAGCAGATGCGGATCCTGCAAAATCTTTGGAGAGTTGGATTAATAGACTTAAAGATGAAGATATAGAAATAACAGAAGAAAATATTTTTATAGCTGCAGCATGTCAAGAAAAAGGAATTACATTCCTCAAAGGCGAAGGCGAATTAAATGTTCGTAAAATATCTGAAATGAAAAAAGATTGTGAAGGAAGTTCAATGGGTAGTGGAAATTATACAGTAGTTGTAGATGGTCAAAAGTTTAGTGTTCAAGTAGCAGAAGGAAATGCAGATATTCAAGTAACTGCAGTAAATGGTGAAAGCACTGTTTCAGAGACTTCGGCTCCTGTTGCATCAGGAAATGATATTGAAATTAAAGCATTACTTCCGGGAAGTGTTTGGAAAATTGTTGCTAATCCAGGACAAAGTGTGAATGAGGGTGATGTTATTATGATTCTTGAATCAATGAAAATGGAAATAGATGTAGTAGCACCTCGCGGCGGTGTAATAAAATCTGTGAATGTAGCTACAAATGATAAAGTTGTAGAAGGCCAAGTCGTAGCAGTGCTAGGATAAGTGAATGAAAAATATTGTAATTAAATTACTTGCATCAATGATGCTTTTTGCGTTTGCTTTTTCAACGAATGCTGTAGCCTCAGAACATGAACAAAGTTCTCTAAAGGCTTCTGCACATCAAGAAGAAACATACCAGCCTAAACCTTTTGGTGAAATGATAGTAGGTTTTTTAAAAGACACAGGTGTGGTCGCTTTTGTAAATCCAGATCCGAATGAGTTAAGTTCGACAGGTGAAAAAATGAGTGATTTTCATAAAGGTTGGGGTCGTATTATTATGATTCTTATCGTCTTTTTACTCTTTTATCTTGGAATAGCAAAAGGTTTTGAACCATTACTCTTGTTGCCTATTGCTTTTGGTGGTCTTTTAGCCAATATCCCTATAGCAAATATTGCTGGACCGCATGGCTTTTTAGGTGTTATATATAATATGGGACTTGCTAATGAGATGTTTCCTATAATTATATTTATGGGTGTTGGTGCGATGACTGACTTTGGACCATTATTATCAAACCCTAAAACAGCACTGCTTGGTGGAGCTGCTCAGTTTGGTATATTTGGAACACTTGTCGGTGCTGTTGCACTTGCACATTATGGTTTTGTTGATTTTACCTTGCAACAGGCTTCGGCAATTTCAATTATCGGTGGTGCGGATGGTCCAACTTCCATTTTTATTGCGACGAAACTTGCACCGGAGCTTTTAGGAGCGATTGCGGTTGCATCTTATAGTTATATGGCAATGGTGCCTATTATTCAACCTCCAATTATGAGGGCATTAACAACTGAAAAAGAGAGAAAAATAAAAATGACAACATTGCGTCATGTTTCTCGCTTGGAAAAACTTGTTTTTCCGATTCTTGTTTTGATGTTGGCAATTTTAGTTTTACCTGAGTCTACACCGCTTATTGGTGCATTTATGTTTGGTAACTTCTTAAAAGAATCAGGTGTAGTTGAGCGTTTAAATGATACATTGCAAAATTCACTTATCAACATCACAACGATTTTCTTAGGGCTTGGTGTTGGTTCTAAGCTTGCAGCAGATCAGTTTTTAGTGCCTAATACTATGTTTATTATGGTTCTTGGTATTATTGCCTTTTCTGTAGGTACTGCAGCGGGTGTATTGATGGCTAAATTTATGAACCTTTTCCCGGGTCATAAAATTAATCCGTTAATCGGTTCAGCAGGTGTTTCTGCCGTTCCAATGGCGGCACGAGTATCAAATAAAGTTGGTATGGAATATGACCGTACAAATATGCTTTTAATGCATGCAATGGGTCCGAATGTTGCAGGAGTTATAGGTTCAGCCGTAGCAGCGGGTGTGTTGATTTCTTTATTTCAATAATAGTTAATAAGTGATTTTTTTGGAACCCGTACTTTAGTGCGGGCTTTGTGTCGCTAAAGACTAATTTTTTGTAAATTTTTATTGCATTACTGAACCAATGAGCGGTATAACATTATGACTTTTTGTTTTATCTATAAAACCACTTGCTCCCAAACCTTCTGCTTCTCTTTTATTATTATCTCCTGTCATAGAACTGTTGACTATGATTGGTATATCTCTTGTTAGAGGGTTTTCTTTAAGCTTTTGTATAACGGTAAATCCAGACATTTCCGGCATTTCAATATCGGTAATAATTGCAGGTATTTCATTCGCTTTTTCACCTAGTGCTTGAATGTAATCTATCAATTTTTTACCATTATCAAAGAGCTTCATGTCGATGTTTGCTTTTTTGAAAAGTTGGATGAGGTGTCTTTGTGCCGTTTTTGAATCTTCTGCAATGAGAACTGTTCCATATTTTAGTTTATCTGGAATAGTAATGTCTTTTAAGAGTTCAGTGTCTTTGTCTACATCAACAAGGGCTTGAGGAAGAACATCTGCAAGAAGCTTTTCATAATCTAAAATGAGACATAAACTACCATCTTCAAGTCTGGTATCATTCATTACAACACCATCTTCTTTGAGTCTGTAGCTGTCTGGCGCATGCATTTCATTCCAGTTTTTCTTTATAACTCTGTAGGCTGACATGATTCTAAGCCCTATAATAATCCCGTTAAAGTCACAAATCAAAATATTAGAACGCTTGAATTCATCTTCGCTTAATGTCACATCTAACCATGCAGGAAGGTTCAAAATAGGAATTTGTAAATTACGAAGAATAATTGTACCTTCTAAAAGAGGGTGGGAAGAAGGTATTTGTGTTAGAAAATGATTCTTCGATTCTACAACTTCTCTTGTTTTAAATACATTTATCGCATAAAATGCAGAATTATCTTTTTCACTTACTCTAAAAACTAATAATTGTAACTCATTGTTTTTTGCTAAATTTGTAGCAGCATCAACATTATCTAATACAGACATAAAATACCTTTAATTTAAATATCTCTTAATAGTATCTAAAATAAAATGAATTATGCTTTAATGTTAATAATGAAATGTTAAAATAGGCTTAGAGGTGTTCTTAAATGCCATTAAGTTAAGCAGCTTTTCGGAACCCGTACTTCAGTGCGGGCTTTGTGTCTTTAAAGACTAAGGACTAGGTTACAGAAAAAAATTTAGTTTTTTTCTAAGTTACGCTTTAGCGTTTAAAACCTAGGTTCCAAGAAAAGGTCAGTTTTTTTCTTAACTTAATGGTATTGGAGGTGTCCTTTATATATTAATTAGGAATGAATGTGAAAATTATTTTAGTATTACTCTTTACATGTACACTTGTGTTTTCAAAAGTATATTATTCAAAAATTGAGCCGTATGAACTTAGGACAATAGCATCTAATGTGTCAGGAAAGATACTTTTTACTGATGATAATATGATTGGAAAAAAGCTTTCCAACAAAGTTTTCATAAAAATTGATTCAGAGCTTGATAAAGATGAGTTAAAAGCAGTCAATAAAAAACTTGTTTATCAAAACAATATTCTAAAACTTGATGTAAAAGTATTAGAAAATTTAAAACAAATGTTAGTAAGAAAAAAAGTAAATTATAAAAAAATAGAAAATTTAAAAATTAAATCTCGTATAGAAAAAGATAAAGAATTTTATGATTTAGTTAGTAGTGAAAATTCATATCTTGCAACTCAAAAAGAGATTAATAATTTAAAAATAAATATATCTGATTTAAAATTAAAAAAACAGCAACTCCTTAAAAGTATCAATGATAAAAATATATGTGCTGATAATTTTGTATTGTATGCCATATTGGTCAAAGCAGGGCAAAGTGTTAATCCTACAACACCTTTGGCTAAAGTAGCTGATACTTCTAAAGGATTACTTAGTATTTATTTAGATGAAGATGATTTAGTAGGTTTAAAAAATAAAACAATATTTATTGATGGTAAAAAAACAGATTATAAAATAGCAAGAATTTCCTATATAGCAGATGAAAAAAATATATCAAAATATAAAGCACAAATTATTATTAAAACACCTAAAATATTTTCAAAATTGGTAAAAATCGAATTAAAAGAGAGAACAGATGAAAAGTAGTGTGACGGCATGCCCACTTGACTGCTATGATGCTTGTGGCATAATTTATGATGAAAACAAGCTCAAACCTTTTAAAGATGGGCATACGAATGGTTTTTTATGCCCACATATGAATCATTATGAAAAATTTGATCGTATAATAAAGCCACGATATAAGGGGCATGAAATTACGATGAAAGAGGCGCTTTTAAAATTAAAAGAGCTTTTTCAATCAGAATTAAAAAGTGAGATTTTACATTATAGAGGAAGTGGAAATTTTGCTTTGATGCAAGAAGTGACTGACCATTTCTTCGCCACTCTCGGTGCGACACTTACCAATGGCACCTTATGTGATGGAGCAGGTGAAGCCGGAATTATTGAGGGTAGGGGCAGTAATAAAAACATGCCTTTGAACCAAATTGAAAAATCAGATGTTATCATTTTTTGGGGAAGAAATCCTCATACGACATCTTCGCATATTTTACCGCTTATAAAAAATAAAACCATTATAGTTATTGATCCTGTTAAAACTAAAATAGCACAGATGGCTGATTTACATGTACAGATTAAACCGCATACAGATATTTATTTGGCGCTTCTTTTGTCAAGATTTGTCCATATTAATGACAGTTTAAATGAAGAGTTTGTTGAAAAATATGCAAGTGAGTTTGAAGAATATTATGAACTGACTCAGGGAGTACGCATTAAGGCTACGCTTGAAAATATTGGGGTTACCTTAGGCGATATTGGAGATATACTTGAACATACTATAGATAAAAAAGTGGCTATTGTTTGTGGTGTTGGTATTCAAAAATACAGAGATGGCGCTGATGTAATGCGTAGCATTGATGCTTTTGCTGTTTCATTGGGTCTTTTTGGTAAAGAAGGATGTGGAGTGGCTTATTTGGGTAATTCTAAAGAAGCACTTGAATCACCTTTTGTCACTCAAGCAAAACGGGTATCTAAAATAGATACAAAATTTGATGAGTTTGAAACTGTATTTATTCAAGGAGCTAACCCCCTCGCACAAATGCCTGATACATTACGGGTTCAAAATGCACTTGAAAAAGCCGCTAATGTTGTTTATTTTGGATTGTATGAGAATGAAACGAGCCAAATAGCAGACTTAATTATTCCAGCAAAAACATTTTTAGAAAAAGATGATATACGAACATCTTATTCTCATAATGGCTTGATGGTTATGAATAAACAGTATGAGAGTGATGTCGGAATTAGCGAATATGATTTAGTGGCTTATTTATGTAAAGAATTTAATATAGAACTGAAGCCAGAGCAATTTTATTTAGAACACTTTAAAAATTTTGGTATCAAAAAAATAAATGGTTGTTTTGAAGTTGAAAATAGAGAGGAAATTCCTTATCAAAATGGTTTTGATACAAGTGATTCAGAATTTGCATTTCTTGAAGAGTTTGAAACACAACAAAGTGAAAATGAAGATGAGTTTAATCTTATAACGGCTAAAAGCCATACGAGTTTGAATTCTCAGTTTCATAGAGACACATATGTATATATCAATAGTGTGCATGGGTATATGGATGAGGAAAGTGTTACGATTAGTTCAGACAACGGGAGTGTGATCTTAGCTGTAAAAAATGATAATAGACTGCGTGCTGATACCGTGTTAATATATAGTGGAACTCCCGGTGTCAATAATCTGACATCATCAAAACACTCTTATGAAGGTAAAAGTGCTGTTTTTCAAGAAAATAAAGTTAAAATTAGTAAAAAATAAAGTGAGTGTATAAAATATGAATATTAAAGAAATAGATAAAAAATATGTTTTGCCGACTTATGGCAGAGCTGATGTAGAGTTTGTAAGCGGTAAAAACGCTACTTTATTTGACAATGAAGGTAAAAAATATATAGATTTCACTTCAGGAATTGGTGTTGTCTCAGTCGGACATGCCAATGAAAGAGTTGCCAAAGCATTGTGTGAACAGGTGGCAAGTGTGACACATACATCTAATCTTTACTATATTGCTCCACAGGCACTAGCAGCTCAAAAAGTTGTCGAGGCAAGCGGATATGATATGCAGTGCTTTTTTGGAAACAGTGGTGCTGAAGCTAATGAAGGGGCTATAAAAATTGTGAGAAAACACGGTGAAAGAGATGGAGAGATAAAAAGATATAAAATTATTACGCTCAATCACTCTTTTCATGGGCGTACAATTACAACAGTTAAAGCTACAGGACAGGAGTCGATGCATAACTATTTTGGACCTTTTCCAGATGGTTTTGTATATGCCGATGGCATAGATAAGGTGGAATCTCTTTTGGATGACCATACAGCAGGCGTGATGATAGAGCTGATTCAAGGCGAGGGTGGGGTAGAACCGCAAGACAAAGAAAAAGTGCAAAAACTGGCAAAACTTTTAAAAGAGCGTGAAATTCCTTTGATTGTCGATGAGGTACAGACCGGTGCGTATAGAATCGGTGAGTTTACGGCAAGCCAAGCGTATGACATTGAACCTGAAATTATAACTTTGGCAAAAGGCGTTGGTGGTGGTGTTCCTATTGGCATTGTGATGACAACATTAAAAAATGTACTCTGTGCAGGCGATCATGGCTCTACTTTTGGTGGAAACTATTTGAGTAGCCGTGCTGTGTGTGAAGTTGTTGATATTCTTAATGAAAAAAAACAGAGCGGTGATTTGGAAATTACTTCTTTGATGTTTAATCAGGCATTAGAAAAGTTTTACAATGCTCACCAAGGTATATTTACGCAAAAAGTGGGCATAGGTATGATGTGTGGGCTACGAGTTAAAGATGGTGATACACTGACAAATATTATAAATTTGGCAAGAGAAAATGGTGTGATGGTACTCAAAGCCGGAAGAAATACACTGAGATTTTTACCACCGCTTACAATAACAAAAGAGGAAATTGATGAAGGCTTCACAGCTCTTAACTCTGCTATATCTCAGCTGTAGTATTACTCTTTTTGCGAATGAAAACAACAACTCTTTAGAAAAGTTTATATCTTCTTATAAGCAGTTGCAGTTTGAGTATGATTATGAAAAAAATGAAGCCGAGAGTTCTAAACTGCGTGATTCATGGATAGCACCTCTTCAAATTAATTATAGTTACTCTAAAAGTAATCCATATAAAACAAAGCAGTCAAATCAAAATGCAGCTATTCGTGTAAATCAGCCGATTTTTCAAAGTGGTGGCATTTACTACGGTATAAAATTTGCCAATGCGAGTAAATATTACACTAAGTTTTCTATTGATGTGGCAAAACGAAAAATGATTAAAGATGCAATTGCCATTTTAATGCAAATTAAACAGACAGAACTGAAAGAAGAAAAACAAAAATTACAAATTCAAAACAGTGAAATAAATTTAGCACAAAAAAAAGAGGAATATTTCAGCGGACAGCTTGATTCTGGTTTTTTAGATGATGCTATTATTCAAAGCAACAGTGCAAAATCAGCTTTATATGATATTCAAACTGCTAAAGAAAAGCTTATTAGTTCTTTTCATGCTTTAAGTGATTTAGATTATAAAAAAGTAACGCTTCCACATTTGGAACTCTTAAGTAATACGGAATTTTTAGGGCATAACATAGTTTTACAAATGGATAAAGCGCAAACAGAGAAAAATAGATACAATAAAAATGTAACAATTGCAAAATACCTTCCAAGAGTAAATCTCACGGCAGGATATAACTGGAAGCTCACGACAAATCAAGCTTTTCAGGTAGGAACTTCAGTTGTAAGCAATTCAAATGAATTAGATTATTATGATTATGGTTTTTCTGTCTCAATACCAATAGATATTAATACATTCAGAGATATAGAGTCTGCAAAAGTCGATTATTTAAAAGCGAAAGTTGTTGCAAAAGATAAAAAACGAGAATTAAACTCTTTGTATGAACAGGTAATGCATAATATTGAAAATTTTAATAAAAAAATTGCTTTAAGTGATGAAAATATTGATTTATATGCTAAGTTATTGTCAGATACGAAAAAGCTTTACACTGCAGGATATAAAACAGAATATGATGTCAAAACTCTGCAAAACTCTTTACAAATACAAGAAGTAGATACAAAAATATATGAAATAGACAAACAGTTAGAACTTTTAAATCTCTATGAGATGTATGTGAATGGAGAATAGATGAAATTTAGCAAATATATGGCAGAGTGGCTCTATGGTGAAAACGGTTACTATGCAACATATAAAAATATAGGAAAAAGCGGTGATTTCTACACGGCAGTCAGTACAAGCAAATTTTTTGGCGGTACGATTGCCAAGCATATCATTTCTCTGGTTGATGAAGGCTTTTTAGCTCAAGATGCAGTTATCTGTGAAATAGGTGCACATCATGGCTATTTTTTGGCAGATGTGTGTGAATTTTTATACACGCTCAGACCAGAACTTCTCTCGTCTTTTAAATTTGTGATTATAGAAAGATTTGATGATTTGCAAAAACAGCAAAGAGAATATTTTGCTGAAAGTTTTGGTGATGTGGTGCAATTAACACATTATAAATCCTTATCTGAGCTTACATGTAACAATGCTTTTTTTATAGCCAATGAAATATTTGACGCATTTCCCTGTGAATTATATTTTAAAGGGAAAAGTGCCAGAGTACAAAACCATGAAGTTTTTTTTGATGTAGAAGATGAATGGGTTGAGAGTAAGGCAAAGAAGTACCATAAAGATAGAGGAGAGATAGCTGTTGGATATGAAGTATTTGCAAAAGAGATGGCAGGAGCTGCAAAGAAATTTGAATTTATAAGTTTTGATTACGGAGAAATGCAGGCACGTCCAGATTTTTCACTCAGAATTTATACCAAGCATGAAGTCCATCCTTTCTTTGAAGAGGGGCTAAACAAAGCGGAACTCTTTGGTAAAAGCGACATTACCTATGATGTTACCTTTTTACATGTAAAGGATGCGTACGAAGAGGCAGGAGTAAAGTTTGTAGAGTTTAAAGCACAAATGGTTGCACTCGTTGATATGGGTATTTTAGAGCTTTTAGAGATGTTAAAAGAGCATGCAGATGAAAAAATATATAAACAAGAACTTGAAAAAGTAAAAATGCTTATAATGCCCAACTTTTTGGGCGAGCGTTTTAAGATGATACGGTTTAGAAAAGACTAATATAAAAGTCTTTTTCCTGATGAAAACAGATAAAGTGTTGGAAGATAAATAAGATTTAAAATTGTTCCCCATAATAATCCAAATCCCATACTTACTGCTAGAGGTTGAAATACGGCAGCTTCAGCAGTTGCAAAAAACATAAGAGATGATAATCCGACGATAGTGGTTAAGGAAGTGATAATTATGGGTCGTAATCTGCGTGAAGCCAATACAAATATTTCATTTTTTGATTTTGCTTTACGTATGGTATCCATCATAATAATACCATCATTAACTATAACTCCTGCAAGTCCGAGTGCTCCAATCAAAGAGGGTAGTGAAATATTAAGATGCATAAAAAAGTGTCCAAGGTAAACACCAAGCAGTGAAAATGGAATAACACTCATTACAATCAATGTCTCTTTCAATGAGTTAAACAAATATAAAATTGCTATAAAGATTAAAATTATTGCCAGAAATGATGCAAATATCATTTCGGTTTGCATGACTCTTTTTTGTTCTCTCTCACCTTTGAATTTGAGTTTTACTTTATATTTTTTTTGTATTTCTTGTAAAGTTGGTGTTAATTTATCAAGTGCTTCACTTGCAGTTACAACAGAAGCATCTACATTGGCAAAAATATAAAAAGTTGTTTCTCCATTCTCTTTTACCAGACGTTCCAAAGAAGCAACTTTTGTAAAAGTACATATATCTTTTAGAGGTACAACACTCTTGTCTTTGAG
>JALSLQ010000007.1 GCA_026988235.1 Sulfurimonas sp.
TGCAAAAGATGCAACACTAAGCAATGTTAGTAATACTATAGAGTATTTCATAGAATATCCTTACAGGAGGAGTTTAAAGAACTCCAGATTTTATAACTTTTTATCTAGCAACTATTATTCCAATTCGAGAGGTGAGGATGTGTTTTCATCTTCATCTTCAATTTTTTCCTCTTTTGGACAACGAGAAATACTTGCTACTTCATCACCTTTTACTATATATACACCGGAAGTGTTTCTACTCGATTTTGAAATAGTCTGCATATCAACACGAATCATTTTGCCTGCTTTTGTAAGTGCCATCATATCCATCCCTTCATCAACCATTAAACAACCAACAATATGTTTGCCAGTTTTTGCTGTCATTTTCATTGCGATTACACCTGAACCACCACGATTGGTAAGACGATATTCCCCGGCATCAGTACGCTTTCCTATACCTTTTTCGGCGACGATAAGAATTTCTTGTTCATCATTTGCAATTATGTTTGCATCGACTACCACATCACCTTTATGTTTAAACTTAATACCTCTTACTCCACGCGTACTTCGTCCTTGTTCGCGAGTTTTTTCTATTTCAAATTTTATACATTGCGCAAGTTTTGTTACGATAAACAGGTATTTAACACTTTGGTCTGCAATTTTTGCAGTGATGAGTGCATCATCATCATCTAAAACAATAGCTCTTACACCATTACTTCTAATGTTGCTAAATTCACTTAAATTTGTTCTTTTTACTACACCATTTTTTGTAAAGAAGACAAGACCTTTGTCCTCACTAAAGTCTGTCGTAGGTATTATAGATTGAATTTCCTCATCAGCAACAAGATTTATTAGATTGACAACTGCTTTTCCTTTTGCGGTACGACTGCCTTCAGGAATTCTATAAACTTTTAACCAGTGGAGTTGTCCACGGTCTGTGACAAAAAGAAGTGTATCATGTGTGTTACATGTAAAGAAGTTTTCTATAAAATCATCTTCATAAGTGGTAACAGCAGTTTTTCCTTTGCCTCCTCGTTTTTGTTTTTCATAACTTACGAGTGGCACTCGTTTAATGTAGCCTCTGTGTGTAATAGTCACAACCATTGGCTCATTTGGAATTAAATCTTCTATATCTATATCATCATAGTCATCTTCAATTTCTGTTCTTCTTTTTGTCGTATATGTTTGTAATATTTCATCAAATTCCTCTGAAATAATACTATGCAGTACCTCTTCACTTTTTAAAATTGATTCAAGATACTCTATAAGTTGCATCAATTCTGCAAGTTCATTTTCGATTTTCTCTATTTCTAAGCCTGTAAGACGACCAAGTCTCATAGCTACGATACTCGTTGCTTGAATTTGTGAAAAATCAAATTCAATTACTAAGTTTTCTTTTGCAAGTTCTTCATTTTTTGAAGCGCGAATCACACGAATGACATCATCAATAATATCTATAGCTTTTTTCAAGCCTTCTAAAATATGCGCGCGTGCTTTTGCTTTTTCCAAATCAAAAATTGTACGACGAATAATAATAGTTTTACGGTGATTAATAAAATATTTAAGAATATCAATAATACCAAAAATTCTAGGCTCTTGATTTAATATAGATAGCATGATGATACCAAAAGTAGTTTGCATAGCTGTTTGTTTAAATAAGTTGTTTAAAACAATTTCACTTATTGCATCTCGTTTGAGTTCAATGACAACACGCATACCATCACGGTCAGACTCATCTCTGATTTCACTGACACCGTCTATCATTTTGTCTTTTACGAGATTAGCAGCATTCTCAATAAGGCGGGCTTTGTTGACTTGGTAGGGAAGTTCATCAATGACAATGACATCTCTGTTTCCTTTTTTTTCTATATGTGTTTTTGCACGCACTTTAATGCGACCGCGTCCTGTTTCATACGCATCCATAATACCTTTTTTACCAAATATAATACCGCCAGTTGGAAAATCAGGGGCTTTAATGTGTTCCATAATTTCAGGCAGAGTAATATTTGGATTTTCTAAAAGTGCTTTGAGCCCATTCATGATTTCTGTAGGATTATGCGGTGGAATATTTGTTGCCATACCAACAGCAATCCCTGAAGAACCATTAATTAACAAGTTTGGTACACGCGTAGGCATAACATCTGGCTCTTTTGTCGTTGCATCGTAGTTGTCTATCATATTGACAGTGTTTTTTTCTAAATCTTTGAGCAGTTCGCCAGCGTATTTTGTCATTCTAGCTTCTGTATAACGCATAGCTGCTGCAGAGTCTCCATCAACGGAACCGAAGTTTCCTTGCCCATCTATAAGTTCCATTCGCATAGAAAAATCTTGTGCCATTCGTACAAGTGCATCATACACTGCCGTATCACCGTGAGGATGGTACTGCCCAATTACATCACCGACGATACGCGCTGATTTTTTATATTTTGCACCAAAAGAAAGGTTTAGCTTATCCATAGCATAAAGAATTCTTCTGTGAACGGGTTTTAACCCATCTCTGACATCAGGTAAAGCACGCCCGACTATAACACTCATTGAGTAGTCAAGATAGCTGTTTTGAAGAGTCTCTTCTATATTTATACTTTGTGTATGGTCATTGTTTAGCAAGTTGCTCATTGAAACACCTAAAATTAAAATTTATATATATTATCTTAATCTGGCTTAATAAAATGTTTAAAAATGATTAACTTTTATGCAATTTGTAAAAAATAAAAGAATTTATATAAATGATTAAAAATTAAGCAGTTTATTCTAAAATAGACTCTTTTTTTATTCTATACTTTGCATTGAAATATTTACAAAGAAGGATTTACATGAAAAAATGGTTATTAGCACTTTTATTTGCTTTACCTACACTCGCATTTGCAGAGGATACACCTGTACTAGATACAGGTGATACGGCATGGATGATGATGTCAACTGCATTAGTATTACTTATGACACCTGCAGGTCTTGCACTTTTTTATGCAGGTATGACAAGAAGTAAAAATGTGCTCAATACCTATGCAATGGTTTTTGGCGCATTCGCTGTTGCATTTATTGTATGGATTATTGCAGGATATTCAATTGCCTTTGGTACTGCAGATTCGGCTGCTGTACAAAATGTAATAGGTGGATTTGGTAATGTTTTATTACACGGAATCAAATGGAATGATTTAAGTGGAACATATCCTACTTATGTATTTGTTGCTTTTCAAGGTACTTTTGCCGCTATTACTGTTGCAATTGCAGCAGGTTCAGTTATTGAGCGTATAAAATTTTCAACTTGGTTGGTTTTTGTAGCTCTTTGGGGACTTGTAGTATATGCTCCAATCGCTCATATGGTATGGGGTGGAGATGGTGCATTTCTTTTTGATGCTGGTACTCTTGACTTTGCCGGTGGTACCGTTGTCCATATGAATGGTGGTTTGGCTGGTTTGGTTATGGCAATACTTGTTGGAAAAAGAGCAGGGTATCCTAAATCTGCTATGAAACCTGCTACTGTACTTTTAACTGCACTTGGTGCGGCTCTTTTATGGTTTGGTTGGTATGGATTTAATGCAGGGTCTGCATTTGGTGCAAACGCAATTGCTGGATTGGCATTACTTACAACTACAATTGCAACTGCTGCAGCTGCTATTACTTGGATGCTTGCTGAATGGTTTGTTTATAAGAAACCTACTTTATTAGGTATTGCTACGGGTGCTGTTGCTGGTCTCGTTGCAATTACTCCTGCTGCTGGATTTGTGAGTGTCGGTGGTGCGTTTATTGTTGGAATTGTTGGAACATTATTTGCCTTTTGGGGTGTTACAGTGCTGAAGAAAAAACTTGGCTATGATGATTCATTAGATGCTTTTGGTGTTCACTTTTTAGCAGGTCTTTTTGGTGCTCTTGCAACTGGTCTTTTGGCTGTAAAAGATTCAGATTTATTATGGGATGGTCCACTGAAAGAATCAGGTGACAGAATGGGACAGTTCTTAGTGCAAGTTGAATCAGTTGTGATTATTGGACTCTTTACGCTTGTTGGTACTGTTATTGTTTACTACATTGCAACTGCATTAACTGGTGGTTCTCGTGTAAGTGAAGAAGAAGAAATAATAGGCCTTGATGAATCTATTCAAGGTGAAAGATATATGAACAACTAACATACTTCATCTCATTTTGAGATGGAGTATCTTGATTTTGTAATTAAATATGGTTACAATTGACAAATAATAAAACTTTTTGGAGTAGTAATAATGAAAAAAGTAGAAGCGGTTATTAAACCATTTAAACTAGAAGATCTAAAAGATGCGTTAGCAGAAATCGGAATCGATGGTATGACGGTAAGCGAAGTAAAAGGGTATGGTCGTCAAAAGGGTCATAGTGAGTTGTATCGTGGTGCTGAATATGTGGTTGATTTTTTGCCAAAAATTAAAATGGAAATGGTTGTAGCAGAAGAGATGGTTGAACAAGTGACAGCTACAATTGTTGAAGCAGCCCGTACAGGGAAGATTGGTGATGGAAAAATTTTCGTAAGTGATATCGAAAAAATCATCAGAATTCGTACAGGTGAAACTGACGAAGAAGCTATATAATAATTAACGCCAAAGGAACTTATCCCTTTGGCCTCGCCTAGCCGCTATGGCACTAAAGCTAACTCCTTTAC
>JALSLQ010000008.1 GCA_026988235.1 Sulfurimonas sp.
ATCAGCCACATAGCTGATAACCCTGTCAAAAAGAAGCGAATAGCGTCTCTCAAATAGTGCTTGCAGTTGAATATAGCGTTCTTTTACCAAAACAACAATTTTACGGCGGTTTTTCATAATATTGTCAGAGAGTTTGTCTGTAAAAACCGAGGTTATTTTGACATTGTTTGTCAGTTTTTTTACATTAAAATCTGCAAAATCTGCATGTTTTTTAAATGTACTTTCAATGAGAGAAAACCTGTTTTTACTTAAAGAGATGTAGTAGCCTTCTTTTTCCAAAAGACCAAGTGTTACAAGTTTTGTCGAACTTCCTGCATTTGCACTTGCTAGTAGTTCTTCAATCTTGATAATGATGTCTTCAAAAGCAACCATCATAACAGCATTGTCTTTTACCAGAGTATCTATGGCTTCATCAACACCGCTCATCAAAAAGTTTTCATCTACTGTGGCATTTGTAAAACGGCGTGAAATATCCAAATCTATTGTTTTTGTTATATCTCGCAAAAACTCTTCAACTTCACTCTCATGAAAAGGCGTTTTTTGAATTTTGTATTTTTTTACATATTGCATCAGCTCTTTGACACTCACCATAGAATCATACATGTGATTCATCTCAAACGGATGCAGTCTGCCAAGACTCAAACGACGCGAAAGCCTCTCAAGGTCATACACACCCCGCATCATCTCATCCAAATATCTTACATGGGAAGAGACACGTTCTATCAAATTGTATCGGCGTTCAAGTTCGTCTACTTCCATTATCGGATTGAGCAGACGCTCTTTTAGAAGTCTTTTTCCTATAGCTGTCGCACTTTTGTCAAGCATTTTTAAAAGCGTAAACTCTTTTCTGTCTTTGGAAATTATGCCCATCTGCTCCAGTGCATTGTTACCAAGGTACATAAAACGACGGTTGTCTATAATGCGTGGCATAGCCATCTTTTGCACTATGTGATAATCATGTTCTATAACAAAATCAATAAGAATCGCCAAAGCCTCCGTAATCATAGGAGAGCGTTCCAAATCCAAATGTTCTATAGGTGAGAGCAGTGACTGGATTTGATAGACCTCTTTAAAAAGCTCATTTTGAAAATCTATTTTTACTCTTTTATTGTTAACCGAATAGTGATAATGTTCAGGAATTTCCAAATACTGCATCACATGACGCTGATCATCAATGCCGTCTAAAAAGGTCACAACAATTTCACTTGTTCTATAGACATTTAAAAGGTTAAAAACTTCATCAAGGGCATAGGCCGGGTCTTCACTGGTTCCATGTGTTTCATACAGCCAAGTCTTGCCGGTAGTGACATCAATGGCAGAGTATCCAACCGTATAAATACCACGGATTTTGTCTATCAAAAGAGAAACAATGTAATTGTCGTCATTATCAACAATATGCTCAAAATTCGTTCCCGGTGAGACAATTTGAGAAACATAACGGCTGATTTTAGGAGGATTCCCTTTTTGTTTGACGACAATAACCGTGTATTTTTGTTCTTGTATCAAACGGTTAAGATAGCGTTCAAAAGAGACAGCAGGTACACCGGCAAGCAATGGATTTTTTTCAGAATTTTCTATAATTTTTTTATTTTTTTTCGTAAGCTGTATATTTAAAAGTTCTGCAATCTCTTTTGCTTTACCAATCTGTTGCTCATCATTATTTACTTCATAGACTTCAAAAAAAGTACCAATCTCCATGAAAACAACACTATCTTTTCCATACTTCTGCTCAAAAAATCGCTGTAAATCAAAATATATCTGGGTTAAAAGTTTATCTTTATTGTTTAAAATTTTATTCACTTCTGATGATTGCATGGAACTCTTTTTGAATATTTTAATGTAATGTGATTATATCATAAGTATGTTTTGTATAAATAAATTGAAATGCTGGATAAGAAGAGATTCTAAATAAATCCACCCTTGTAAATTGACATTATACACTGAATAAGTGTATAATCATACACATAAAGGAGTGACCATGAATAGTGTTCGATTAAATATTACTCTTCCAAAATCATTAAATAATGATATAACTCGTTATGCAAAAGAGCTTAATGAGAAAAAAAGCCATATTATAGCTTCTGCCTTAGATATGTATTTAGATTATCTTGATTTAAAAGTTGCTGAAAAACGATTAGAAGATGATGATAAAAAACGATATACCTTTGATGAAGTATTTGATGAATTAGGTGTATAGGTGTACTCTATTGAGTTTACTACACCATCAAAGAAAGATTTAAAAAATATTGATAAGTCAAATCAACTTTTTATTAAACAATCTCTTTTAGAATTTATTCAAAACTTTTCATCAGATTATGAACTATCATTAATGAATAAAGGTAAAATAAAAAAGTTACAAGAAAAAAAAGAAGTTCTTTATCGCTTAAGACTTCGTTCATATAGAATAATTTATAAAAAAAAGGAAG
Source organism: Sulfurimonas sp. (assembly GCA_026988235.1). Taxonomy (GTDB): domain Bacteria; phylum Campylobacterota; class Campylobacteria; order Campylobacterales; family Sulfurimonadaceae; genus Sulfurimonas. Next base: position 2,427 of record JALSLQ010000008.1, read on the forward strand.
ATAAATTGCTTATTTTAATTATTCATATAACAACACGTGAAGATGCTTATAAATAATTTATAATGTCAATTCAAATTTAACATGCTAAAACATGAATTTGTGGTGAACGAGGAGAGATTCGAATTAATCCTACCATTATTTTGAAATTACTATGCTATAATTTAATAAAAATAATGAGGTAATTTTATGACTATTCGTATGAATACAGATATAATGGATTATTTCGATTTAGTTGATATATCTTTAGAAGCATTAAAAACAGCTCCTAGAAAGTTATTTGAAAAAATGATACGCTTAATTATTAATAATTTTCATGCTTATGAAATAGAATTAGAACGATTGTCATTACAGATAGATGACATACATACTTTACCTGTTGATGATATTAATGAAATTTACGATACTTTATTACATTCTATTGATGATATAAAACTTTTAAAGAACAAACTTGAACAAATAAAAGATAAAGATATTCTTTTTGATGAGCTTTATTTGCAAATAGATAAACTTTATACTTCTTTGATTATTTATTTAGACAGGATAGGTCAATTAGAAGTTCGTATACTTCAAGAAAATAAAAAATCTGCATAATTTATGGACATTATTAAAACCTCTCAATATCTTCGCATAGAAAAACAATTAATTAAAAGATATGTTCTTTCTCAATCTCAAATAGATACTACTTTAGAACTTTTCAAGCAGGATTCAAATCATGTATCTTTACATTATAAAAAAATGAATTGTAAGAAAGATAGAGACAGGTACTCTATTCGTATTCCTAATACACAATATCGTATTTTAATGAATTGTTCTTTTAATGTTTCATATTTAGTTTGCGTATGCAGTCATGATGAATATGACCGGAGAAATAAAGGGTGTTAAAAATTTAGTGGTTTTAATGGTGTTTGCCCCACCGTTATATTAAAAATGGAGCTTTTGGCTCTCTTCCACTGATGTAATTGTAACATATTTTTAATTCATTGGAATAATTTTATATTCTATTATATGATTATTTTCTTTCAAATATTTTTTTGCTTTTTGTGTATATTGCCATCCTAAAGCAAACTAGCGAATACCAGTAACTCATAAAGAGGTGAGATGTGAAGTAGCTATTGCGAAGGCTCTACTAGTAAAGTTGAGCGATAGATGCTTTGCAGATTGCCTCTTTATGAGTTATCCGAAGGACGAATAGAAAAACATACATTTACTTCGTTAGAAACCCTTGTAGCTACTAGTAGCTCCTGCGGATTTCTGCCTTGCAACTGCATATTTTTCTATTCGCTGGTAATCACTAGTTTGCTTTAGGATGGCAATAGTAACTAGAAGCATTAGCCTTTATCTGTTCTAGCCGTTCCAAATGTTTTCGTGTCTCTTCTATTGATTCATCAAGTGCAAAACCTTGATTTATTAATCTTACTAATTCTGATTCATTTAATGCTGATTTTGATAGAAGTATTGAGATATATAAATAAGGGGTAGGACAAGAAAATAAAGTTTCTTTAAATATCGCTTGAAAGTGCCTATTTTAGGGGTTTGTGGTGGACGAGGAGAGATTCGAACTCTCGGTACCGTTACCAGTACGCATCCTTAGCAGGGATGTGGTTTCAGCCACTCACCCACTCGTCCTTTTGAAGAGTGAGATTATAGTCATTATTTCATAATATTTAGCTTAAATCAGCTCTAATATTTTTGCAACGACCTCAGCAGGGTTTTGTGCCTGATAAATTGGACGACCTACTACTATAAAATCTACGAGTGCTTCTTTAGCAAAAGCAACATCAGCAACTCTTTTTTGATCACCTGCATCTTCGCCAAAAGGACGAATTCCCGGTGTAAGTGTCAGGAACTCGTTACATGTAAACCCTTTGATGGCCTTGCTTTCATATGCCGAGCAGACAACACCGTCAAGACCACTATCCATGGCATCTTTTGCAAACTGGTTTGCTTTTGTTGCTATGTCTGCTTCATAAATGGCTTTAAATTCCTCTTCACTAAATGATGTCAAAGCAGTTACCGCCAAAACTAGAGGACGCTTTTCATACTTTTTCAGTCTTTGCATCACTGTACTCATGGCTCGTTTTCCTGCACTTGCATGGACATTGAACATATCAACACCAAGTCCCATAATAGATTCAGCGGCATCTGCCATCGTATTTGGAATATCATAAAGTTTTAAGTCTAAAAATATTTTAAAATCGGGGTTAATTTGTTTGATGACATGAAGGAATGCTTCACCGTCACGAATGTAAGTACGCAATCCGACTTTCAGCCAAACATCATAATTTTGAATTTTTTCAATTAAAGCAAGATTTTCTTCTTTTGTAGGTAAATCAAGGGCAACGCATAATTCCATAATAACTCTTTTTTATGAAATTATAACACTAAAATATAAAGCCCAGACTGAAGTCTGGGTTCCGAAAAAGTCTTATTATTTTGACTTTAGCAAATTTTGTATTTTTTCAACTATACTTGGATCTTCAAGTGTTGAAATATCTTGAGTAATTGGCTCACCTTTTGCAATAGAGCGTAAAATACGACGCATTATTTTTCCGCTTCTTGTTTTTGGAAGCCCTGGTGCGAATGCTATATCATCGCAAAGAGCAATATTACCTATCTCTTTTTTAATAACGCCATTAATAGCTTTCATCTCTTCTACTTCATCTGCTACACCATCATCAGCTTTTAAAACGACATAGGCAAATATTCCTTCCCCTTTAAGCTCATGCGGTTTTCCGACAACGGCAACCTCGGCAACATTAGCATGTTTTTTTATAGCTGCTTCAACCTCAGCAGTTCCCATTCTATGACCACTTACATTGATAACATCATCTGTGCGACCGGTAATAGTAATGTAACCATCTTCATCATACACAGCACCGTCACCCGTAAAATAGACAGGTTTGCCATCTTTTTTCACATCACTAAAATAAGATTTAATAAAACGCTCTTCATCTCCCCAAACACCACGAATCATACTTGGCCAAGGGCGTGTGACACACATGTACCCTGTTTCTCCAACTGCAACGCTCTCACCAGTAGCTGGGTCAAAAATTTCAGCTATAATTCCAGGCAATGGCAGTGTTGCACAGCCCGGTTTTATAGGAGTAGCCCCCGGAAGAGGAGAGACTATATGTCCGCCTGTTTCCGTTTGCCAATAAGTATCAACGATAGCACATTTGCTTCCCCCAACCTCTTCATAGTACCATTTCCACACAGGCGGATCAATAGGCTCACCAACAGTTCCAAGAACTTTCAGGCTTGAAAGGTCATATTTTGCAGGCTCATCTTCACCCATTTTATGTAAAACACGAATTGCAGTAGGTGCTGTATAAAACTGGTTAATTTTATACTCTTCAACCATTTTCCAAGGACGCCCAGCATCAGGATAGGTTGGCACACCTTCAAACATTACAGTCGTAGCACCCATTGCAAGTGGACCATATACTATATATGTATGTCCAGTAATCCAACCGACATCAGCAGTACACCAATAAGTATCATTTTCTTTGACATCAAATACCCACTCCATAGTCATTTGTGCCCAAAGAATATACCCTGCCGAGTTATGTTGCACACCTTTTGGTTTTCCCGTACTTCCTGAAGTATAAAGCAAGAAAAGTGGATCTTCACTCTCCATAATCTCCGGTTCACAATGAACATCTTGTGATTTTATAAGTTCATTATATGAATAATCACGCCCTGCAACCCAAGTAATATCTTCATTATTTCGCTCAACAACTAAAACTTTTTTAACAGGAGTATCTCCTTCAAGTGCAGTATCAACCACAGGTTTTAGCATATATGGTTTGTCTTTTCTATATGCACCATCGGCAGTAATGACCACTTTTGCATCCGCATCTTCGATTCTATCTTTAAGCGCTTCAGCAGAAAAGCCACCAAACACTATAGAATGAATAGCACCGATTCTCGCACAGGCAAGCATTGCATAGGCAGCTTCGGGAATCATTGGCATATATATGACAACTCTATCCCCTTTTTTCACACCAAATTCATTTTTGAGTAAATTTGCAAAACGATTTACATTATAGTAAAGTTCCAAATAGGTAATGATTTGCTTGTCTCCGCGATCCCCTTCAAAAATAATCGCCGCTTTATTTTTACGCGTATCTAAATGACGGTCAATACATTGCGCAGAAACATTGAGTTTTCCGCCCTCAAACCATTTGACAAAAGGAAAATTGCTTTCATCCAGTACATTTGTGAACGGCTCTATCCAATCAAGTTTTTCTTTGGCAAATCGTCCCCAAAAACCTTCGTAATCTTCAATTGCTTCCTCTTGTAAAGTCTGATACTCACACATATTTTTAATTCTTGCAGTTTTAGCAAACTCTTTATTTGGTTTAAAAACCGGTTTTTTCTCTATTACTGACATACTATTATAATCCTTTGAGTCATTGTTTTAGTTTTTAAAACAATTTTATTAAAATCAATTGCGAAAATTATATCTTACAAATATTAAGAAATCTTTACTATAATTTCAAAAATTATAACAAAAAGGTTTTATTATGTTTGGAAGAACTACACAACTCAAAGAATACAATTTAAGTGAAGAGGAATTGCTAAAGTTGCAATATGCAAAAATTGTAACAAACAAGGGCAATATTTGGATAAAACTTTATCCTGAAGAAACACCAAATACAGTAGCAAACTTTGCACACTTAGCACAAAGCGGTTTTTATGACAACCTTAGTTTTCACCGTGTTATTCCAGGATTCATGGCACAAGGTGGTTGCCCAGATGAAACAGGAGCAGGCGGACCAGACTGGGCAATTGCATGTGAAACAGACAAAAATACACATAAACATGTAAAAGGAACACTTTCTATGGCACATGCTGGACCAAATACTGGTGGAAGTCAGTTTTTTATCTGTTTTGTACCTTGTCCACATCTTGACGGTGTACATACTGTTTTTGGCGGTATAGAAGAGAATGATGCAGAGAGTTTTGCGGTTTTAGATACTGTTGAAAGTCAAGATGAAATTAAATCTATAGAAATTTTTGAAAGTCGTTCATAGTCGGCACTAAAGTACCGATTCCAGAGTAATGTTTCCAGACTTTTGGAACCTAGGTTTCAACCTTGATGCCATTAAGTTAAGTAGTTTTTTGGAACCGGTACTTCAGTGCCGGCTGTTGCAACTTTCTTGTCACTCTCAGTCCGGATTCCAGAAAAATAAAAGGGTAAAAAATTTTAGTTCATATTTGCTGTAGCGTTGACAGCCACTTTTTCTTAGAAAAACTTCAAAAAGATTTCCCTGATGAAAAACTCACGGGATTCTTTTATGACCCAAATATTCATCCCTATTCTGAGTATCAACTACGCTTGCTTGATGTGCAACGAAGTTGTAAGAAGCTCGGAATTGAACTGCTTGAAGGCGAATATGACTATGAAAACTGGCTTGAGGCTGTTAGGGGTTTGGAAAAAGAGCCTGAAAAAGGGGCTCGTTGTGAAGTCTGTTTTGACAAACGCTTTACAACGAGTGCAAAAAAAGCACTTGAACTTGGTGAGAAAAAAATCACAACTACGCTACTCGTCAGCCCTTTAAAATCACAAGAACAACTCAAACGCGTCGGCGATGAATTTTATCAAAGTCACGGCGTTGAATTTGTAGCAGTTGACTACAGAAGTGGCGGCGGTACACAAGACCAAAGTCGTGTCACAAAAGAAGAGCAACTCTACCGCCAAGACTATTGTGGCTGTATTTTTGGGCTCACTATGCAAAGAGAACAACAAAACAGACTAATGGATGAAATGTTATCACCAATTTCAGGGCAGATTCTTCCGGCTTCCATTGAAGAACGACTTTACATGTACACAAAACGAAATGAACTTGAAGATGAAGACAAAGAGTATAAAATAATCAGACAGAAATTTCTTAATTATCGACAGTTTAATTTTAAACTCATATCCGGCAAGAAAGATGTTTTAGAAGCGTATGCTCTCAGTTACTCAACACTTCCAAGAAAAAAAGCACAAGGACGCATAGAATTTTCATATGATGATGTCCATTACCTCAACCGTGAAGAGATAAAATTTATTACTTTGCAAACATACAATAATTTAAGTAATTCAAACTATAAAACAATAAGAGAGCTCATTTATAATCCATTAAACTTTGATGAAGAATTAATACTAAGAACCACTGTTTTAGGTTCAAACTATGATTTAACACCTATAATAGTTGTAAATGAAATACCAACAGGCAAACTCACAATTTATTTAGATGCAAAAGTCTATGAAGATACCAAAGAAAAACTTATTATCTTTTCTTAACAATAAATTGGATAAAATACAAAAAAAATATTGTTATAAGGTTTATATGCATGCTTATGGATGTTACAGAAATACAAAAAATACTCCCACACCGTTACCCTTTTTTACTTGTTGACAGAGTGACACAAATGACAAAAGGGGAATCAATCGTTGCCTATAAAAATGTTTCCATTTCCGAACCTGTTTTTCAAGGACATTTTCCAGGTCACCCGATTTATCCCGGTGTAATGATTTTAGAGGGTATGGCACAGGCAGGCGGTATACTCTCGTTTTTAAGCATGGGTGATTTGACTGATGAAGAGATAGCAAGTAAAGTAGTATACTTTATGAGCATAGACAAAGCAAAATTTCGCAGTCCCGTCAAACCGGGTGACAAACTCGAATACAGAATTTCAGTAATTAAACAAAAAGGGTCTATTTGGATGCTTAAAGGTGAAGCGTATGTTGATGATAAATTGACAAGTCAAGCAGAACTCAAAGCTATGATAGTAGATAAGTAAAAGGTTATTTTTTGTCTAAAATATCTCAATTAGCCGTCATCGAAGACGGCGCAATCATTGGTAAAGATGTTACAATCGGACCATTTTGTTTCATATCAAATGAAGCAAAAATTGATGATGGAACAACAATCGCGGCAAATAGCTGTATTTACGGAAAAACAACCATCGGTAAAAATAACAAAATTTTTTCTCATGCCGTCATTGGTTCTATTCCACAAGATTTAAAATTCAACGGCGAAGATGTTGAACTTATCATCGGTGACAACAATACTATCCGTGAATTTACACTCTTTAATCCGGGCACAAAAGGTGGCGGTGGTAAAACAATCATTGGCAACCATAACCTTTTTATGGGGTATGTACACCTAGGACATGATGTTATCATCGGAAATCATTGTATTTTGGCAAATGCTGCAACCCTTGCGGGACATGTTGAGCTTGGTGATTATGTTGTTATCGGCGGTATGACACCAGTGCATCAGTTTGTACATGTAGGCAATTATGCGATGGTCGGAGGCGCTTCGGCTTTAGCACAGGATATTCCACCATTTTGTATGGCTGAGGGAAACCGTGCTTCTTTACGCGGACTGAACCTAACGGGTCTCAGAAGACATTTAGAACGAGAAGATATAAATGCACTCAAATCAGCTTATAAGGAGCTATTTGAATCAGGAAAGCCACTCAAAGACACAGCAAGTGAATTATTAGAAAATTCAAATAACCATTATGTCATTGACTTATGTAATTTTGTCATTAAAACAAAACGCGGAATTCCGTTTGAAAGGAAAAATATATGATCCATAGACATTGCAGCTTTTGTGATGCAAGCGAAAGCGAACAAAATCCACTCATAGCAGGCAACGGTGTTTACATTTGTAAAAATTGTGTTGTTTCTGCATATAAAATCATGTTTGGTGATGAAAAAGAGTTAGCAAAAAACAATAACAATGAACTTGTTGATGCAGTATATAATCTTATGACACCCAAAGAGCTTGATGCTTTTTTAGGTGAGTATATTATAGGTCAAGAAAGAGCTAGAAAACTTCTAAGTGTTGCTGTTTACAACCATTATAAGCGTATATTTAAGTTGCATAATGCAGCTGATGACGACACTGAGATTGCAAAATCAAATATTTTACTCATCGGTCCGACGGGAAGCGGTAAAACATTGATGGCACAAACAATTGCAAGAGTTTTAAATGTGCCTATTGCCATTACTGATGCAACAAGTTTGACAGAAGCTGGTTATGTAGGTGAAGATGTTGAAAATATTTTGACAAAACTCATTCAAGTGGCAGACGGCGATGTTGAACGCGCTCAAAAAGGCATTATTTTTCTTGATGAAGTTGACAAAGTCTCTCGTATGAGTGAAAATCGTTCTATTACGCGTGATGTTTCAGGCGAAGGTGTACAGCAGGCACTTCTTAAAATTATAGAAGGTTCTTCTGTAAATATTCCACCAAAAGGTGGAAGAAAGCATCCTAATCAAGAATTTACTTCAATTGATACAACCAATATTTTATTTATTTGTGGTGGAGCCTTTGATGGTTTGGAAGAAATACTTAAACGCAAACAAGGTGAAAATGTTCTAGGTTTTGGACATGACAAAAAAACAAAAGATGAGAAAAAGCCTACATTTGATATGGTTGAACCAGATGATTTGGTGCATTATGGTTTAATTCCTGAGCTTGTTGGTCGTTTACCTATCATTGCTTCACTCAATGAAATTACTGAAGATGACATGGTGAGAATTCTTACCGAACCAAAGAATTCACTTGTCAAACAGTATAAAAAACTCTTTGCTATTGATGAAGTTGAACTTAATTTTGAAGAAGATTCACTTCGTGCTATCGCCAAAAAAGCGATAAAACGCAAAACAGGTGCCCGTGGACTTCGTGCCATTTTAGAAGAGAGTATGATAGATATTATGTATGAACTTCCTGAGTATAGCGGATATGAAGTCATGATAACAAAAGAAGTTATCGAGAATGGTGAAAAACCTATTTATATCAGAAAAACTACACAAAAAACAGCATAAGGCATTATAAATGATATTTAATAAAATAGTTGGACTTTTTTCAAATGATTTATCTATTGACTTGGGAACTGCAAATACAATCGTAATAGCAAAAGGTCGAGGCATCATCATCAACGAGCCATCAGTTGTTGCTGTAAAAACTGAAAAATACGGTCAACAGCGTGTTTTAGCTGTTGGGCATGAAGCAAAAGAGATGGTGGGAAAAACTCCTGGGAATATTAAAGCAATTCGTCCGATGCGTGATGGTGTTATTGCCGATTTTGATATGACAGAAAAAATGATACGAAAGTTCATTGAAAAAGCACATGGAAGAAGCTCTTTAATCTCGCCTCGTATTATTATTTGTGTCCCTTATGGGCTTACACAAGTTGAGCGAAAAGCAGTTCGTGAATCTGCTTTAAGTGCCGGAGCACGCGAAGTTTTTCTTATAGAAGAGCCAATGGCTGCAGCAATTGGCGCCGGTGTTGACATTCGTGAGCCACAAGGAAACCTTGTTGTAGACATTGGTGGTGGTACGACTGAAATCGGTGTTGTGTCACTTGGTGGTCTTGTACTTTCAAAATCAATTCGTACAGCGGGCGATAAAATCGATCAAGGCATTGTCAACTATGTAAGAAAAAAGTATAACCTTTTAATCGGGGAACGCATTGCCGAAGAGATTAAAATCAACATAGGCACAGCTGTGTCACTTGATGAAGATTTAACTATGGTTGTGAACGGGCGTGACCAAGTTGAAGGACTTTTAAGCTCTGTAGAATTAACATCTGAAGATGTTAGAGAAGCGATGAAAGAACCACTAAGAGAAATTGCAGAAGCACTGCGCGATGTACTAGAACAGATGCCACCAGATTTAGCTGGTGATATTGTAAATCATGGTATTATTTTAACTGGTGGCGGTGCTTTAATCCGTCAACTAGACAAATACCTCTCAGATATTGTAAGGCTCCCTGTATTTGTAGCGGATGAGCCTCTCTTGGCTGTCGCACGCGGAACAGGAAGAGCTTTAGAAGAAATAGATCTTCTCCAAGAACTTTTTGAGAATGAATAAAAAGGCATTTAGCTATTTTTTTATTATCATTGCACTCTTTGTGGGTGCTTTGTACTACAATAACCTTATTCAGTCTCCAATTATTTCAGCACTTAATTCTATTAAATCAAGTTACCATAATACCATAGAATTTTTTGAAAATAAAATTGATAAACATATATTTCAAGCCCAAGAAATTAAAAATCTAAAAAACAAACTGCAAAAATATGAAAATAATCATTTAGTAATGCAACAACTCGCTTCCGAAATCAATGACATGTACCAAGAAAACAATTCTTCTTTAATAACAAATCCAAAAGTGCAACTTGTTCGTACAATCTCTTATGAAAAATTTGGAGATTTAAATAGATTATGGATGGATATACCTGATTATAATGCCTCAAAAATTTATGGTTTAACCTATAAAGAACTGGTGGCAGGTATCGTCATTTCTAAAAACAACAAACCTCTTGCTCTGCTGAACTCTGACATTAAAAGTGCTTATTCTGTTTATGTTGGAAAAGAAAAAGCACCAGGCATCGCACATGGAAATAATGCAAAAAACATAATCATTAACTTTATACCCGCTTGGTTTAATATAAAACCAGGTGATGAAGTGATAACATCAGGATTAGATAATATTTTTTTTAAAGGGCTTAAAGTCGGAAAAATTATTTCTGTCACAAAATCTCAAGGCTATCAAAATGCTGTAGTTGAGCAGTACTACAAGGCAAATGAGCCAAATTATTTTCATATGATAAGGAGTGTAAGATGAAATATATTATAATGTTACTATTGCTGTTTTCTAACCTTGCAGCAGATCAAACAAAACAAAAATTGATAATTGGTGCCGGACCTTATTTTCAAAGTGAACCGTATAAAGGTACTTCAACATTGGTTTTACCTTCACCAGTAGTCTTTTTTGACAACTCACTTGTTTATGCAAGATGGAGTAGATTTGGTATCTACTTTTTAGGAGACAAGAAAGAGGATTATTCTTGGGGATTTTCACTTACCGTACAACCAAGAACACTCGGCTACAAAGCATCAGATTCAAACTTTTTAAAAGGAATGAGTGACAGAGATTCAACCTTGGAAGGTGGTCTTGCTTTTAGTGCTAACTATAAAAATTCTACTTATGTAGAAGTCATGTTCTTAGCAGATATGCTCAACAAATACAATTCATGGATAAGCCAGATTGAAGTCGGTGACAAATATAAAGTAGGTAATTTCACCTTTTATCCAAGTGCGGTTGTGTTATATCAACCTAGAAAATTTGTTGATTATTATTATGGGGTCAAAAATTCAGAAGCGACACTAGGTCGACCTGCCTATTCTCCAAATGGAGGCTTTTCTTATGCTATGCAAACCTATATTAACTATCCGATAACAAAGAAATTATCAGCATTATTCAATATAAGAGCAGATAAAATTCCAAACAGTGCGTATAACAGTCCTTTAGTAAATAACAAATTTATTTATTCAGGACTCGCTTCACTCATCTACACATTTGAGTATTAAGTCTGGACTAAACTGCTATTAAGTGCCTTTTGGCTATAATCTCTAAATTTTTATAACCATTTTCAAGAGGGAACAAATGCCAAAACGCACCGACATAAAAACTATTTTACTTATAGGTTCAGGTCCGATTATTATCGGTCAAGCCTGTGAATTTGATTATTCAGGAACACAAGCTGTTAAAACATTGAAAGAACTTGGCTACCGTGTCATTTTAATTAATTCAAATCCCGCTACTATTATGACAGACCCTGAGTTTGCTGACCGAACATACATAGAACCTATCAAAGAAGATGTCATTGCAAAAATCATTCAAAAAGAAAATGTAGATGCAATTCTTCCAACAATGGGAGGACAGACTGCACTTAATGTTGCAATGAGTATGCATGAAAAAGGAATGTTAGAAGGTATTGAGTTTTTAGGTGCGACTCCCAAAGCTATACACAAAGGGGAAGATCGTTCAGCCTTTAATGCAGCGATGATAAAAATTGGTATGGATTTACCAAAAAGTAAAAATGCTTATAGCGTTGAAGAAGCAATTGAAGTAGTTAAAAAAATTGGATTTCCTGTCATTAGCAGAGCATCATTTACACTCGCCGGCGGTGGTTCAGGTGTAGCATACAATATGGAAGAATTTAAAAAACTCGCAGCAGAAGGGATTTCAGCATCCCCTGTGAATGAAATAGAAATTATGGAATCGATGCTTGGTTGGAAAGAGTATGAAATGGAAGTTATTCGCGACAAAGCGGACAACTGCATTATCGTATGCTCCATTGAAAATTTTGATCCAATGGGTGTGCATACAGGAGATTCTATCACCGTTGCCCCTGCTCTTACATTAACGGACAAAGAGTACCAAAGGATGCGTGATGCTTCTTTTGCAATTTTAAGAGAAGTCGGTGTAGATACTGGTGGCTCAAATGTTCAGTTTTCCATTGACCCTAAAACAGGTCGTATGATTGTCATTGAAATGAATCCTCGTGTTTCTCGTTCTTCTGCACTTGCAAGTAAAGCAACTGGTTACCCTATTGCAAAAGTAGCGACACTCTTAGCAGTCGGATTTACCCTTGATGAAATTGAAAATGACATCACAGGAACACCTGCCGCATTTGAACCGGTCATTGATTATGTGGTCACAAAAATACCTCGTTTTACATTTGAAAAATTTCCTGAAGCAGAAAATACATTAAGTACCTCTATGAAATCAGTTGGTGAAGTTATGGCAATCGGTCGTACTTTTAAAGAGTCTGTGCAAAAAGCACTCTGTTCACTTGAGACTGGGCTTTGTGGTTTCGATGACATAAATGCGGATGATGAATTTATTAAACATGAAATCCGTCGTCCAAATGCCGACAGAATTTTATATGTAGCTGAAGGTTTTCGTCGTGGCATGAGCATAGAAGAGATGTTTGATACATGCCAGATAGACCCATGGTTTTTATACCAAATGCAAGAGATGATAGAACTCGAATCACAAATAACTGAAAATATTTTAACAGATGCCAAATTTATGCGTCGCGTAAAAGTTGATGGGTTTTCAGATAAAAGAATTGCACAGTTAATAGCAAAAAATTCAAACAAAGCTGTAAAAGAAGATGAAGTGTATGCAGCACGCAAGAGCTTACATGTAAGCTTAGAATACAATGAAGTAGACACCTGTGCTGCTGAGTTTGAAGCACTCACACCGTACTTGTATTCAACAACGAATATTACAAAACTTCCAAATGTTACAAACAGACAAAGCGATAAGAAGAAAGTGCTTATTTTAGGTGGCGGACCAAATAGAATTGGGCAGGGAATAGAGTTTGACTACTGTTGTGTTCATGCAGCATTTGCCCTTAAAGAGATGGGTATTGAGACGATTATGTACAACTGTAATCCTGAAACAGTCTCTACTGACTATGATACTTCTGATGTTCTTTATTTTGAGCCAATAGACTTTGAACATGTGAGAGCAGTGATAGAAAATGAAAACCCTGATGGGATTATAGTCCATTTTGGAGGGCAAACACCACTTAAACTTGCTGATTCTTTAACTAAAATTGGTGCAAAAATCTCTGGAACACCTTCTTCAGTCATTGATTTGGCAGAAGATAGAGAACAGTTTAGTGATTTTGTCAATCGTTACAATCTCAAACAACCGGCAAATGGTCTTGCTCGCACAAAAGAAGAGTCCTACATTATAGCAAATAAATTAGGCTATCCTGTTCTGGTACGACCATCATTTGTTTTAGGCGGTCGTGGCATGCGTATAGTCTATTCTGAAGATGAACTGCGTCAATATATGGACTTAGCGATCTCTGTTTCTAATGAAGCCCCTGTTTTAATTGACAAATTCTTAGATCAAGCGATTGAGCTTGATGTAGATTGCATATGTGATGGCAAAGATGTTTACATCGGTTCTGTTATGCAGCATATTGAAGAGGCGGGAATTCACTCGGGTGATAGTGCTTGTTCACTTCCCCCAATGAACTTAAGCAAAGAGATGATAGAAAAAGTTGAGCAACAGACAAAAATTATTGCCCTTGGTCTTGGTGTAATAGGTCTCATGAATGTACAGTATGCAATTTATCAAAATGAAATTTATCTTATAGAGGTCAATCCTCGTGCTTCTCGTACTGTTCCATTTGTTTCAAAAGCAACCGGTATGCCTCTTGCAAAAGTAGCAACACGCGTTATGATGGGTGAAAACTTAAGAGATTCTCTCAAGTATTATGACAAATATAATATTGTAGAAGAGCATAATGGACTCCTGCGACCTCGCCTTAAAGGACATGTCTCTGTAAAAGAGGCGGTTTTTCCTTTTCATAAACTCTACGGTGCAGATTTGGTGTTAAGCCCTGAAATGAAATCTACAGGTGAAGTTATGGGTATCAGTAAAAACTTCGGTGTCAGTTTTGCAAAAGCACAACTGAGTGCAGGCAATAAAATCCCAACACAAGGGACATGTTTTCTCTCTTTTGTAGATACAGACAAGCAACATGCTCCTGAAATAGCAAAAGGTTTAGTAGAGCACGGCTTTAAACTTGTTGCAACCAAGGGTACGCAAAAAGCCTTGGAAGATGCCGGCATAGCCTGCGAAGTCGTATTGAAAATTTCAGAAGGTCGTCCAAATATCGAAGACAGTATGAAAAATGATGAAATAGCGATGGCTATTAATACTTCTGACAACAATACCTCTAAAAAAGACGCGGTAGTCATCCGTCAAGAAGTCCTCAAAAGAAATATTCCATACTTTACAACCCTTAGTGCAGCAAGAGCACTGATACTGGCGCTTGATGAAATGGAAGATGAAAAATGGTCAAGTTCAACAGCGTTGCAAGACTTTCTCATATAAATATGAAAATAATTCTGACACAAACCGATACTACTGTCGGTTTTTTGTCACAAAATGCTCCAAAATTATGTGAAATTAAGTCACGCCAATCTTCAAAACCATTTATAAAAGTATATAAAAACTTCAAAGTATTTAAACAAGATAACAAAAGAGTACCAAACTCGCAAAAAAACCGAATTAGACGCCTTAAAAAAACGACATTTGTAGTAAATAATTTCGCTTTTCGAATTAGTGATGACGCAATGTACTCTTCTTTTTTAAGACAAAACACATGGAACTACTCTACTTCCGCCAACGAAAGCACAAAAAAATTTTCAAGAGTTTTTTGTGAAGAAAAAGCTGATATAATAGTGGAAAATAAAAAAAGATTGTTTGAAGATAAAGCTTCAAAACTTTATAAAATAAACAATAAAAAAATAAAGAGGTTACGATGAGCAAAGTAATTCAAGCCCTATTAAGTGGGGTATTTTTTACATTTATACTGGACTTTTTTATTCTTCTGGGTGTAAAACTACACTATATTAATTTTTATGGCGTGCAAGTATATTATAATATTTTATTTGCCGACCATCAAAATATATTTTTATTTTTATTTTTTTCACTTATTATCGGCTTTTTAGTCATGTATGCCAATACAAAAACAGCCCTCATAGTTATCGGTTCACTTTTTGTACTCTCATTTTCAACCCTTATTCCTCCTATAGGAAAAATTGTCGGTGAAATGATGCTGATGAAAAAAAATGTCACACTCAAAACAGATAAGTTTTCCTATCATGGAAATATTTATTATGATGGAAGAAAAACAATCACATTGTACGATAATGAACTAAAAAAAGTTATAATTCTAAATAAAAATAAAATTCAAGGTCAATATTAAATGAAACATATTTCTTCAATTGCTAGCGGTGTTGCACTAGGCAGCGCCGGTATTTTAATGATGAGTACACTCACGGGTTGTGAGCAGAGACAACAAGAAGCACAAAATAAATTTTTGGTCATAGAACAACAGCCAAATGGAAAATATAAAGTTGTCGAGGAGATGCCAACACAAGGACCTTCTCGTGCAATCATTAGAGAACGGGATGCAGATGGAAGAGTAACAGAACGCTTTATGAACGAAAAAGAGATGAAAGCACTTGCTGAACAAGAGTATCAAAAAGTTGAAAATGGCACAAGTGAAACACTTCAAAACAATTCAGCAAATGCGGGAATGGGTCTTGCTGGTACTATTTTAGCTGTTGCCGCAGGAAGCTTACTTGGCAACATGATAGGGAATGCACTCATGAACAACAAAAGTTTTTCAAGAAATGCAAGCAGTGTCAACAGAAGTGCTTACAGTCGTTCAGCAGCAGGTAAAGCAGCAAGAAAATCTTCAAGCAGTAGAAAAAGTTTCTTTGGTGGCAGTTCAAGAAGTTCAAGCTATGGCAGATCAAGCGGCGGATTTTTTGGAGGCTGATACATGATAACGACACAACAACTAAACCCCATAGATGATAAAACTTTAGAAGAAATAGGCTTTACTTGGCATACGGACACTGATGGAACAAAATATGTCAGTGATGAACTCGTAGAGGTAACGCAAGAAGAAGCCGAAGCTTATTATGAAGCGGCAAATGCCATATATGATATGTATGTCCAAGCAGCACAATATGTCATAGACAATGACTTGTTTTTCGATTTAGGTATTCCCTTTAACCTCATAGAATCCATCAAAAAAAGTTGGGAAAATGATGTCCATTGGCATATTTACAGCCGTTTTGATTTGGCAGGCGGTATAGATGGACAAGATATTAAACTTATAGAATTTAATGCTGACACGCCTACTTCACTTTTTGAAACTGCCCTACTCCAGTGGGCAATTTTAAAATCAAATAATATGAATGAAGAAAAACAGTTTAACAATCTTTACGAAGCTATCAGTGAAAATTTTAAAAGGCTAATAACACTCTTTGATGATACAAATAAGTTTGAAGAGTTATATGATGGTTGGAAAATACTTTTTTCTTGTGTTGAAGGGAATGATGAAGAAGAAGCCACAACAAAACTCTTACAGCAAATGGCAACCGATGCAGGATTTGTAACACATTTTGAATTTTTACAAAATGTACACTTTGATGAAAATGGCATCTATGATGCTGAAGAAAACTCTTATGAATATTGGTTTAAACTTTACCCTTGGGAAGATATAGCAGTTGATGAACCCGAACTCACCACTACATTGAACAACATAATTCAAAATCAAAAAGCAATTATTTTAAATCCGGCTTATACTTTACTGTTTCAATCAAAAGGAATGATGGCAATTTTATATGAACTTTTTCCAGATTCACCTTACCTCTTAAAAACCTCTTTTGAATCGCTAAAAGGCATAAAACAAGTTGAAAAACCTGTTTTTGGAAGAGAAGGTGCAAATACAAAAATAATTGAAACAGACGGAGCCATCATGACTCAAACAGATGGTCCCTATGAAAATTATAAAAAAGTATACCAGGAATATGTAGAATTTCCAAAAGATATTCATGGTAAAAAATATCAAGCAGGCGTCTTTTTTTCTTATGAAGCCTGCGGATTGAGTTTTAGAAAAGGCGGAGATATTTTAGATAATATGAGTAAATTTGTAGGACATGTCATAGAATAAACACTAAAAAACTTGTGCGTTCTTTGGAACCCGTACTTTAGTGCGGGCTTTGTGGTCTTAAAGACTAAGGCCTAGGTTAAAACATAACTAAAATTTTCATTGTAAGTTGCCATTATTTGTATCTTCTTTTTTTAAAGTTTTTATAAATTCAAGAAAAAATACCAAAAATATTGAAAGTATTAAGCCTGTAATCAATGCAACTACAACAATTAGTTTTTTCTTAGGTTTTACAGGATAATCATTTGTCATAATCTCACCAACTATCTCTGAATTTTTATAGTTATATGGTAATAGCATTGATTTCAGTAAATTTCTTTTCTCTTTAAAATCCCAAATAACATTCGTATTCAGATTTTCTTTTTTATCTCTCATTTCTAATAGCTGCATATTTAATTTAAGTATAAATTCTGAAAGATTTCTTCTTTGCATCAATTTTAGCGCAGCTAATGTTGGGTGTAGTTTCTCAATCCTTTTTAAGTTTTCATCAATTTTATTCAATTGATGTTTATATTCTTTTACACTTTTTTCTTCTAAAAGAATTTTTTCATCTAATAATTTTGTCTCTTTGTTTTTAATATTAAATATTTTTCTATCAATATTTTCTATCTCAAATTCTCTTCTTTTTTTAACATCATCAAGAATTTTTTGGTGTGATGCTTGTACATATTTTACAACTTCATTGATACTTTTAGTTGCCAAAGCATTTGAAATTCCCTCAGCTTTAATTTCAAGAAATACATTACTTTTTTTTGGTACAGTAATAGAAACAATCTTTGATTTTACATTTTTATCATTTTTATGTATATCTACAAAGAGAATATTTAGCTTTTTTGAAAGTTGGTAATCATTATCAAGTTGGACTTTATTATTATTATTATTATTATTATTATTATCTAATTTATAATTTCCTATCTCCAACATAGCCCTAGCCTCATAAATAGGTGTTTTAGCAAAAGCATATGCTAACGCTAAAAGTGTCACAACAGATGTCACTAATATTATAATTTTTTTATTTTTTTGCAGCGTTAAAAACAACTCCCGTAAATCTATTTCATCTTCTTCGCAAACTATTGGTTCACCCTGATTATTTTTTTGCATTATATTCCTTATCTTTTAATTTATTTTTTAAAATAATTTTTCCACTCTCAACACTGGGCTGATTGTAGGCATCTATTAGCATTCAACTCTTTAAGTTCTGCTAACTTTATATTTAGAATTTTAAAATCGTTACTCGCCGGCACTGAAGTACCGGTTCCGGAGTTATGGCTTGCTTCATCCTTGTTCGCCGGCACTGAAGTACCGGTTCCGGAGTTATTGGCTTTGGAACCCGTACTTTAGTGCGGGCTGCTCTTCATTAGCACAAAAAATCTCATTATACATTTTTTTCGCACCGGACAACAATGCATATATATCTATTCTCACTATCACTGGCAGAAGCAACCCGACTGCGCAAAACACAGAAAATCATCTCTCAAGATTCTTCTTATAAAAATAGTTTGTAGCAGCAACAAAACCATCTACACTGCCACAATCAAAACGTTTTCCTTTAAATTTATAGGCAATTACTTTACCCTGTTTTGCCTGTTGCAGCAGTGCATCGGTTATTTGGATTTCTCCACCCTTCCCAGGTTTTGTTTGGCGTAAAATGTCAAATATATCTGGAGTTAGGATGTATCTGCCTATAATGGCTAGATTTGAAGGGGCGTCTTGCGGGGATGGTTTTTCTACCATGTCTGTAATTTTAAAAGCATTATCGCCCAGACTGAAGTCTGGGTTCCTTGTCTCATCCAATACCTCTTCACTCAACCCATGTCTTAATCCGGACTTTAACTCATCTTCATTCGTGCCATCTTCTTGGAACCCGTACTTTAGTGCGGGCTGCTCTTCTATAGCGACAACACCATATTTATTGATATTTTCATAAGGCACTTCTTCCACCGCGACTATAGAACATCTATACTTTTCATAAAGTTTCACCATTTGTGCCAAAACACCCACATCTTCATTGTCGCATAAATCATCTGCAAGTATAACAGCAAAAGGTTCTTCTCCTATAAGTGTTTCACCGGTTAATATGGCATGTCCAAGCCCTTTCATTTCAATTTGTCGTGTATATGAAAAAGTACAGTTTTCTATTATTTTTCTTATATCTTGCAAGTAACTCTCTTTTGAAGTACCCTTTATTTGATGTTCTAATTCATAAGAAATGTCAAAATGATCTTCAATTGCACGCTTACCGCGCCCCGTAACGATTGCCATAGTATTGAGTCCTGCTTCTACGGCTTCTTCTACCCCATATTGAAGGAGTGGTTTAGTAAGAATGGGGAGCATCTCTTTTGGTATTGCTTTTGTAGCTGGTAAGAACCGTGTTCCGTATCCTGCTGCTGGAAAAAGACATTTTCTGATTGTTGTTTGCAAAAAGACCCTTTGATTTTAATTAAGTAATTATAGTAAAAGTTTAGTTATATTTACTTAAATTCAGCCCGCACTGAAGTACGGGTTCCGAAAAAACTGTACCCTTTTTGGAATCGGTACTTTAGTGCCGACTGTTTTTTAGTTATTATATTTTCAATTTATACACTTTCGCCTGTGCTGTTAATATCACAGGTTCAAAGAGTTTTTTATTGTAATTTTCTAACACCATCAGTTGTATATAAAGAGAATTATATGTTTTTTCATCCACAATTAAAAAGGTTTTATAATCCGACATGTAAATAACATTAATGTCAGAACTAAAATTAATAAGCTGTACATTCTTGTGTAACACCATATTTTTATCATACTTTGTCACAACAAATCGTCTTATAGGCATCGCTCTCTTGCCAATATGTAGCATAGAAGTTCGTTTATCTAAAAATATATTTTGAGCAAGTTGTATTTTAGTTCCTGTATCTTTAAAATTTCTGGAAACGAAAAAGAACGGTTGTTTATCTTTGTCTCCATTCATTAAATTCAAGTTTGAAAAGAGTGTCACAGTCGGATAGATATTTATCATTCTAAATGGAAGGTAAAAGTAAATATCTCTTGTTTTTTTAGGCAATTTTATATCGGAATGTAAACTCTTTAAAAATAGATTTGTATCGTTATAACCATAATCTTTTGTCATCTGCTCTATGTTTGAAAAAATTGTGAGATTTTTATCTTCTATCTCTTTTTTATCTTTATCTCTGAAATCATATGTTTTTTCTGTGTATTCTACATCAAGTCGAGCCATTTTTGCTGCTTCTTCTTGAGTATGTGTCAGCATAAAACTCACAGGAAAATTCACACTTCCACTGTGCTTTCCGCCATCTGCTAAAGTTTTTACATCTGTATAGTAACGAATAGGGTATCCATAATCCCACCATGAAATAACATAATCTTCACGATTTGCTTTTTTCCCCAATGCAGTTAAAACTTTCACTTCATCTGCATTAAAAACGGTAGGTACTTTATATGCCTCTATATGTTTATAATTTGGATACAGTATTATTAGAGTAAGTGCAAGCATACTTAAAACTTTCAGCTTCTGTGTAGGCATTTTTGCACTAATTTGTGTGATTAAAAAAGCAATACCAAAAGCTAAAATCGGTACAGCATAAATCGTAAATCGAAGTCCACCAACATAAGCTAAAAATCCAAGCCCGACAAGAGGCAGTGAAAAGAGCATAATCCGGTGTTTATACAGCAGATACATGTAACCAAGCAAAGAGATTATAAAAGTGACAGTGTTACCGCTGATACGATTAGCAAAAGTTTCAAATGGAATATGCCCTGCCTCACGAACAGTTTGCATTACAGTAAAAAAATGAAGTCCAAGTCCTTTATCACTCGCACTTACACTCTTTCTAAAGACATAACCTTTGAGTTGTGACCAGACAGGAGAAAGCCCTCCAGAGACAAGATATGCAACAACAGCTGCACCCAATAAATAAAAAACATATTTATCATATTTTTTATCCCTCAAGAAAAAATACACAACAACAACAATCGCTAATCGCATCAATTCATTGCCATTCATCATGGCTAGCATCATAATGGCTAGCAGTTTATAATTAAAGAGATTTTTTCTATCAAACAACAAAGCATAAGCTAAAATCAATCCAAAAAATGAAAGTTCTAAAGAGTATGATTGCGGATACCACCAACGATAAATCAAAATATCTACAGCAGTGATTATCAAATAAATATTGTGATTTGTACGCATCGCCCAGATGATAGACCAAAGTAAGAACATTGGTAGCACAATGTTGAGCATATCAGTATCATAATACCCTGCCATCGTACGGTTATAATAACTCCAGGCAATTGATGCTAAAAGTGCAGCAATTAAACCCATTTCTATGTTTTTCAGTGCTCGTGCAATTAAGATGATAGGAATAACAACTAATGAACTCAAAAATACTGGCAAGTAAAAAATGACACTCTCAAAAGAAAATGGCAAAATCTTTGCAAAAAATGCCGTAAGTTGTGAGGCAGCCGTAGAAACAGGGGACAAGTCATGCAGTTGGTGAAATTTATCAAAATACTCTTTTGCATCAGGGTTCGTCGCAGTTCCCGAGAGTAAATCTCTCGCACCCTCCGCCCAAAAATATCCATCATTGGTATTTATCATAAACTGACCATTAAAATGAAACGGTGCATAACCATAGAAATGATACACCCAAATAAGACGCATAACAATAGAAAAAGCAAAAGCTATAAAAATATAAAGAAGTGTGAGTTTTGTTTCGTGTGAAGTGTCTGTCAAATTTTATCCCTCTGAAAAAGTGGAGGAATTATAACATAAAAAAGTGGCTCCGGATGCTGGATTCGAACCAGCGACCAAGTGATTAACAGTCACCTACTCTACCGCTGAGCTAATCCGGAATGTATGGCAGAATTCTATCTAAACATTTTTAAAATAACATTAAATGAAGATTATTTACGCATTTGTTTGATGATTAAACTCCGGTACTATCTCTTTGAGCTTTTCTAATGTATCGTTACATGTAAGTAAATCTTCTATGTCATTATTTAATTTTTTCAGGTCATATGGTGTTGGCTTTGCCACGGTTATAGATTCATACTCCGTTTTCGTATCACTCTCATCTATCAGGAGTTCTTCATAGAGTTTTTCTCCCGGGCGTAACCCACTAAACTGTATTTTGATGTCATTTTTACCGCTTAGTTCACACATCTTCTTCGCTAAATTGAGAATTTTAATAGGTTCCCCCATATCAAGTATAAAAATTTCGCCTCCCGTTCCTATGGCACCTGCTTGTAAAACCAATTCGCACGCTTCAGG
>JALSLQ010000009.1 GCA_026988235.1 Sulfurimonas sp.
TTAGGGGTCGCCACTTATTTGGTGTTGTAAATTACTTTTTTATTATATGCGCGGTGGTAGTTCAGTTGGTTAGAATACCTGCCTGTCACGCAGGGGGTCGTGGGTTCGAGCCCCATCCACCGCGCCACTCTTTTTTTATACTTTCAAATATTTATTTTTTTATACAAAACTCTTCGTTCCGCTTTTATCATACATGTCTTTATATCGAAATGTTATGAGGTTTTGCATAATGGCAAAAAGTATCATAAAATTTAAAAAGCTACTGCCTCCGTAAGAAAACATTGGCAGAGGTACGCCAACAACAGGTGCGTAGCCTATCGTCATGGCAATATTGACACCCATATATATAAAAATCATAAAAGATATAGAAACAGTGACAACTTTTATAAAGTAGTCATTGTTAAAGATACTGAGGCTTAACAGATGTAAAACAAGCATAGCATAGAGTAAGATGAGTGCTAAAGCACCTAGAAAACCTGTTCTCTCAACTACAAAAGCAAAAATAAAATCACTTGTGGCAATAGGCAGAAATTTCATTTGTGTTTGTGTCGCATTTTCTTTGTTTTTTCCACTCCATCCACCTGAACCTATAGCTATAATTGACTGTTGCACATGATAAGAGGGCTTTTCACTTAAGAAGTCTGTGATTCTTGTTTTTTGATAATCATGCAACATAAATTTATAAGCAAGCGGCGATACAATTAAAATGCCAACAGCGATAAATGCCACGATTTTCCAATAGACACCGATATAAAATAAAACTCCATAACCAATTAATAATAAAACAAGTGCCGTCCCTAAATCCGGCTCTTTTGCAATGAGAATAAATGGCAGTAAAATGTAAAAACTGATGCGTAAAAAATCTTTGAGTTTATACCCTTGTATCGGTGGTGGATTTTTATGTATAAGATATGCAAGCATAAGGATGAGTGCCGGTTTTACAAATTCTGAGGGTTGTATGGTTGCGTTTATGAAAGGAATATCTATCCATCGCTGTGCGCCAAGTCGTGAATGACCGAAAAATTCAACGGCTAAAAGTAGTGCAATATTACCCCAATATATAAAAGGAATAAGCCAACTCATTCGTCTAATAGGTAAGACAAAAACAATTATAAAAGCTATAAAAGCGACACTGACATAGGCAAGCTGTTTGTCAGCAAGAGCAGGAACTGCTTCTCCGATAAGCCAGTGTGACATAATTATCAAAGGAATAATAAGAATGATAGAAAAAAAGTCAAATTGTGATAAAATACCCTTATCAAATCTCCACAAGTTTGTAACTCCAAAATAAAATTATTATGATTGTATCATAAAGGCTATAAAGAATGATAAACACACAAGAATATATATGTAAAAATCCAGAGCGTTTAGATACATTTCTAACTGCACAAATAGGGCAAACACGCTCACAAATAGCAGGACTAATTAAACATAAATGCGTCTTTGTTGACAACAAAAAAGTGCCCCGTCCTGGTGTAAAACTTAAAGTTGGACAACTTATTCGCGTAGAGTTTCCTGAGGTAAAACAAGAAAAAGCCCTTGATGTAGACTTTGATGTTGAAATACTGTATGAAGATGATGATGTATTGGTGATAAACAAGCCAAGTGGAGTCACAGTGCATCCTGCACCGAGTGTGAAAGAAGCCACTCTAGTCGACTGGTTGAAGCATAAAGGCATTAGACTCTCAACTATCAGTGGAGAAGAACGCCATGGAATAGTTCACCGCCTTGACAAAGGAACAAGCGGGACAATGGTTGTTGCAAAAAACAATGAAGCCCATGAGTTTTTATCAAAACAATTACAAGACAAAAGTATGGGACGATACTATATTGCTGTTGTTGTTCCTCCTTTAAAAGAAGATATTACAGTTGTTGAATCAAATATAGGTAGAAGTGCTCATAATCGTTTAAAAATGGCTTGTGGACTTCAACATGCAAAATATGCAAAAACAATGTTTAAACATTTAGCATTAAGTGAAGATGAACATACACAGCTTATAGCTTGTAAACTTTTTACCGGAAGAACACACCAAATTAGGGTTCATTTGGAGAGTATGAACCGTCATATTTTAGGAGATCATATCTATGGATTAAGCCCAAAACAGGAGAATTCGGAACGCATTTTGCTTCATGCTTACATGATTTACTTTATTCATCCTACTACGAAAAAAGTATTGACTTTTCAAGCAGAATTTGATGATATAATGCGAGACAAAATTTATAAAAAATTTGATACGGAGATTTTAAATGAAGTTATTGAACCTGAGTACATTATGCGCAGTTTCACTGCTAATCCTTAGCGGTTGTCAGGGAATTAGCCCACTACCAAAGAAGAAGATTATTGTAGATTCTACACTGCCAGTTGTTACTTTAACAAAAGACGGAATTATGCGTGATATGAAAACAGTAGCTTTTGAGTGGAACAGTGTAAAAGATCCAAGGGTGAAAGAAATTTATGTCTATAAAAGAATTTTAGGAAAAAAAGCTTCTAATAAATTAGATTATTATGATACGATTGACAATAGATTTAAAACACATTATCTTGATGCAAATGATGAACCAAATACAAAATATAGTTATGCTTTTAGAGTAGTTGCCAAAGATACACAAGGAAAACTCAGTGAGACTTATGATGTTAGTACATTACCTGTTTTACAATCTGTGTCTTGGATACATTCTATAGCAGGACTTCCAAGAAGTGCCAAAATTATTTGGAGACCGCATGAAAATCAAAGAGTTGAATCTTATATTATTGAGAGAAAAACATTTGAAGATGAAAAATTTGAAAAGATTGCAACGCTCAAAGGACGCTTAAATGCAGAGTATATTGATGAGGGTTTAGCAGACAATGCAGTGTATTTATACCGAATACGCGTTAAAACATATGATGGTATTGTCTCAACGCCTTCACAAATTGTAAAATCTGTTACAAAAGCATTGCCAAAGAGTGTAGTGTATATCAGTGCAACAAAAGATTTACCAAAAATGATAAAAATTGATTGGACTGCTTCAAAACAAAAAGATTTTAATCAGTATTATTTATATAGAGCAAACGATATTGACAGTTCGTTTGAACTTATAGCAAAATTATACAACAACAAATATACGGACAACATAGATGAAGATGGGAAAGTTTATTTTTATAGAGTTGGTGTTGTAGATAAAGATGGTTTAGAAAGTGAACACGATAAAAATACTATCATGGGCATGACACTACCAAAACCTGATGCACCTGTAATTACCGGCATTAAACTGATTGACTCTGGAGTAGAACTTTCTTGGAAAAAAACAGATCCGAGAATTAAATCTTTTATGATTGTTAGAAAAAACAGAACAAGTTGGTTTAAAGAGACAACAAAAGAGTATAAAAATATTTTTCAAAATTCTTTTATAGATAAAAATATAAATCCGGGAAGTGCATATACATATACTGTTTTTGGTGTAGATGAAAATGGAATAGTTTCTAAACCAAGTACAGAAGTAAAAATAAAAACAGCAGATTCAAATAAAATAGTCGATGGCGAAAAAAGTGAACCTATTAAAGAAGTCGAAGTACAAAGCCAAAAGACAGATACAAAAAGTTCAAAAGAAACTATAACACCTGCGCAAGATTTAGATTTGAACGAGATTTAATGCCACATTTACATATAGAAGAATTTAAACAAATTGATTTTCCTCAGGTTTGCGATGATGTAAGTTTTAACTTCATTGCATCAAATGCAAATCATAATGATGAAAAGTTGATATCAACGACAGTAGATAATGAAGATTTTTTCCTTTTAATCAGAGAAGAAGAAAATAGAAGTCTGTTAAAGACAGATAAACTGACACGCCCTGCTTCTATATATAATGTCCATCGTGCATTGCTAGCTTATGCAAAAGCAGCTGACTTACATGTAATCAACTCGAATGTACCAGAGACACAAAAAAATATACATTTGCAAGAAGTGAGAGCACTCAAAAAGATAGAATACTTTGCTAATGAATTTCCTTTAGCAAAAGAGGTCAGAATTGAAGTTGGATTTGGTTCAGGACGACATTTGTTGCATCAAGTGGCAAAAAATCCTGATGTTTTGTTTATTGGCATTGAGATTCATCGTCCTTCTATTGAACAGGTGCTTAAGCAAAGTGTCATACAAAAATTAGATAATCTACTTGTGCTTGATTATGATGCAAGACTTTTTATGGAGCTAGTACCTTCTAATATTGTCGGTGCAATTTATGTACATTTTCCAGTTCCATGGGACAAAAAGCCACATCGTAGAGTCATCTCAACTTCATTTATACAAGAAGCTCGTCGTGTTTTAAAAGTTGGCGGAACATTGGAACTTAGAACTGACAGCGAAAAATATTATGCCTATTCATACGAAACTTTTATAGCTTTCAACAGAACTACATTGCAAATCAATAAAAATAAAGATATTGCAATAAGTTCAAAATATGAAGACAGATGGAAAAAAATGGAAAAAAATATTTATGATGTAACAATGATAAATGATGAATTTTCTGATACCCTTACCATGGAAGGTGATTTTATTTTTTCAAAACCTAAATTAAATTTTGAAAAGATTTTAAGACTGCATAATAAGACCTTTCGATTTGAAGGTGGTTTTATACACTTTGAGAGAACCTATAAAATACAAGATGGCATTATGTTGCGTCTATCAATGGGCAGTTTTGACAGACCTGAACATTTATATATGATAATTAATGAAGAAGGTGCTATTTATTATCCAGAATTACCGTTAAAATCTCGTAGTAATTTAAAAGCACACAAAGAATTAAACAAGGTTTTGCATGGATAAAGTCATAATTGCAGAGAATCTTTCTCTTGCGTATTCTAAAGATGAAACAATCATAAACAAAGCAAATTTTTCTATAGATTCGGGTAGTTTTGTTTTTATCACGGGAGCGAGTGGAAGTGGTAAATCTACACTTTTAAAATCACTCTATGGTTCACTCAAGCCTATTGAGGGAAGTTTAGTTGTTGGTGGCGTTGAACTTCGTGGTGTGGCAAATGCAAAGCTTAATTTTTTAAGAAAACATTTGGGTATAGTTTTTCAAGATTATAAACTTGTAAAAGAGTGGACGATTGAAAAAAATATTATGCTACCTTTGATTATAAATGGTTATGAAAAGAGTATCATACAAAGTCAGGTTGATTCTTTGTTGAAACATGTAAGACTTAAACACCAATCGGGGAAATATCCATTGGAACTCAGTGGTGGTGAGCAACAGCGTGTTGCAATGGCAAGAGCGTTAGCACATAATCCCATTTTAATACTAGCAGATGAGCCTACCGGTAATCTTGATGATTATTCATCTCAGCTTATATGGAATCTCTTAGAAGGTGCGAATGAGCAGTTGAAAACTACCGTCATTGTTGTAACACACCATATACCTGAAGCTATGAAGATTGAGTATAAACATTATCATATAGAATTTGGAGATATACATGAAGTCATTTAAAAATCATATATCTCTTGTTATTGCTCTTGTAAGCATACTCTTTTCTCTGCAAATTTTTACAATAGTAGATAGATCTATTGATGCATATAAAGAAAATTTAGCAAAAAATTATTCGCTTGTTATTGTGAGCCAAAAAACAGTTCAAAATAAAGATATGTTAAATAAAATAAAGGAGCTTGCTTCCATTGAAGAACTTTCTCCTGATAGTGTTATTCAAAAATTAAATACAGGAATAAGCCAAAAAAATATTGAATTGTTAAAAGTGACACTACCGAAATTTTATAAGTTTAAGTTAAAAAAATATCCAACACCGGCAAAACTTGAAAAGATTAAAAAACTGCTTTTACAATATCCATACATCACAAAAGTAGAGACATTTTCTAATACACATGATACAACCTATAAGTTATTGTTGCTTTTTAAAAATGTTATATCTGTGCTAGCTGTTTTAATTTTACTTGTCACAATATTGTTAATTTTTAAAGAATTGAGAATTTGGCAATTTAAACACTATGAAAGAATGAATATTATGGGGCTTTTTGGAGCACCTACATGGCTACGCTCAGCAGTGTTGTTTAGGCTTTCAATTGTTGATGCTTTCATAGCATTTGGTATTTCTTTTGTAGTATTTTCTTATTTTTCATCGAGCATATGGATTGCAGAACAATTTGAAAATATAGGAATATCTGTCGTTGTGTTTGACAAAATTTATGATTCACTGTTGATGCTTGGCGTTTCTATTGTGGTCTCTATTTTACTTGCGAGTTTTATAGTTTTAGGGCATAAAGAAGAGGTTTAATGAGAGCTATAATAATTATTTTACTCTTTACATGTACAACTATTTTATTTGCAACAACAGATATAGATAAAAAAATACATAAAACAAGTTCTAAATTACATTCATACTCCAAAAATTATTCTAAACTCAATGCTAAAATGGCTAAAACTGCTAAAGCTATTATACGACAAAAAGCAGCGTTAGGAAAAAAAATAATCTATCTCAAAAAGTTAGAAAAAGAACTCTCTTTAAAAGAGGGAAAGCATAGTGATAACATAAAGCAACTCAAACTTTTAAAAATTTCTCAAGCCCAGTTAAAGAAAAAGCAACAAAATCTTGAAGAATCATTAATTTTTGTCATCGCACAAACTGTCTCTTTGTCTGTTGTGCTAGAAGAAAAATATCCACAAAATGAGCAAGCAATTATGGAATTTGAAGTCTTAAAAGCAATGTTAAAAACTTCAAAAGAAAAAGCGAAACTCTTAAGTAAAAAGTTTTTTGAAAATGAAAAAAATATAAATTTTATTAGCTTACATGTAAGCTCTTTAGAAGTTGCTATAGCTAATATAGATCAAAAAAGAAAAGAACTGATTAAAACAAAAAATGAAAACAAAAAAGCATTAAAAAAATTGACATTGGCAAAAGCATCGTATAAAAAAGAGTTAAAAAAGCTTTTAAAGAGACAAAATGCTTTAAAGAAAACACTTTCAAGATTAAATATTGTAAAAATAGATGAAATAAAAAAAGAAAAAGAAGAAAAGCTGAGAAAACTTGCCTTTGAAAAACAAAAGATACAGCTGAACAAAAATTTACCTAAAGTAATAAAACATGGGAGTAGCTATCAAGCGATTAAAACGATTAGATACAGAGGGAGAAAAACTATTGCACCGTTGAATTCATATACAATTACAAAAAAATATGGGACATACACAGACCCGATTTATGGTATAAAAATCTTTAATGAATCTATATCTCTGAAACCAAAACAACCCAATGCAAAAGTAAAAACTGTTTTTAATGGAAAGGTTATTTATGCTGCAAATACGGCAGTACTAGATAATATAGTTATTGTAGAACACAAAAATGGACTCCATACGATTTATGCAAATCTTTCACAAATAGCGCCAAATATAAAAAAAGGTAAAAAGATTGCCAAAGGTGCAACGATTGGGCGTGTTAAAGATGAACTTATTTTTGAAGTGACGCAAAAAACAAAGCATATCAATCCAATACGCTTATTTCAATAGATTTTGTTATAATTTCAAAAATAAAAAAAAATAGAGAAAAAATATGAACTTTATTCAAACACGCGGCATAGATGAAAATAGACCGCAAACTGTTAGTTTTTCCCAGGCAATACTTAGTCCAATAGCATCTTTTGGTGGTCTTTATGTTCCCGAGATGCTCCCTGAGTTAGGAGAAGAGTTTTTACAAAAACATATACACTCTTCATATAAAGAGTTGGCATCTGATATGTTAAAGCGTTTTGCAATTGATATAGATACAGAAGTTATAGATGAAGCTTTATCTTTGTATGATAAGTTTGATGATGCATCAAACCCTGTTCCTGTTGTTAGAGTGAAAGAAAACCTTTATATCAGTGAACTCTATCATGGTCCTACACGGGCATTTAAAGATATGGCATTACAGCCTTTTGGCGTGGTGCTCTCTTCTATTGCACAAAGGTTAAATGAAAATTATTTAATTTTAGCGGCAACGAGTGGTGATACCGGTCCGGCAGCACTTGAGACATTTAAAAATCGTGCAAATGTTAAAGTAGTATGTTTGTATCCTAATGGTGGAACAAGTGATGTGCAGCGTTTGCAAATGGTAACAGAAGATGCACAAAATTTAAAAGTTATAGGTATTCATGGGGTGTTTGATGATGCACAAAATGCACTCAAACATTTATTAGCTTCACAAAGTTTTAAAGAAGCACTACAAAAAAAAGATACAAAACTCTCAGCAGCGAATTCTGTTAATTTTGGTCGTATCATTTTTCAAATTATTTATCATATACATTCTTACTTGGAACTTGTTCGTCAAAATGCAATTAGTATGGGAGAAAAGGTGTACCTTAATGTACCAAGCGGAAACTTTGGAAATGCTCTTGGTGGATATTATGCTTGGAAAATGGGGCTTCCTGTGGAAAAAATCATAATTTCATCCAATGAAAATAATGTGCTTACGCGTTTGATTTGTGAGGGAAAGTATGACTTGAGAGATTGTGCCGTCGTAAGTACGACATCCCCTGCCATGGATATCTTAAAATCATCAAATGTCGAACGGATTTTATTTGATTTGTTTGGTGCAGTGAGAACAAAAGAGTTAATGCAGGATTTAGAAGAGAAAAACTTTTATGAATTAACTGCCGGCGAACTTACAAAACTTCGTGAATGTTTTGATGCAGACTTTTGTAGCGGTGAAGAAGGTAAAAAATATATAAAAGAGATTTTTGAAAAATATAATTATTTAATGGATCCACATACGGCTACATGTATGAAGTCTTATGAAACATGTTCAAATTCTGAGATTAAAACAATTGCATATTCAACAGCTGAGTGGACAAAATTTTCTCCTGTGATTGCAAATGCATTAACGGCAGAAGTTGACATTAAAGATATTGATGCTTTAGAATCTATATCCAAAGTAGCAAATCTTGACATTCCTCAGACGATAAAAGGTCTGTTTTCTAAACCAATAGCACAAAAAGCAGTGATAGAAAAAGAAAATATAGAAGAAGAGATACTAAAGTTTTTGTAAACGAATTCAAAAAGTCTTAAATAATAAAAAATAACACTTTAAGTTAGTGTTAACTATTAAAAATGTAAAATTACATTAATAGGATAAGATTATGAATGAGACTACTGAAGATGAATTAAATCAAAAGCGAGATATGCTTTATTATAATCAATTGATTATGAATGAAAGGCGTGCAAAATCTGTTCATGAAAAATATGTGAAAGTTACAAAAAAAAGAACAAATTTTGGTACTCAGAAAGTTGACTTTAAAGATTATCTATTTGTTCCTGATAATTGGGAATTTATTGCTTATCCACTTTACTTCGTAGGAATTCCTTATATTGTTGGGGCATTCTTTTTGTTTTTGTTTGTAGCAGGTGGAAGTTGGGATAATTTTCAACTTTTAAATCTAAATGCATTTCCTGTTGTCTGGCTAATAGGATATGAAATAGTAGCAATTTGTTTGTTAATATGGATTATGATTTTGTACCTGACATATGATTCTCAAGAAGATGAATTTTAATAAAAGCAGTTGATTTTAAAGTTCAACTGCTTTCTTATAAGCTTTTTCTATAGCCTCAATACATGCACTACGGACATTTCCCTGCTCCAATGCAGAATAACCGGCTGCAGTTGTTCCTCCTGGGCTCATTACACCGTCTTTTAGCAGTGCAGGGTGAATTTCTTGTATTAGCGTCCCAAAACCATTAAATAGCCCTCTCATAATTGCCATGGCATCCTCTCGTTTGAGTCCTTGTTTTACTGCGCCATCTGTGAAAGCTTCTGCTATAAGGGCAAGATAAGCAGGGCCACTGCCTGCTAGGGCTGTTGCAATGTTTATTTCTTTTTCACTACCAAGCCATCTTATCGTACCGATAGAAGAAAAAAGTGCTAGTGCTTCTTCTTTATAAGCTATATCACCTGTTAGTGTTGTCATAGATTTGCCAACACTAGCCGCAAGGTTTGGCATCGCTCTTACTACTGCGGATGCATTAAAATTACTTTTTAGTTTTTCTATACTTGTTCCGGCTAAAACCGAATAAAGCACTTGGGCATTACCTTGTAGTTTTGCCGATACTTCTTCTACATTTGCCGGTTTAACACAGAGTACAATACTTTTTTTATCAATGCTAAAATTATTAAGAAGAGATTTCTTTACATGTAAGCCAAGTTTTTGCTCAAATGCATCTAACTTTTTACTATCTCTACCAACAACTTCTATTTTATAGTTCTCTTTTAAACCTTCGGCAATACTGAATGCCATATTGCCATTTCCGATAAATGTTATAGTTTTCATAAAAGTCCTAAATGTTTTATGGTAGTATAGCATTATTAGAATTAAGATAAAAAGAATGGGTAGAGATATGGAACAATTTTTAAAAGAAGCAAAATCTGCGAGTAGAGTTTTAAATACGCTTAGCGGACGAGATAAAAACAAGATTTTACATGTAATGGCAAATGCCTTGCGAGCAAATACTATGGATTTGATAGAAGCCAATGCTATAGATATGATTGAAGGGGAAAAGAATAAACTCTCTTCGGCTTTAATGGACAGACTCTTTTTAGATGAAGAGAGGGTGGAGTCTATGGCAAAAGCTGTGGAAGAAATAGCCGCACTTAAGGAACCGGTTGGACGCATACTTGAAGGATGGATAACTGAGGACGGACTAAAAATAGAAAAAGTGAGTATTCCTATCGGTGTTATCGGCATTATTTATGAATCTCGTCCCAATGTTACCAGTGATACGGCAGCACTTTGTTTTAAAAGCTCAAATGTTTGTGTGCTTAAAGGAGGAAAAGAAGCAGAGCGTTCAAACAAAGCAATAGCTCAAGTTTTAAAAGCGGTTTTAGAAAGTCATGATTTACCAACATCATTGATATCTTTGATTCCTGATAGTTCACGAGAGGGTGTTGCAAAGCTTATAAAAATGGATAAATATGTAGATTTAATTATTCCAAGAGGTGGAGCAGGACTTATAAAATATGTCAGTGAAAATGCAACGGTGAGTGTCGTAAAACATGACAAAGGGCAATGCCATACTTACATTGATAAAGATGCAAAGATTGAGGATGCACTAAAAATTGCAATTAATGCAAAAGTACAAAGACCGGGTGTATGCAATGCCATGGAAACATTGCTTGTAGATAAAGTTATAGCAAAAGAGACACTTCCTCTTCTTAAAGAGGCTTTTGATGCAGTCGATACTAATCTCAAAGGTTGCGTGGCAACACAGGAAATAATTCCTGTTACAAGGGCTAGTGATGAAGATTATGACACAGAATATTTGGCAAATATCTTAAATATAAAAGTTGTTGATGGCGTAGAAGGAGCGATAGAACATATTGTCCGTTTTGGTTCGGGACATTCAGAAGCTATTATTACACAAAATATTACAACTGCAGAAGAATTTTTAAATAATATTGACGCGGCAGCCGTGTATGTAAATGCTTCTACCCGTTTTACAGATGGAGGGGCTTTTGGTTTTGGTGCAGAAGTGGGTATAAGTACCAATAAACTTCATGCTAGGGGTCCTATGGGAATTGAAGGATTAACAACCTATAAATATAAAGTTTATGGAAATGGGCAGATACGATAATGTTAAGTATAAATGAACTAAAATGTATAATTTTTTTCGAACATTTAGATGAAAGAGAGTTGAAATTATTACTTTCAATTTCAAGAAAAAGAACTTTTTCTCAGGGTGAAATTCTTTTTTATGAAAAAGAAAAAGCGCAGCATTTAACGATGGTACTCGAAGGTGTGGTGAAAATTTATAAGATTGATCCAAAAAACAATGAAATTGTATTGCATAGATTTCGACCGAAAAGTTTGGTTGCAGAGATGGCTGTATTTGAAGGAGTTCCTTATCCTGCTTCTGCTGCATTTGAGAGTGATGGAAGTGTTTTAGAAATAGATTTTGATAAATTTAGAGAGTACTTTTTTGCGAATGCAGATGTTGCCTGTGCCCTTTTTAAATCTTTGACACAAAAGATTAAGTATCTTGATAATGTAATAGCATTAAATGTCGTCTTGGACTCTACGGCGCGAGTTGCCAAGTATATATGTGAAAATGATGATGCATTAAAGATGAAAAACAATCAACTTGCACAGTATTTACATATGACACCGGAGACACTTTCTCGCATACTCAAAAAATTTACGAAATTAGGCTTTGTAGAAAAAGAAGACAGTGCTTATAAAATTATCAATGAAGAGGCGTTAACAATACTTTTTGAATGATATTTGTTATCTTTATTGATATAAATCAACTCCTCTGTTATC
The DNA here is from genome assembly GCA_026988235.1 of Sulfurimonas sp. Lineage (GTDB taxonomy): Bacteria > Campylobacterota > Campylobacteria > Campylobacterales > Sulfurimonadaceae > Sulfurimonas. The sequence continues at coordinate 12,273 of JALSLQ010000009.1, forward strand.
TTTCTTGATTACAATCACAAAATATTATTGTAAAAGGATTGATAATGTTACATATTCCGAGTGAAGCGCAAAAAATAGTTGTTGACGGTGCTACCGTTGATTTTTACAAACTAGCAAAAGAAGGACAGAGTACATACTACTTCGATACATCAAAAGAAGGTCCACCACATCCTATGGTAAATGCAATGTCAGGTTTAGGATTGATTAAAGGAACAAATGATACTTTGGTTATGATAAATCATAAAGCACCGGGTGGGCTTTTTGCAAAACTTGGAGATGATGTAAAGTATGCTATTGAAGATTTAGATGGTGGTTTAGTAAAAGTTGTTTTTTCTTATGATAAAGATGCTATATCAGAATCTGATTTAACGCAAACAAGTTGTGGTGCTTGAGCTAAATAATGGGTAAAATATCGCAAGATTTTGCACCGCCGTTTAAATTAATAGCACCCTTTTTTATTCTAGGGAGTATTTTTTATCTTTTGTCATCATTGTACCTGTTCACTTTTACATCAGATGATTTATCGTTTACAAATCCGCAAGTTATAAGTTTTACGCACTTATTTTTACTTGGTTTTGTAATGATGACTATATTTGGTGCAATGGCTCAACTAGTTCCTGTTGTTTTAGAAGTAGGACATTTTGGCGTAGAACTTTTTTATGCTATTTGGCCACTTCTGCTTATTGGAACTTTATTGATGGTATTTGGATTTTTATATTCAAGTGCCTTATTGCCTTATGGTGGGATTGTAGTTTTAATTTCAATGATGATATTTGTTGGTGAAATTTTTTTAACTATCTTTAAAGTAAAAAAATTAACCCTAGTCATGAGCAGTGTTTTAATATCAAATACATTCTTATTTTTTGGAATAATATTTGGTCTTTTAATGGCACTTTCATATGCCGGTACAATATCAGTAGATATATCATCACTCTTAAAAGCACATATATATTCAGTATTAGGTGGTTATATTTCTATTACTATTATGGGGCTTTCTGTTGTTTTAATACCAATGTTTACGCTGTCACATAGCTTTTCTATGAGACCTTTAGAGATTTCTATAAGTACCATGACTATAGCTGTTGTTTTAGCAATATTGGCATCACTTTTACATTTGGAAGTATTAAGTTATATTGCGGATATTTTAGCTCTTGGTGCAATGTTAGTATATGCGTATTTAATATATATTATTTATAAAATTAGACCTCGAAAAGAGAATGATGTGTATGCCATATCTTTAATGTTTTCATACTCTTCTTTGGTGGCTTCTATATTGATGCTTGTTGTCTATTTTTTTATGGAAAAAGAGACTTATTTACTTGCTTCTATGTGGCTTCTATTTTTTGGTTTTTTTGGTTTTTTAATTACTGGGCATATTTATAAAATAATTCCATTCCTTGTATGGTTTGAAAAATTTTCTCCTCTTGTTGGAAAACAGAAAATTCCAATGCTTGCAGATATGGTACCGTATAAAAGTTCTCAAGCACAGTTTATATTTTGTGCAGTCGGTGTTATTATTGTAACTATTGCAATAATTTCTCAAAGTAATATTCTTATAGGGGCAGGGGCATCATTTTTAGTGATGGGTGCTATTGCGTTTATAAGAAGTGTATTGTATATGATAAATTTTAAAGGATAATAAATGGCAATGTATACTAAAGATGAAATTTTTCAGGCTATATCTACAGTTATAGACCCTGAGGTCGGTTTTAACCTTGTAGAAATGGGGCTTATTTATGATGCCTCATGTGATAAAGAAGGCAATGTAAAAGTGACTATGACACTCTCCACAAAAGCGTGCCCACTGCATCAAATGATTTTACAATGGGTTAAAGAAGCCGTAGAAAAACTACCGAATGTTCAAAGTGTTGATGTTGAGGTGGTTTGGGAGCCGGAGTGGAATATAACCATGGCGGACAATAATGTAAAAAAGGCATTAGGTGCCTAAGAATTGGATGAGCCTACTCTTTAGGCTCATGTCTTAAAAAACTATTTTTTATTAGTATCATTTCATATACTGAAACTTTTGGGAGTGATTCATTTATGATTTTATCTGTCTGTGGATACTTACCCTTCATTTGTTTGATCTCATCATAAGCTTTTGGTTTTACTTCGCTTGTTGCAACAGAAATAGCACCTGCCCATATAAGAATTATGGCAACCCAAACTATTTTTTTGGCACCTGCATACACACCTATAAAATGAAAGATAACAGTAATAATTATACCTATAGATAGTAAAAGTGTTAAACTCATAGATTTATCCTTTCTCCTTTTGGTGTAATAGTGATATTCGCGTCTTTAAACATTTGATCTCCAAAATCTTTTACTCCTAAAGTAGCTAGTAGCATTAAACCTATCACAATAAGTAAAAAAACTATAGCAATGGCATATCTTTTGAGCCTATTTATCATTTTGACCACTATTTTTCGGTGCCATTGGTGCATAATCTACACATCTTGCCGTATGAAAATCTCTTATAAAGTCTGGATTTTTAAAGTAATCTCCGTCAAGTGACCATCCCCGTTTTTTAGAAATTAAAACAGACTGAGAAATTGTTCTTCTCATTTTATTTTCACATATGATAGTTTTACCTTCATTGAAAATTTTTTTAACACCGTCCATTCTTTTTGTTGTTATATAATAATGAATACTTATCATAATCGCAAAAACAGCGAATACTCCACTCATCCCTTTTTTAAAGGCACCTTTGGGCATAAAATCCTTAGTTGTTACAAACGCTGTAATAGCTAAGAAAAATATACCTATAACAATATATGCAATTTCTAATTCAAAAAACTTTTCCATAATTTAACTTCCTTTTATACGACTGTTTTATATTTTTCTTCCCACTCAGTAAATTCGGGTGTGAAGTATTCAATGCGAACTTTTTTAAATTCTTTTGATGAATAGAGAGGCATATGTGATTTGGACTCTATTTCTTCAGACATTTCTTGTATCATTGCATTTGTTTCCTCTGTTGTTTTTCCATGAACCATAGTAAAAAGGTTATAAGGCCAATTCTCATATTTTGGACGCAGATAGCAGTGACTAACAGCAGAAAATTCCGCTGCTTTTTTACCTATTTCCTCACCTATTTCCTCACCTATTTCTTCATCTACATCCCAAACAACCATGGCGTTTGCATTAAAACCTGCTTTTCTATGATTTAAAATGGATGCAAATCTTCTCATGACACCTGCTTCTTGCAACTCTTGTAAAATATTGAAAAAGGTTTCATAATTTATATTGAGATTTTTAATAATTTTTGCAAAAGGTTCACTGATGAAGTCAATATCATACTGTGCATTTTGAATGATTTCATGATGCAGAGGCGTGAGTTTTATATCAGTATGAACAACTTTTATTAGCTTTTCTTTTTTTGCATCTTTACCAGTTGTATCAAGTTTGACATTTATTTTAAAAAGTTTTAATGTCGGCAGTACAATATAGTCATCTGCCTCTGTGAGTTTTGCAAGGAGTTCTATGGTTTTGTCTAAACCAAAAAGAGAGTCAGGAGCAACAGCCATAGTAAACCAGATGTTGAAATCATGGTTTCTTTCATAGTTATGAGATACACCGGGGTGTGAATTAATGATTTTTACAGCTGTGGCGATATTTTCTTTAGGAATTTTAAAAGCGACTAGAGATGACTTGTAGCCTAATCGTTTTGTATCAAAGATGGCAGAAGTTTGTCGTATGATATTTGCTTTTTTTTCTGCTTGCAATATTTCTAAAACTTCTTCTTCGCTCATACCTAATTCATTTGCAATCACCTCAAAAGGTTTTTGCACTAATGGAAACTTTTTTTGTATTCTTGAAAGTATCTCTTGTTTCATTTGTATTACTTTATTTTAATTTTTTGGCATAATGATTGTACCTATGTTTATCTAAATTTAAATTGATATTTGTCAATAACTTTATGGGCATATATGCTATGATTACATTACAAAAACTTAAGTAAGGGTATTTGGATATGGCTTATTTTCCGGCATTTTTAAAACTAGATGACAAAAAAATTCTCATAGTAGGTGGTGGAAATGTTGCTTATGAAAAGTTGGAACACCTGCTTGATTTTACAAAAGATATACATGTAATAGCAACAGAATACTCTGTCGCAATGAAAAGACGAATAGAAAAGGAAAATCTTGAGTATAAGCAGCGTGCTTATGAAGAGGGTGATATAAAAGACTTCACAATGGTTATAGTCGCAGTGGACACTATAGCATTGCAAGCAGAAATATTTCAAGAATCAAAAAAATATAACTGTCTTTGTAACGCTGTCGATTCTGTCGATTATTGCGATTTTATTTTTCCGTCTTATGTGAAAAAAGATGATTTGACTATTGCAATATCAACTTCTGGCACTTCGCCTGCAATGGCAAAACATTTAAGACGCTACTTACAAAAGATGATTCCAGATGGAATTTCAGAATTTTTACAAGAGATGAAGGCATTGCGTAAAAGCTTGCCTAAAGGAAAAGAGAGAATGAGAATGCTTGATGAAAAAGCAAAAAACTATATTGAAAATTGGAGTAAGTAATGAAGGCTAAACAAGGATTATTTTTAGGAGTGTTGTTCGCATTTTTTGTACTAGGGTTTATAGCTATACAAAAGGCTACACCGGACGCAAAACCACATAGAATGTATAAAGAAATTAAAATATATAGTCCATATAAATTTGAAAAAACTATTGGAGGTCTGGCAATAATTGATACCAGAACAGGAACAAAAGAAAAACCTGATGCGGCAGATGCTCTGTACCGTATGGATGAACTTGACCAAAAATGGGGAAAAAATCATCTTAAAATAGTTGAGAATGAGCTCGTCGTTTTAGGTGATTATAATCAGACAGTAAGCAAAATATATATTCAAACAAAAAAAGAGAAAAGTTGGCTAAAAAAGTTTTTTGGGATTTAGTAATATAAAGGGGAGTACATTATGCTACGATTAAGTCTGTTGGCAATAGTTATCATTGTTGTCTGGATAGAGATACTTCCTTATTTAATACCTAAAAAACCAAAAAATTTTTATAGTGATGATGATTTACGCGAGATTGCACTCAGTAGAGGCATGCATCCTATTCCCAAAGATTATGCTAAGTTTTTACAGCTTCTTGATTCTAAAGAGAATCCTATTACAAAAGAAAAAGTTGCTTTGGGCAAACAACTATTTTTTGATACACTGCTTTCAAAAGACAATACAATTAGCTGTGCATCTTGTCATATGTTGGGTAAAAATCCGCATAATAAAAACCAATTTTTAGATGATATAAGTCATCCACAGGAAAAAACAAGCTGTATGATCTGTCATATAAAAGATGAAAGTGGTACAGATAGGCTCTCAACAGCCATAGGAGTAGAAGGTGCAATTGCTCCAAATCATTTAAATACACCTACAATTTTAAATTCTGCTTTGGCAAAATACAGAATGTGGGATGGCTCAGCTAAAACTTCTATGGATGTTATTGCTCCAATGATACATGATAAATACAAGATGAATTTATCATCCAAAGAGCTTCAAGAGAAATTAAAAAAGAATATTTATTATGTGCAAGAGTTTAAAAAAGTTTTTGCTGACGGCATTACATTTAAAAATGTAGAAAAAGCAATAGATACTTATCAAAAAACACTGTTAACGAGAAGTGCTTATGATAGATTTTTAGAAGGCGATAACTCTGCAATGAGTGCAGAAGCAAAAAGAGGTTTTAAAGACTTTATACAACTTGGTTGTAAAGGTTGTCATACCGGCATAACAGTTGGAGGACAAACAATACAAAAATTTCCTGTACGAAATTATAATCATATCATTGATGTAACGGGAATCTTTAGTCGAGAATATATTGGTAGAGATGTGGCTGCATTTAATTTTAATTTTAAACAATACCGCAGATACCCGTTTGAAAATAAAGGTGGATATTTAGGGAAAGATAATAAACAACTTTTTCGTGTGCCTATTTTACGAAATGTAACAAAAACATCGCCATATTTTCATAATGGTGCTGTATTTGATCTGCGTGAGGCTATTCACATTATGGGAAAATATCAGTTAAGTATGGAATTAACAGAGATACAAATAGATGAAATTGTCGCCTTTTTAAAATCACTTGAAGGCAATGTAGTCGAGTATAAGGAGTTAAAGTGAAAATATTTTTTATTAATCTCGATATATTTTTTATGTTTATAAGCGGCATTTTATTAATGAATTACTTTGCTATACCATGGTCATATTTCAGGACTATAGAATTTTTACATATATTTGGATCTATAGCCATAATGATTTTGTTTATATTGCCTTTTTTATATACACATATGTATGAAAGTATGCTAAGAATGAAACATCAAAGTGCAAGTGGACTTTTATTTGGATTGATTTTACTATTGATTCTTATAAGTGGAACATACTTATTTTTAGTTGGTAACAGAGGCGGTGATATTTTTGGTGTTCTTTCATATTATATCCACCTTTATGGCTCTTTTGCCCTTGTTTTACTTTTAGGTATTCATTTGAAAAAACATTTTTTTTCAAGGTTTGCTGTTGTGACGATATCTTTATTTATTTTATTTTTGCCAAGTAATTCTTATGCGAAACAAGAAAAACTTGTAAATATTGCTTTTACCGATGGTGCAAAATATCATCATAGTGTTGATTGGACAAACTCTGTTACATGTAAAGCGTGTCATCCGAAAATATTTAAACAATGGGCAGATTCAAATCATAGACATCTTGCAGATTCAAATCCTTACTATATGGTGTTGGAAAATTTAGCGGGAATGGACAAGGGTAAAGAGTTTCGACAATGGTGTATGGGTTGCCATAACCCGAGTGCCGTAAGTATGCATCAAGAAAGAACAACACATTTTATGCAAGATAATATTATGCCAGAACCACTTTTTACTAAAGGTTCACAAAATCTCATCAATGAGTATAAGAAAAATCCAAATAGACTTGAGCAGGGTGTTTCTTGCATTGCATGTCATCGTATAGTAAAAGCAAAACCGATTGGAAATAGTTCTTATACCTTAAACCTTAGCAAAAGAAAAAAATATTTTTATGAAGATTCACATACAGATATGAAAGTGTGGATAAGTCAAAAGCTAATTAATGCAAATCCACAGGTACATAAAAATGAGTATATGCAGCCTTTATATAAGAAGAGCGAATATTGTGCTTCTTGTCATAATGAATTTTTACCGCATTCGGGTAAAAAAGTAGTTTCAACTTATGAACAGTGGAAAAAATCTCCTTACAATGACCCGAAGCATCCTAATGAGCATAAAGATTGTATTGATTGTCATATGACTAACTTGAGAAATGGTAAATTTTCTCCGCTTCAAGGGCATTCTACACTTGGCGGTAAAAATAAAAAAGATATAAAAGTACACTATTTTGCAGGAGGGAACTATTTTCTTTCTGGCTTAAAAAATACAGAGAATGAATCACAGTCTTTACAACTTTTGAAAACATCTGCAAAATTAGATGTAACGATTGATAAAAATATATTATATGTTGGTGTTAAAAATGTCGGAGCAGGGCATAAACTTCCTACCGGAGCGGCAGATTTTCGTGAATTATGGCTTGATATAACAGTCAAAGATAGCAATGAAAAAATTGTTTTTAGTAGTGGAAAATTAAATAAAGGAGGAGACATACAAAAGAACTCTGTTATTTTCAACAAGGTATTTGGTGATAAAGATGGGAAACCCGTAGGATTGTTTTTTTGGCGATATGTAAAATTACTCAAAGATACAAGAATACCGGCAGGTAAAAGAGTTGTAGAAAAAATTCCATTACAAAAAGATGTGCAGTATCCTTTACATGTAAACATTAAGCTTAATTTTAGAATTTATCCGCAATGGGTAACGAATATTGTAAAAGTTGCATATCCACAATTACCGAATCCTCCTGTCATAACAATAGAACATTTGGAAAAATCTTTTGAGTAAAATAGTGTTGTTAGTGCTTCTTATATTTTGTGAGGCACAGGGGTTTATGATTGAAAGTAATTATGAAGTCGCACAACAAAAAGCTTTGAAATCAAATAAAATACTTCTTGTGTTTTTGACAAAAAAAGAGTGCACTTACTGCAATAAAGAGCTTAGAAAAATTTTGAACAGTAAAAATATAACTTCACTTATTGAAAAAAAAGCAATTTTTCTTTTAGTGTATAAAGCGCAATACGAAAGTTTTCCTAGAGAATTGCTCTATGCGACACATTACCCAACACTATTTTTTCTTGATAAGTATGAACTTTTTTCTTGCAGAGCATTACGAGAAAATATAAATATAAAAGATATAATAACTTGCTTAACGCCAAAAAAAATTAGCCAATAGCATCAAAAGCATCTTCAATTGTTTTATACTTTTGTGCTATAAAAAGATAAACTGCTGCATTGAGTTTTGCTAATTTTAAATAGGCATCAGAGGGGTTATTGAGCTGTTCGAGTGAATCTGCAAGTGTTATGGTATCCCATGATTTTTTATAGTTTATGCCATAATATTGTGGGTCTATAATTATCTCTTTTATATCATCTCCTTCTTCAGTAATCCATAATCGACCTTTACTAAAGAGTTCAGGAGTTCCCTCATTCCCTTGAATGAGAGCGAACTTTTTATACCTATCTGCAAAAATTTCTACATATTTTTTTACATAGGGTTTATGAAATACTCCTGTAATTGCATAATTGCTGTTTGCAACATTTGGAAGTTTTTCTATGGTGTTAAAGCCGCTTCTAAGCCCTAGTTTATTTCGTATATCAGTAAGCATGTGCAATTTGTTGAGATAGTTTTTTCTGTTAAAATATTTAATATTTTGACTCAAAATTATATTGTCACATATATTTTTGATTGTGATACCATCTTTTGCAGGCTGTTTTTCATCACCCATTATAACTAGATTAAGATCTGTTTTTTGCAGTATTTTTGCAACAAGTGGAAAAATATAAGGATTTTTTGCTTTGCCGTCAAACGGATAACCAAGTTCTATGGAATTTGGTATATTTTCTTTTTGTGTATATGTATCACACGCAGTAAGTGCCCCACGGAACTCCTCTGTTGTCTCAGGTTTGAGTCTCCACCCAAGTAAAAATGCAGCAATCTGTTCACTCGGAACACTTTGGTCTAAAACCTGCTGCATCATATCTTTACTCTCCTCAAAACTTAAATCTCTATTACCTTTGGGACCGGTTCCAACTGCATGTATATATTTAAAAAAATCCATTGAATACCTTTTCTTATTTATCTAACTCGTTTTCAATTGCCTCTTGCAAATTACTGTCTTTTGGTGAAATGTCAAAATACTCTTTTGTAAAAGTAATAGTTACAGCTTTCATGGCATTATTTTCTTCTTTTTCAGCAATAAGTTCATTTTCTTTAAATTCAGTTATCCTCCAACCATTTTTTTCACCGGCTTGACGAATCAGCTTATGAAACTTCTTTAAAGGTATCTCGTGTTTTAAGTGCGTGAAAGAAACAGTTTTTACATCTCCTGTTGTCATAGATGTTGTTGAGCAGGCATTAAAAAGCATACTGCTTAAAACTATTGTAATGGTAGAAATTATAATTTTTCTCATGGTAACCCCTTTATTATATGATATAATAATAATTCTAAAGAAAGATTTAATTTATAGGAATTTGAATGACAATGCATGATATTATGATTATTTTAGTAATGACTTTCCCAATGTTTATTTTTACAATTTATCCAGGTATCTGGCTAGGTGATTATTTAGAAAAGCATCATAATATAAAAGAGTCACAAAAACGCTCTGTGATGATAATTATAACATTTTTAGGTGCATTACTCCTTTCTTCATTATTGTACTATGTGTAACTAAAAGGGGGATTATTGTGAAAAAATTACTTTTTATTATATTACTTGCATCAATGCTTTATTCATCTTCGGATACTGCTTTGGATGCATTAAATAAAGGGGATTATAAAAAAGCTTTTAGTATATTGGACAGTAGATTCAAGCATGGGAATATAAATGCAACATATAATTTATCATTGATGTATTATAAGGGGTATGGAGTAGACCAAAATATTTCTAAGGCAGCCCAACTTTTAGAAATTGCTGCAAAATCCGGACACAAAAAAGCTGTGCAAAATGTAGGTCGAATATATATGCAAATAATGAATTTTGATAAAGCAGCAAAATGGTTACAAATAAATGCAAAGATGGGTGATACGGGTGCTTATTATCTTCTTGCAGAAATTTATGTAGAGCAAGAAAAATTTAAAAAAGCGAAAAAATGGGCAAAAAAAGCTATGGACGCCGGCAACAAAGAAGCTTCAGTATTATGGCAGCAGTATGATTTACAAAATTATTAATTATTAATTATTTGTTAAACCAATTTAGTTGATCTCTGAGTTCAACGACTTTGCCGACTATAATGAGAGCGGGGGTGGGTACTCCTTTTGCTTTTTGCACAATATCGCTAAGTGTTCCGACAACGACACTTTGGTCTTTTGTAGTTCCGCGTGAAATCACAGCACAAGGATAATCTTTTGATTTGCCTACTTCTATAAGTTTTGATGCAATTTTAGGAAGATTGTGTAAGCCCATTAAAAATATGATTGTATCATCTGTTTTAAAATTTTCCCATGCAATTTGAGACTCTTTTTTATTTGGAGATTCATGCCCCGTTACGACTCTGAAACTTACAGCTACCCCACGATGTGTTACTGGAATACCGGCATATGCAGGTACACTTATAGCAGAGGTTATTCCTGGAATTATCTCAAATTTTATATCTCTTTGTGCAAGGTATGTACCTTCTTCCCCTCCACGCCCAAAAACGAAAGGATCGCCCCCTTTTAATCGTACTACTACATTATATTTAAGAGCATTTTGATAAATGACTTCATTTATTTCATCCTGTGGTAGTGTATGCTTCCCATCTTCTTTTCCTACATAAACAAACTCGCAACCGTCTTTTGTCATCTCTAAAATCTCAGGATTTGCTAAGCGATCATAAATGATAACATCAGCTTCACTGATAACTCTGTGAGCTTTCATTGTTAAGAGTTCAATGTCTCCGGGACCGGCACCAGTTAAATACACTCTGCTCATTATTTTTTGTCCTCATAAAGAAATATTCCAGATGGTTTTTTGATAGTAAATATTTCTCTTTTAATCCACCATCCTTTTGTATTAATCACAACGACTTTGTTCGCATCATTAACTGAAACAAAAAGTTCAGGTCTGATGTTGGACCATCTTACATGTAACACTTTTCCATTAAATTGGAATCTTTTAATGATTTTTAATGTTTTTGTATCAATGATTTGAATAACCGGAAATTTTTTACCGCTGAATGTCACTGCCAAATATTTTTTATCTGGAGATAAGGCTGTAAAAACAGGCATGCCTTCTGTTTTGATGGATTTAATAAATTTAAATTTTGGCGTAAATACAAAAACTTTATTGTCGCCAACAGCAGGAATGAAAACTTTAGAATGACTTACCGACCAAAAACCAAAATGAGGTACTTTTAAAACAGGCTCTCTTTCTCCTAATTTTAAAGGTATTTTTTTAAATTTCATGGTGTCTAAGTTAACTTCTCCTAACCAAGGACTTTTAAAAAAACCATTTATATACTTATTTCCATCGATTAGGGCATCAAAAGGCATTATTCCAACATTCTTAAACTCTTTATAGAGTATAAAATGAGGTTTTTCTTTATTGACATTTACATTTTTATAAACAGCAATAGTGTCATTATCCATTTCTGAAAAAACAAGATAATTTTTATATATTTTAATACCGACATTGCGTGAACCAGTCTTTAGTTTTTCTATAGGTTTTAAATTGCGTGAGAGAATATCGACACTCTTGTCATCATAGTTGGCAACAGCAACATAGTTTTTGTTGATAACAAAACCAATGGCACTTTTACTCGTTTTATACTCAGCTATTTTTTTTTCGGTCACAGGGTTAAATCTCATAATATAACCATCGCGACTTATAAGGTACCCATCTTTACCGTAAAACTTCATAACTCCATGATTCATATTATGCATATGCTCCATATGATTTCTAGGCAGTCCATCTTCTATGACTGCGACAGAGCTACTTTCACGCTCAACAACAAATACTTTTTCATGTGCACTTGCATTTACATGTAACGACAAGGCTATAATTATAACTGCCAAAAAGTTTTTTATTTTCATTATACTGTCTCTCTTTCTTCTTTAGTTAAGTAACATGATGGATCTTCACTCCATAGGTCACCTGTTATTGCATAAGCTCGTGCTCGACTGCCACCATTACATATGTCTATTTGTTTACATGTACTGCAAATACCGCTTATTTGTGTTCGCGGATGTATGCGAAGTTTTTCTAAAAGTTCTCCGTTTTGCCATATGTCACCAAAATCTTGATGGATGATATTACCGACAATTAGAGGGAAAAAGGGGTCAGGTCGCACATCTCCTTCACTGTTTATATTGAGTAGTTTGCGTCCTGCAGAATTACCTCCCCATTTGACGAGTCTCTCTCTCATTTTTTCTTTAAATTGAGGATACTTTTGTGTAAATTTATTTAAAAATGCAATAGCATCCATTTCCATATTTCCAGTGACGATTTCGATATCTCGCCCTGTTTCATAATACTCAAATGCTTTGTTAAGTATAAAATCAACAGCTTTTTTTCTTTGTTCCTTGCTTAAATCCATTTTCAAATTGTCTAATCCTCGTCCGGAATAAACTAAATGAGAAATATATATCTTTGGAATATTATGTTTTTCTACCAAATCAAAAATATATTCTAATGAGCCAATAGTATCTTTTGTCATGGTAAAACGAATACCAACTTTTGCACCTGTTTCGTTCGCTAAAAGAACAGATTTGAGTGTTTCCTTAAATGCGCCTTTAAGCCCACGAAAATAATCATGTGTTTTTTCATTTCCATCTATACTTACCCCAACATAATTAAAAGTATCAGTAATTCTTTTTATATTAGCTTTTGTAAAATAAAGACCGTTACTAGAAAGGTAAGTGATAATGCCATTTTCTTTACAAAAATCGGCTATTTCAAACAAGTCTTTTCTTGTAAGTGGCTCTCCTCCTGAGAAAATGATAAATTTCACACCGTTTTCTTTCATTTGTAAAATAGTTTTTTTAATCTGCTCAGTCGTTAAGGTATCTACTTCATCTAAAGTTGATTTTGAATAGCAGTGCAGACAAGAAAGATTACAACGATTTGTAAAATTCCAAATAGCGATGCTACCATCTAAAATTCTCTCTTTTTTATCTTCAACAACTGAAGCAATGAGATTTGATAATCGAAACATTATTGTTTTCCTTTGTATGAGAGGATGTAATCACTAATAATGTCTAATTCTTTTGCGTTAAGATGCAATTGTGTCATGACTGTTCGTTTGTATCCAAAAGCTTTATACATTGATTTTGGGGAGTTTATATAAGCCTCTATTTCTGCTTTTGTTCTTGTGTCCGCTATTTGACTAAAAGGAGGACCAAAAGCCATGGCTGTTTGATGATGACAACCCCAACAATAAGTCTCAAAAACTTTTTTTCCAGTAAGTGTATCACTAAAAAGTAAAACAGAAAATAATAATAATAGAATTGCAATTTTATTCATCTTGTTTCTTTCCTTAAAATAACTATTATTCTAGCAAAAGTAAGCTTGAAATATGCCTTAAATAGGCTATAAAATAAGAATTTTTTCATTTATGAGTATTTGGTAGTATTATTAAAAAAAATTATAAAAAATGTTCTAAATAGTAAGTAAGATTCTCCCCAAGGGGAGAAAAAGGTGTCTATGCACCTGGAATATTTTGTCTATGCTCGATAGAGTAAGTAAATGTTGGGGTTGTTAAACCTTTAATATATTTAACAAATTTACCAGTTTTTGCTTCATAAATACCGATACGACCAGCATTCCACTCCGAAATCATAGTCCAATGACCATGGTTTGCAGGTTCAGCATGTAAAATTCTAGGAATTATAACTTTACCTTTTTTATTTTTTACAGTTGGAACTTTCCAGCTATAAAGTATTTTGTGTGTTACCGGATCTGTAACAGTACCTCTTTTTGTACCAACAGTAATAATTCTGTCTGTTTCAAGTGTTTGTTTGTTAATGAGGTACATTTTGTTCCATGCAGATGGTCCACCGATTACATTATCTGACCAAAGGAATGGTGTATGTTCACTTGTTCCGACAAAAAGACCACCACCGGCAGTTCTTACGCGTGCAACAACATCCCAGTTACTATCCCAAATAATACATTCACCGACATTCATACTGTTTGTAGCATAAAGTTGTCCATATCTGTCATTATACCAAGATGAACCTTGACCTGGGTGAGGCTTAGTACCAGGACCAGTATAAACTTTAGCAACTAAAGATTTTGTTTTAAAGTCAACAACACCCATAACATCACTTCCTTGAGAAGCTTGCATTAAGTAGCGTCCAATCTCTTTACCTTCATTTTCAAAACCATCATGTAAGATTTTACCAATGTTTGGAATATCACCAACAATCGGGAATCCTGGTTTAGAGTAATCAACAATATATACATGACCTGCATCTTTAAGAGCAAATGCGATGTATGGACCATATGGAGTATCATAAACACCGGCTACACGAGATGAACCGATATTTCCATCCATATCAATTACACTTGATGTCGGATAAACTTTCAATGGTTTTAATGTCATTGCATCCATTAAAATAGCACCACCTGGTACATAATTTCCTGCCATTAAGTATTTTCCATCTGGAGAAACTGCAAGACCACGAGATGATGTACCTACTTGTACCTGTGCAATTTTTTGTTGACCCGGTGTATTTAAATCAAACATTGTCACTAAACCTGAACGAGAGATTGAGTATGCATAGCGGGGTAGACGCTTGTTTGTTACTGTTACATGTACTGCAAATCCTGCAGGGTGGCGAGAAAGGATTTTACCAGTTGTGCCATCCATAAAGTCAACACGAGAAGCATCACGCTCTGTAATAAAACAAATGTTTGCAACTTTTTTCACATCCACAGGGTGTGGATATTTTTTTAGAAATTTCATTCTATCATTCAGTGGTTTCCAACCTGCAGTTACTGCTTTAAGGGTTAAAATTTTAATTTTATGACCTTTAAAATGTTGTAAATAATCAACCATTTTATCAGCATCTGCTTTATTAAATGTATTGTCCCAAGCAGGCATTGCAGTACCAGGAACACCATTTAGAATTTTTTCTGCCAAAGTGTAAGAATTCATTTTGGCAATTTTTGCAGGGCGTAAATCCGCTCCAACACCACCTTCATGATTTGGACCATGGCATCCTTGACACTCTTTTTTAAACACTTTAGCAACATTCATATGTGAAGTGCCGGCAAATAGACTTGAACCTACAACCGCTAATGCCGCGACTGATATAACTAATTTATTGAATCTCATTTTATTTCTCCTTCTAAAATTGAAGATTAGACATGACCCCATGGGGATCAGTCTGACTTAGTTCTCGTTTTCCAAACGCTTTTTCTCTTGATAATAAATCCAAATCATTGGAAGTATTATTACAGTGTGCAGAAAAATCGTTAAAGTCATAGGACCTTGATTAAGCCAACCAAAAAAGCTTGGATTAACATCTGTAAATGCTTCAAACATTTTATCTCCTTATCTTTTGTGTACTGGATTTTTTCCAGTAGTTAATAAATCTATAGCAAGTAAAATGAAGCCTGTAAAGACTACAACACCTGCAATAAGTCTCCAGTCCATTGCTTGAGCGAACCAGACACCGCTTTGACCATCAAAGTATCCTGCCCATGTTGCACCCATTTGTGCACGAGAAACAAGAACTTGAACATACCCGGCAATAGTCAATGCAACAGTCATAACTAGCATACCACCAGTGATTAAACTAGTAGACCAAATAGACAGCTTGGTTGATTTTAATACTTTTATGCCATTCGTTCCTTGAACAGCTATATAAAACATACCTACAAGAATTGTTGCATAAGCACCAAAAAATGCCAAGTGACCATGTGCTGCAGTAAATTGTGTACCGTGAGTATAAAGATTTACTTGTGGCAAGGTATGGAAAAATCCCCAAACACCAGCACCTAAGAAGTTACCAAAGGCATTCAGTACAAACCATGTAAATGCAGGTTTATTGGTAATAACAGATTTTGCTTGATACTCATCTGTATGCTCTTTCGCCATCTCTGCACCCTGTGTTTTGCCCCAGTCATAAAGTACATGAACAAACATTGCAACTAGTGGTAATGGTTCTAGCGCACTAAATAATGCACCAATTTCCCACCAGTACTCAGGTGTACCAATCCAGAAATAGTGGTGACCTAAACCTAGGATACCTGAACCAAAGAGCATAGCAACTTCAATCCATAACCACATTTCAACGACTTGACGATGTGCCCCAATCATTTTAATAAGACCATAAGCAGCAATCGCACCAACGAAAACTTCCCATGTAGCCTCAACCCATAAGTGGATTACCCACCACCACCAATACTGATCAACTGAGATATTGTCAGTAAAGAACATACCAGCTAAATAAAGACCGGCAAATGCAATCATATCAGCCATTAAAACTGTTACGATTCCTGTTTGTTTTCCTTTCATACCTGTTAAGAAAAGATTTCCAACAAATCCAAGAGCAACAACTACGATTCCCCAGTCAGCCCAACGCGGTGCTTCAATATATTCACGACCTTCTGTAATAAACCAGATTGTGGTATCACTAGCAGGACCAACTTGAATAAATAGAAACACTAAAACAACTATTACAATTGCAAGTGCAAATATCCAAAAAAGGAGTTTACCAATTTTAATACCTACTGTTTCAATTCCTGTTTCATCTGGC
This sequence comes from Sulfurimonas sp., assembly GCA_026988235.1. Lineage (GTDB taxonomy): Bacteria > Campylobacterota > Campylobacteria > Campylobacterales > Sulfurimonadaceae > Sulfurimonas. The sequence goes on from JALSLQ010000009.1 coordinate 29,117, forward strand.
AATAACCAATAAACAGAACCAAACATTGCAAATACCATCCATACAACGAGTGCATTAATGTGTATAATTCTTGCGATTGAAAAGTCTAGAATTCCATAAAGAAAACCAGGCATTACATATTGAATAGCCGCTACCAAACCAAAAAGTAATTGAGCACCAAACAAAATCGCTGCAAAAGTAAAATACCATGTAGCTAATTGTTTTGATTCGCTGCCAATACCTGTTAAGTGATTACTTGCCATTTACTGCTCCTTTTATTTTTCCAAAATTTCTTGGAAAACCATTTGTGTCAATAGAAGACATTTGTTTTAAGAATGCAACCAAACCTTTTGCCTCTTTTGCAGTAATACCAAGATTTGGCATCATACGAGCATGTGTAGGGTATTGACCTGGATGTTGTAAAAATTCAGCCATGGCTTCTTCTCTTGTATTTTTTCCAGTTAAAGCTTGCATTGCACCATTTGGTCCCCATGCAGGATCTAACCATGCTTTTGTTAAATCAGGTGCATAGTAAGCGCCATTTCCTAAAAGTGTATGACAATCCATACAATTTTTTGCTTGCTCACCTAGCTTTCCTAAATGTAGTAAAGCTCTCGCTTCGTCTTCTGAATAGTCATCACGACCAAAAAACTTTTCTTTTACTTGAAATAATGAATTTCCTTTCCCGTCATTTCCACCAATGATAGGTACTTCGAGACCACGCTTAGCGCTCATTTCATAAGTAATCTTGTAATTAATAACAGTAGGTCCTGGAACCCTTTTTGTCACCTTGTTTTGTAAATCTTGATCATTTCCCATTGCAATTTGTGCTGACGTATCAAATGTCAACCAAATTAAAAGAACTGATGCAAAACCTGTAACCCACGTTGCTGTTCTTTGCCAGAAACGATTGTCACTCCATACAGATTTATTAGCCACTGTATCCTCCTATAAAATTATTGTCGAAATATATATTGTGCATCAATGTTCATTTTCTTCATGAACTTGATTTTGCATATAATAAACTGCGAATGGAAGTAAAAACAATCCAATTGCAGCGACAACTAAAGCTTTTGCAGTAAATTCCCCGACATGCATTAAACTTCCCATTAAATACAAACAATAGGCAGTCAATACCCAAAACATGTATGCAAACAGCATAGTCCATGGTTTTAGTAGTTTTACCTTTACTGCAGTATATATACCAACATAAAATCCTCCAAAAACTAACACAAGCGCTGAAGAAACAAAGATAGTTAGAAAGTCATTCAATGCAATCCCCGGTCTTATCATAGATGGATCTATCATTTTGTTCTCCTTAAACTCTGTTAATATTTTAGAATCATTTGTATTCTAGTCTTTTCTAAAACTAATAAAGTTGATTTAAATCAATTTCACGAGTTAACATAGATATTTTAGCTTAATTTTATAATGAGTGTAACATTATGTTAGAGGAATTTGTATTTTAGTTAATAAATTATTAATATGTGTAGAACTGTAATAGTATTTTCTTATATGTACTCTAGTTACATGTAAGAAAATAGTTATTAATATTTTGAATTAACTCTTGAAGATTTTTACTATAAGTAGTAAGCTTTACTTGTTCATTTTTACTTATACTATTTTTTATATCATTGGCAGAAGATGTGAGTGCATCAGCACCGATATTTGCAGAAACGCCTACGATATCTAGGAGTAATTGATCTGCTTGTGCTGTTTTATTATCTTTGAGTAAGATTTCTAATTCTTCTGCTGAATTACTATAAGTGGATAAAAATTCTTTTAAAATGTCATGATAAAAATCTACATCATTACCAGCGATTTGTAAGCCTCTTTGAATAGCTAAAACTTCTAAATCTGAAGGAGGATTTGTTAGTTTTGATTTATGTGAGTATTGATATAAAATGTCATATAAGGCATCTATCTTTAATGGTTTTTCAAGATGTTCTTTCATGCCCGCATCTTTCATTTTTTTAATATCATCACTTGCTACATCTCCACTCAGTGCAACAATTGCTATATGGTTATATTGAGGGTTTTGTTTAATAATTTTTGTTGCCTCAAAGCCATCAATCCGTGGCATATGTGCATCCATTAATATAATCATGAAATCTTTGTCTTTTTGCAGTATATCCAGTGCTTCTTGCCCGTCATTGGCTACAATTACTTCTATGCCACTGTTCCCTAAAACCCCTAAAATAACTTTTTGATTAATAAGATTGTCTTCAGCCAAGAGTATTCTTTCTCCTGAAAAAAGTTTAAAATCTTCTTTAGTGATTTTTCCATGATTTGGAACAGTTTGTTTATTCACAGGCTTACTGACAGATTCTACCTCTATTTCATTATGTATATTTTTAGTGTTTTCTTCAGTAATTTCAGTAAATGTATCTTTCTGTGAAGAAGCTGGTTTTCTTTTTAAATAGAGATAAATAAATAAAAGTATAAAAATTATTGCTAAAGCGAGTAGCTCATTTTGGTATTGTAAAATCATAAAAAGACCCCTTTTTTGTTTTAACCTTAATCATACAGTATAAAAAATTAAACCTAAATCAAAATTTCTGTATAATAACTAATAAATTTATATTAATAGGGTGTTGTTTGCAAAATATTCCACATATTCCAGTTTTGTATAAAGAAGTTACAGAAGCTTTTAAGGATTTGAAAGAAGGGATTGTTATAGACTGTACTATGGGTTATGGTGGTCATACTTCTATGATACTTGAAGCAAATCCAAATATAAAAGTGATTGCAATTGACCAAGACCAGACTGCCATTGATTTTTCTTCAAAGCGTCTTTTTAAATATGAAGAGAGGGTGAGCATACGCAAGGGTCGTTTTTCTACTGTCATGAAAGAGATTCTTCAAGAAGTGAACCCTGAGGAAATAAAAGGGATACTTGCAGATATAGGTGTTTCTTCTCTACAATTGGACCAAAGAGAGAGAGGATTTTCTTATGAAAGTGATACACTTGATATGCGTATGGACAAAGATGCACCTTTGAGTGCTTCAAATGTTGTTAACGAGTACACACAAGTTGATTTGCAAAGAATACTGCTAGAATATGGTGAATTAAGAAATTATAAAAAAATAGCAGATGTAATTGTGCAAAATCGTCCGTTTAGCTCGGCAAAAGCATTAAGTGAGGTAGTAAAATTACATATGCCAAGGGGCAAAAAGATTCACCCAGCAACACTGCTTATGCAAGCGATTCGCATAGAAGTCAATGATGAACTCGGCGAATTAAAATCTTTGCTTAAAAGTATAGAAGATGCAAAACTTCCAGAAGCAAAAATAGCCATTATCTCTTTTCATTCTCTTGAAGACAGAATTGTTAAAAAAGAGTTTGCAAAATGGGCCAAATCATGTATCTGCCCTCCTGAAGCTTTTCGTTGTACTTGTGGAAACAACCACCGTTTAGGAAAAATTTTAACTAAAAAACCTATTATGGCACAGGCAGATGAACTCAAAGAGAATGTTAGAAGCCGTAGTGCAAAAATGCGTTTATTTCAAATGGAACTGCAATGAGTGAAAAAAATGAACTCTTAGATGAAATTGATACCTTAGTCAAATCAAAACAGAAATTAGGACTTAACTATTTTTTGTATATGCTATTGGTGCTGACATTTATAGCTATGTTTGCCTTTCCTAAAATATATATTACAGAGCAGATTTACTTCAAAAGCAGAGATATTGCAAAATTAAAAGTAGAGTATGATACGCTCAAAGAAGAAAATAAACTCATCAGTGCTTCTGTTGAGTCGATAAAATTTAAAAATCAAATACTCGATACACTTTTTTAAAATAAGGAACGCCAGTGATTCGTAAGTTTATAGAATTTGCTATAGAGAAACCACTTTTAAATCATATACTATTACTATTTATTTTTATGCTTTCCATTTTTGCATATATTAATATTCCAAAAGAAATTTTTCCGCCTATGAATATGGATAAAATTACTATAAAAGGCGGTTATGCAGGAACATCGGCTGATATCCTTGATAAAATGGTTGTGCAAACTATTGAAGATGATTTACAAAATATTGATACGCTTCAGGATATAAAAAGTAGCATAAAAAATGGCTCATTTATTGTGACTGCAGAGATTAAAAATGGTTCAAATAATATTAGAGTTTTAAATGATGTTAAAGATGCAATTAGCAGTGTAAAAAAAGATTTGCCTGCAGATATGAATGAACCTATTGCAAAAATTAAAACACACGCTTTTCCTCTTGTTCTGATAGCACTCTCAGGAGATGTTTCAAAAGAGATTTTATTAAAACGCGCGGATGAACTTAAAACAGAGTTGAGTAAGTTTAAAGATTTGAGCGATATAACGATTCGTGGCGATGCAAAAGAAGAACTGGATATACGGCTTAATCCTCAAAAAATTAGGGCGTATGGACTCTCCTCGACATTAGTTATAGCACAACTCTCTAAAATAAGTTCAATTTTTCCTATTGGAACGATTAAACAAAAAGCAAACCATCTTTATATTTCGACATATAATGGAGAAAAAACTAAAAAAGGCGTTGAAAATACACTCATAGATGTAGGTGGAAAAAAAATCAAAATTGGTGATATTGCAGAAGTCGCTTTTAAACTAAGTGATGCAGCAGAACTTTCTCATTATAATGGGGTGCGAAATGTTTCCATTAATGTGACAAAAAGTAAAAATGGAAATGCCATAGCCTTGGTCAAACAGATAAGAAAACTTTTAAAAGAACAAAAATTAAAACACTCCGAATTGGACTATAATATATATACAGATACTTCCGTCTGGATTAAAAACCGTCTTAATACAGTTTTTTCTAATATAATATTTGGCTTGATGCTTGTATTTTTAGCAATGCTTGTTTTTATAAATAGAGGGATTGCTTTTGTCGTAGCACTAGGAATTCCTGTAAGTTTTATGATAGGGCTTATAGTGACCGAGATACTCGGTGACAGTTTAAATATGCTTTCTCTTTTGGGAGCTTTAATCGCACTGGGTATGCTTGTCGATGAAGCGATAGTTGTTGCTGAAAATATTTACAGGCACCTTGAAGAGGGAATGGAGCGAAAAGAAGCAGTTATAAACGGTGCAGCCGAAATGTTTCCTGCCGTACTAACTGCGACATTGACAACTGTATTTGCATTTTTGCCTATGCTTTTAATGACGGGTGAGATGGGCATGTTTATTAAAATAATTCCTATTATGATAACAGTCCTTTTACTCTCTTCGCTGTTTGAAGCATTTTACTTTTTGCCATTACATGCACATGATTTTTTAAAAGTATCTAAAAAAGAAAGTTTTACAAAACGATTGTGGCAAAAAATGTATGTGTGGTATAGCAGAGTACTTCATTTCTTTTTTAGAAGAAAATTTATTTCTCTTGCTTTTATTGTTTTGAGTATTCTTTCTCTTGAATTTATTATGATTAAAAATGCTAAGTTTCAACTTTTTCCAGATTTTGACAATACTCAAATCTATGTTTATGGAAAAGTAGGTATAAATAATGAACTCAAAGATACTGAAAAAATTGTTACAAAACTTGAAAATATCATACTCAAAAATAGTAATGATAAAGATGTGTCTTCCGTTACCTCTGTTATAGGTTTTAAAATGGATGCAAAAAATAGAGCAGAACTGGGTGAAAATATGTTTCATATCTTTATTGATTTACACGAGAGAGCACCAGAGAATTTTTTCGATAAATACATAAGTCCTTATCTCTCAATAGAATATAACCCAAGCGTACAAACACGCACGAAAGATGCAAAAGAGATTGCTAAAAAGATTAAGAAATTGTTAGTAAATCAAAAAAAGAACTTTGAAGAATTGGTTGTAAAAGTTCCTGGTGCTGGTGTTATAGCACATGATGTTGAAATTGGACTAAGTGCGAAAGATGGCACAAATATTGTACCATATTTGAAAACATTAGAAAAAGAATTATCTGATATAAAAGGTGTTTACAATATAGCTGATGATGCAATCTTGGGTGAAAAAGAGTTAAAGTTACATGTAAACAGATACGGGCAGGAATTGGGTTTTAATGAACAGGATATTTCTAATGAACTTAGAGCTTATTATCTTAAGGGAGAATATGGCAAACTTTTTAATGATAAAGGTTTGGTTCGAATACGCCTTGAAAGTAATGTTGATAAAGATATTAATTCGATAAATACGATAGAACTACAGGTCCCTACATCAGACAAATATGTAGCAGTAAAAGAAATATGTGATTTTGAATATATACAAAGCTTTGTTACCTTGAAAAAAGAAGATGGGAAAAGAGTGCGTAGCCTCTATGCTTCTACTGATAAAAAAATTATTACATCTTCTGAACTTATGCAAAAAATTGAACCTTTACTGGATAAATTTAAAAAAGAGGGTATTGTTGTAGATATAAAAGGGGAAGAAAAAGAAAACAATAAAAATAAAAGAGAATTAATGCAATCAGGACTTATAGCTATTTTTCTGATTTTCATTACCTTAGTGTGGCTCTTTGATTCTATAAAGAAATCTTTGATTGTTATTAGTACTATTCCTCTTGTGTTACTTGGCGTATATGTGGGACATTGGCTTATGGGTCTCAACCTTACGATGCCGGGACTCATAGGCATTGTAGGACTTGCGGGAGTAGTTGTTAATGACGGGCTTATCATGGTTGACTTTATTAAAAATGCTAAAGATACAGAAGAATTGATGAAGCGGGCACAAACAAGACTTAGACCGATTTTATTGACATCATTGACAACAGTTCTTGGACTTTTAACATTAATATTTTTTGCATCAGGTCAAGCAAAAATACTGCAGCCTATGGCAGTATCTCTAGGTTATGGTATCGCATGGGCAACGGTACTTAACCTCGTTTATGTGCCATTGCTATATGCCGTAATATATAAAATCAAAACACCCCAACAACAACAAATAAAGGATAAAAATGAATTTAGAAATTAGTCAGGCACAGTTTGGTGTGAGACCGCCAGTTACAAAGCCGATACCGGAGTTTTTACTTGAAGTCGGTGAAAAAGGCTTAAGAGAGTTGATATCAAAACATTATGATTTAATCAAACAAAGTGATATTTATCATCTTTTTCCTCAAGATGATGCAGAATTTGAGCAGGCAAAAATCAATTCAGCAGATTTTTTTATACAGATATGTGGAGGACCTAAGTATTTTAACACAAACAGAGGAGCACCTCAAATGGTCGGTCGTCATGCACCATTTAGAATTGATGCAAAAGCTCGTCAAACATGGTTAGAACTCTATAAACCTCTTTTAGAAGAGTTGAAAGAGCAGGGAGTTACCGAGACATCATTATATTCGTTTTGGGGTTATTTAGATATATTTTCTATTTGGATGATAAATACACAGTAATAAGCATTATATAAGGAAGCTCCTTGTATAATTCCGACCTACCAACAAAAAGTGGGTTCTTAGCTCAGTTGGTTAGAGCTCTCGGCTCATAACCGAGCGGTCGAGTGTTCGAGTCACTCAGAACCCACCACTTTTAAATTTCCTCAAAAATAATCAAATTTTTTAGTATAATTCTTTTATGAAAAAGCTTGTAACAATTTTATTTATTTCATTTCTTATGCTTGGTTGTACAGGCAGTGATTATAGCTCTATTATGAGAGCAGGTATGTCAAAAAATCCAACTTTAGCATTGAAAAGTTTTGCGCGTAATAAATCTACATACTATATAAGTCATCCTAAACAATTAGCGTATGATATAAAATTTTTAGCTCATTTTAAAACGAATATATCGAAGTTTTGGGGTAAAAATAATGTCCTAATTCCTCAGAAAAAAGAGTATGTAAAATATCTACAAAATTATAAGAGCAGGGCATTAGTTGATTTTACAAAGGGCACTGTAAGAGTTGAAACCTTGGGTAATAAAAAGAGTTTAAAGCAGAGTATTGTTACGACGCTGTTGTTACCGGATGACCCACGAAGTGTAGATTTGTTCGGTGCAAAAAATGTTAAGCTTGGAGGGAAACCTTATCTTTTTGGTGAAGTAAAAGATGATATGGGTAAAAACATCCGTTACCAATGGCGCGCAAACAGATATGCAGATATTTTACTGAAAAAAAATTATAAAATGACAACTATTAAGCGTAATGGCAAATCTGTAAAAATGAGCTATGTAGTATTTCCTATGGTGCGTGACCATGCAAATATACGAATTGCAAAATTCAAGCCATTGGTAAAAAAATATGCTAAAAAGTACAATATAAGTGAAAATTTAGTATATGCAATTATAAAAACTGAAAGTGATTTCAATCAATTTGCCGTGAGTGGTTCGGGTGCTTACGGGCTTATGCAAATTATGCCAAAAACCGCGGGACGCGATGCCTATTTACATGTAAAGGGTCAAAAACATACACCCTCAAAAACATACCTTTTTAATGCACAAAATAATATTGAGTTAGGGGTAGCATATTTAAATATCTTAGACAAAAAATATTTGGCAGGAATTTATAATCCTGTATCAAGAGAGTATTGTGTGATTAGTGCTTATAATACCGGTAGTGGAAATGTATTAAAGACATTTAGTAGTGATAGAAACAGAGCAAAAAGAACTATAAATAAACTAGCTCCAAATACTGTTTATACAAAACTACGCCATAATCTTCCTTATCCAGAAACGCGTAATTATTTAAAAAAAGTTGTTACTGCAAAAAAAGAGTTTATACATATTTAATCCGCTTTCGGTAATCCAAACTTTTGAGTAACAAGTTCTCCTTCCTCATTAAAAAAGAGATAATAAAGCATATCTTTTTTTAGACTCAAATTTGCTAAATAGCGTAAAGCAAGATTTGCTTGCAAGGATGCTATATGCATGACTATCGGTGCCGTAATACCTGCCGGTGTTTTTTGAACTATTTTAAAAGCATCGTTAAATGATGATTTGTCAATAAAACAAACTTGTCCGTGAAAAGCTTCTACACTGCCGTAAATCCATGGAGTATGTACCTTTTTAGCATAAGTGTTAATGTCTCCTCGTGTCGGAAGATTATCTGTTGCATCAATGATGAGGTCTATGGAAATATTTTTTTTAGTCCATTCTTCAAAATTACATTCATGAGCAACGGCTTTTGTAAAAGGACATCTCTGCTCAATAATTTGGGCATTAATCGTAGCTTTATTTTTCCCCTCATCGCCCATTTTAAATGCAATTTGTCTATGAATATTATGCAAACTTACTTCATCAAAATCTATCATGTGTATTTCGCCGATTCCCGTAGCCCCTAAAGCAAAAGCAAGAGAAGAACCCAATCCTCCCGCACCTATAATTGCTATTTTTTTAGTTTGAAGATTCTTTTGGGTTTCTTCTCCCCAAAGCTGTACCTGTCTGTGAAAATATTGCATCATGATTTATCCTTTTTTTTCATTAGTTCTTTTACTGAAAGCCTCTTTAAATCCCCATGTTCGTCTAGCACGGACAACATCAGTATGACTCATATCCACTATCATAAGTTCTTCTGTGTTACCTAAATGGTTGAGCAGTTGGGCATTTGGAGATGCTAAAATAGAGTCACCATAGAACTTCCATACAAATTCTTTATCTGTATACTCACCGATCCTATTGGCTCTGAGTATATATATATTATGTGTAAAAGCTCTTGTAAGTATTAATGCTTTCCATCTTTCATACGATTCAAAAGTGGAAACACTAGGAACCAAGAGGCAGTCGATATTTTTATTACTAAGTTTAGCAAAAAATTCATCAAAATGAAGTTCAAATCCATTCATTATTGCAAATTTAAAGCCGTCAATCTTAAAAACCATAGGTGCTTGCAATGATGCAGTCTCATTTGCAAAAAATTTTTCTTCATTCCAATGTGCATAATTAATAAGAATTTGTTGATTGTAATAAGAAGTAGAAGAGGGAGCAAACTTTGCAATACATTTATATACTTTGCCTTTTTTGACAAGGACAAGTGGTGCAATTATAACCATACTATAGGTTAAAGAAAGCTCCTTTAAAACTTTTATTTGGTGAAGTGCCTGCTCTTTTATCATAGAAACAGACATCTGTTCTAGGTCTTTAAAAAAAGGGTTTAAAACATATTCGCCTAAGAGTAATACTTTAACATCTTTTTTACTTGCAATTCTTATATAATTATAAAGTTTTGTAGAGCTCATACCTTGCGCATTAAGCTGTAAAACTGCGGCTCTCATTGCTCAGTTTTTAGATTTTGAATTTTAATTTGTGCATCTTCAAGCATTTTTTGTGCTTCGCTTAACTCTTTCATTCCTTTTTCATATGCTTTTACACTTGCTTCAAGTGTAATTTCCGGATTCATAAGTGTGTCTAAAATTTCTTTAGCACTTTGCAGTTTTGTTTCAAATTTTTCTTTAGCCATTGAGTGCATCCTTTATATGTTTTTCAAATTTATCAAGTTCTACCAAAAAAGCGTCATGACCATAATCGCTTGGTATATCTATATAGGTATGATTTTTATTACCGATATTTTCAAGTTCATTGGCTATTTCTTTCATCTCAAAGTTTTTAAATAAGAGGTCATTTTTAAAGCTCACTAAATACAGAGCGGAGGTTACTCGTTTGAGCGCTTCAGCTAAAGAATCAAATCCACGGGATAAGTCGTATATATTGATAGCTTTTGTAATGTAAAGATAAGCTAAAGGGTCAAACCATTTTGTAAAATTATAGCCATTGTATTCCAAATAAGACTCTACTTGAAACTTTCCAAAAAGTTCATACAAACCATCTGTGAGTTTGTAGTCTCTACCAAATTTTTCTCGCATAGATTCATGGGATAAAAAACTGATATGCCCTGCCATCCGTCCAACTGCCATACCTGAAAGCCCTTGTTCTTTGAGAAGTTCTGGGTCATAATAGCCTTGTTTAAAATCAGGGTCATTGAGAATGGATTCCTGTGCAACTTTGTTAAAGGCAATTGCCCAAGGTTGTGTTGCATGTGTTGTGGCAAGTGCTATGATTTTATTTGCAAAATTCGGGTAATGAATAGCAAAATGAAGTGCCTGCATTCCACCCATAGACCCACCGACAATTGCATGAACTCGGTGAATATCAAGTCTATCAAAAAGAATCCGTTGTGCTTTGACCATATCTTTTATGCTAACAACAGGAAATTTATAACGGTATGGTTCTTGATGAGGATACTGCATACTCATAGGTCCTGTTGAACCAAAGCAGCTACCTAAAACATTGGAACAAATTACAAAATATTTATCGGTATTAATAGCTTTGTCTGAACCGATAAAACCGTCCCACCAACCGGGTTTTGTTTCTCCTTCATACAAGCCTGCAGCATGATGAGAACCTGTAAGTGCATGGCAAACAATGACTACATTACTTTTGTCATCATTGAGTGTTCCATATGTTTCATAGGTAATATCATACGGTTCTAAAATACGCCCGCTTTCAAGATAAAGTGGATTAGTAAAATGTTCTGTATGCGTTTGCAGGTTTAAAGACAAGGTGATAATTCTCCGAAAATTAGTAATAGTATTTTAGCAAAAGAGTCTTAATTATGCTTCAAGTGCCTGTTGTAAATCTTGTATCAAATCCTTGGCACTCTCTAAACCACATGAAATCCTTATAAGTCCTTCCGGTACACCACAGGCAATCAACTCATCATGTGAGAGTTGTTGGTGTGTTGTCGAAGCGGGATGTGTAATAATGGACTTGGAATCACCAATGTTTACGACAAGAGAATAAAGTTTTGTTGCATTAACAATTTTCGTAGCTTCTTCAAGATTTTTTACTTCAAAACTAAGTAATCCACTACATAATCCATCTTCAAAATATTTTTGAGCATTTTTGTAGTTAGGATTACTTTGTAAACCGGGGTAGTTGACTTTTTGTACTTTTGGATGTGATTCTAAAAATTCAGCGAGCATAAGAGCATTTTTTGAATGTTCCCTCATTCGTAAAGCTAAAGTTTCTATGCCTTGTATAAAGAGCCAGGAGTTAAATGGTGAAACCACTGCACCTAAATCACGAAGCAGTGACAGACGGGCACGAAGTGTATATGGTGGAAGTCCGACTTCTGTATAAATAAGTCCATGATATGAAGCATCTGGTTCATTAAAATGAATATATTTTGGATTATTTTTCAGTTTTTCTACCAATCCCTTTCGTTCAACTAAAATACCACCTATTGCTAATCCTTGACCTGTTGTGTATTTGCTAGCACTGTGTACGGTAATATCAGCGCCAAATTCAAAAGGACGGCATAAAATAGGTGTGGCTACAGTATTGTCCACAATTGTTAAGATATTATGCTTGTTTGCAATAGTAGTTATAGCTTCTATGTCGGCAACATCAATACTTGGATTTGTTAATGATTCAAAAAATATTGCTTTTGTTTTATCATCTATGAGTGCTTCTATTTGCTGTGGTTTATGTACATCAAAAAATCTTGCTTCTATACCAAATCGTTTTAAGGTATGTGTGCACAGTGTTAAGCTCCCACCATAGAGTTGCTTGGCACAGATGATGTTGTCTCCGACTTCTGCCACATTGATGAGTGCAAAAAATATAGCACTCATACCACTTGCCACCGCAAGAGCCGCCTCACCATCTTCAAGTTCTGCAAAACGTTTTTCAAAAACATCTGTTGTGGGGTTATTTAGGCGTGTATATATATTACCTAACTCTTTTAACGCAAAAAGATTGGCGGCATGCTCAACATCACGAAACTCATACGCGGTTGTTTGATAAATTGGCACTGCCATTGTTCTGTGAGAATCTTTTTCATATCCGGCATGGAGTGCTAGTGTTTGTAAGTCCATAATTACCCTTTAAGTGTTTCATCTTTAATTTTTTGTAAAAATTCTAAAATATTTTCTTGATATGCCAAGGTGTCATTATCATAAGTTAATTTTAGAAATTTTTTGAGTGTATTAATATCTATTTTTTTTGCATAACGAGGAACTATCTTTAATTCTTTTTGTATGTTTAATACTAATGAATCAATATCAAGACCATTGTTTTCTTTTACTTTTTTGACAAGTTCTTTGGATGAAAGCATTAACAGGTTTGCCCTATCTGTATCATCTTTATACAACTCAAGAGCAATATTTTTAATAAGAACATAGTTTTCTACAGCTGCATCTTCATTTGCCGCAATTAAGAGCGCAAAAATTTTTGCACGAAATTCTAAAGAACCATGATGATGTACAAATAATTCGCGAAATGCACTAAAAAAATGATGTTTTAATCTAAAACTAAATCTCATTAATCTTCCTTGTCTCGTATTATACATTGAAATGGTATAATTTCAAAAATAATTAGTAGAAGGAATTTTTTTATGGGTAGAGCGTTTGAATATAGAAAAGCATCAAAGTTAAAAAGATGGGGAGCAATGTCTAAGTTGTTTCCAAAACTTGGAAAAGTCATCACTATGGCAGCAAAAGAAGGCGGCGGTGACCCAGATATGAATGCAAAACTTAGAACTGCAATTTTAAATGCAAAAGCTGAAAATATGCCAAAAGATAACATAGATGCAGCTATAAAAAGAGCGACCGCTAAAGATAGTGCCGATATGAAAGAGGTAAATTTTGAAGGTAAAGCCCCTCACGGCGTCCTTCTATTTATAGAGTGTGCCACTGATAATAACACAAGAACAGTTGCCAATGTCAAAAGTACACTCAATAAAAATGGCGGAGAAATGCTTACAAATGGCTCTTTAGAATTTATGTTTTCCCGTAAAGCACTTTTTGAATTTCCTATGTCTGATAATATGGATATAGAAGAGTTAGAATTAGAACTGATAGATGCAGGACTTGAAGAAATCGAAGCAGAAGAGGGCGTTGTCTTGGTGACGACAGATTATACAAGCTTTGGTACGATGCATGAAGCTTTAGAAAAAATGAGTGTGGAAATTACAAAAGCAACACTGGAACGAATTGCTAATACACCGATAGAAATCACTGAAGAAGAACATGCTGATGTAGATAAAATACTAGAAAGACTTGAAGATGATGAGGATGTGCAAAAAGTTTATACAAATTTAGCATAAAATCTATGTATTATATAAAATAAGAAGAGTATATAAATACTCCTCTTTATAAACTTAAGCACAAATGCCTAGAATCATCCTGCACCTTGAACAGCATTCCCAAGATTCCACATAGGTAAGAATATACCAAGTGCCAATAAAATAACCATGGATGCTATGATAAGTAACATAATAGGCTCAATTGCTTCACTCAATCCGTCGATAATCGCATCAAATCTCATTTTATAATATTCAGCGACTTTTTTAATCATAGTATCTAATGTACCACTGTCTTCACCAGCACGTACCATTTGTATAATCATATTTTCAAAAAGATGTGTCTCTTCAAGACCTTTATTAAGAGTCCCCCCTTTTTTAACGGTGTTTATTACTGATTGCAATTTTCTTTTAAGAGGTAGATTGTCTACCATTGATGTTGATGTATCTAAGGCTTCAGCTATAGGAATGCCGGCACGAATAAGTTCAGAAAATACTAAGGTAAATCTACTTAAAGTTGCGAATTTAATAATGTTCTTAATTAGGTACACTTTGAGTAAAAATTTATGCCAACCATATCGTATATGTTCGTAGTTGTTGATTAAATATTTAAATATTATAAAAGCGATGGCTAATCCAGCTAATACATATGGGCCATAATTGTTAAAAATATATTCAAGTTTCATTAGAATTATTGTAGGTAAAGGCAACTCTGCATGAAGTTGTTCAAAAATACTTTTAAACTTTGGAACAACATAAGATATTAAAATAGTAAATGCTACAGCCATAGCAATCATAACATTCCTAGGGTATGCCATTGCTTTTTTAAATTTAATAACATTGGCTCGTATTTCTTCAAGCATATTTGCTAAAGAATATAAAGCTTCATCTAAATTACCAGTTTTTTCTCCAAGTTCGACCATTGCAATAGCTAAGTTACCAAGTTCATAACGAAAGTTTTGCATTGCAGATGAAATTGAGTGTCCTGCATTAATATCTTCTGCAACTTTTGAGAAGACAAATTTTAATGCTTCATCCGTTGTGGCACTTGCAATTTCACTGAGTGAATCATGTATAGAAATACCTGCGTTTGTCATAACCGCCAATTGTCTAATTGCTGCAATAAGTGCGTCAGGTTTTATTTTTCGTTTTTTGATATTCGATAAAAAAGTTGTTTTAAACCTCTTTAGTTGTACCTCAAGAGGTTCTTGAGCTTCTGCAACTTTAATAATAATACCGGAAAATTTTAATTTAGCATAACTATTCGCTTCTTTTCTGTTCTCAGCATAAAGCCCAATTTCTTCTTTTTTTCCTTTTGTTAGAACAGTTGCTACAAAATATTTCATCCTTTTGCCACCTTTAATATTTCTTCTATACTAGTTATTCCATCAATAGCTTTTTGAATACCATTTTGAAAAAGTCCTATAAACCCTTCTTTTGTTGCTTGATCTAGTATCTGCTCTTTTGATGCTCCTTTTGCAATCAGTGAAGAGAGTTCTTCTGAAATATTGAGCACTTCACATATCATCTCTCTTCCCATATAGCCTGTATCCGCACACTCTTTACAGCCTTTTCCTTTATAAAAAATTGTACCTTCTGGAATAACACCGTCTATCTCTTCTAAAACAGATGCAGAGAGTACATCTTCTGCTTTGCAGTGGGTACATATTTTTCGAACGAGTCTTTGTGCTTGAATTGCTACAAGAGCACCACTGATTAGATAATGCTCTATTCCCATATCGACCATACGAGGTATTGCACTAATGGCATCATTTGTATGCAGTGTTGAAATAACCATATGTCCTGTGAGCGCTGCTTTAATAGCTATCTCAAGGGTTTCTTGATCACGAATCTCGCCAATCATAATCTTGTCTGGATCTTGCCTTAGAATTGATCGGAGTGCATCAGCAAAACTAAGACCGATTTTTGCATTAACCTGTACCTGCTGAATAAGGTTCATTCTATATTCAACAGGATCTTCAACTGTAATTACTTTGTCTTCTACATTTCTTAACTCATTTAATGCACCATATAAAGTAGTTGTTTTACCACTTCCTGTCGGTCCGGTAACTAAAATAATTCCATAGGGTGTTTGGAGACCTTTGAGCAGTTTTTGGTAACTAATGGAGTCCATTCCTGCATCTTCTAGTCGTACAAGTGCTTTTTGTTTATCTAAAACACGCATAACAATTGATTCACCGTAAAGTATGGGAAGTGTGGATATACGAAAGTCATATTCTTTTGCCGCAACTGAAGTGGAGAATCGACCGTCTTGTGGTTTTCTTTTCTCTGCGATATCTAAGTTGGCAAGAAGTTTAAGCCTAGAAGCCAAAGGTGGATAAATATCTTTTTCAAAAATAAACATTTCTGTGAGTTTCCCATCTACACGACCTCTTACTACGCAGTTTTTTTCAGTAGGTTCAATATGAACATCACTTGATCTGGCATTAATACATGTTTTTAGAACAACATCAATAAGGAGTAAAATGGAGGATGCCTCTTGTTGTTCTTCTATAGAACTGATAGAGTTGAGTTCATCGCGTATCTTTTTAACCAAATCTTTAATACTGTCTTTGAGACCAATCTTATAAAGATAAGAAAGTATTTGTTTTTTTGTAGCTAGTGCAATCTTAAGAAGTTTTCTTGGGAAGAGTCTTTGAATCGCTTCTTGTGCATCCATATCTAAGGGATCATCAAAGGCAACAGTGACACTCATGTCATCTTGAGATATTGGAATTGCATTATGTTTTTCAAGCTGAGTAAGGGGCACCCTTTCTATAAGGTTATAATCCATATCAATGGAATCAAGATCTAAAAAAATGAGTTCGAGTTCTTGTGCTAGTTTTTCAAGAACTGCTTTTTCTTGTATATAGTCATAATTGTCAATTATAGAAAGATTATATGTACCTTCTCTAATTTGCTGCACAATAAACCTGATAAGCCGTTCCATAGTCATGAAGCCAGAGAGAGTAATATCTCTTAGTATCAGATTTTCATTAATACCTTTTGATAAAAGTCTCTCTACCTGTCCCTTCATTATAGAACCGTTAGCAAGTAAGTCTGTTGTTATTCTATCCACAATAACTCCTACCAATATACATGTCGTTTTAAAATTATTGTATCATAATACTCTTCAATAACCATTTTACTAATTTTATAATCTTTGGAAATATAAAGCTTATAGCTAAGCTTCGGATCTTTTGAATCTTCAAACAGATAAAAAGCTCTTGGCTCATGTTTGCCGAGCTTTGTGTATAAATCAAAAACTTTAGATAAAACATAATCAGTTGAAGGTAAAATATATTGAGATAAATCATATCCATCAATAAGTGCATGGTATAAAAGCTTTTTTTGCATTAGAATAACTGCAAAATAAGCTGAATTTGCACGAGATTCTTTTGAAAATCTGAGTGTTACTATCGGAATTGCTAACCTATCTACATAGTCTGCATTGAGACATCCAAATGCATATAAATTAACAAATTCTTCATCTTTCTTGTACTTTTGAAAATTTCTAAAACCTATACTGCAGACTTTTTCATATTTTTTATTTTGATATAAAGTAAATAAATTTTGTTTGATGTCATAGGCATAAAGGTTATAAGCAAGTATAAAAAGTATAATTAATTTCATTTAAATCTTCCTGATGTGATTTCATTTAAAAGTATTTCAGCATTACTTGAGTGCGAAACCTTTATGTACTCTTTTAGTGTCTGAATTGCTTTATCTTTTTTATGAAGTTTTACGAGTGATTTTGCGAAGACAATCCAACTAGCTTCTATATTAGAATTAATTTGATTGGTAATTAAAGCATAATTATACGATTGTCCATAATTTCCAAGTTCATAATATTTTTTCGCAACAAACAGGCTCAGTGCAGGATTATTGTTATTTTTAAAACGCTTAATAATTTCGTAAATATCATTTTTTGTCTCTTTTCTCTCAATTGTAATAACAACTTTAGGTTCTTTTTTTGTGGGAGTAACTTCAGGTGTAATATCTTGAATGACTTCTTGTATTATTTTTGGTTTTACTTTTTTGCGTATTTTTTTTGCAGTTGGTCGTTTTTTTGGATTCTGTTGTTTGATATATTGTGGTTGTGCAGATGTATGTTGAATATTTTGCATAAAGTCCATTGATGGTTGCAGTGTTTGAATTTCTTTGTTTAGAGGAACCTTTTGTATTATCAGAGATTTTTTTGTTGTTATATTTTTTATGGCTGGTATAGTCTTATTTTCTTCTTTAGTAACTGCTATCGGTGGTAAATTTTTCTTTTGAATTATTGATTTATGTAGTAGAACATTAGCATTGTCGTTTGTGTAAAAAATATATACTATAGGAATACTTATGAATAAAATCATTGTTATAATGAAATAAGGTAAAAATGATTTTATTTTATAACTTTTCCAACGCTTTTCTAAATCATGAACATTAAGCATTGATAAGTCCTGTATGAATTGCAGCCATTTCTACAAATTTATTTGGTATGTGGGTCGTGTTAAATGGATATATATGGCTACTCTGCTCATATGTAATATAAATATCAAATAAGGTATATAGGAGCTTATTTGTGTCCCTATAGTTTCCCTTTGTAAGTTTATATATTTTATTTACAGTTTTTGTGCTAAACATATTTGCAGTATCAAAACAGTTTGCTTTCATAAGTTTTTTTTGTATATAAATTTTTAATTCTGAATTTGAAGCATTTACAAGTTCAATAGTTTCCCAAATTCTAGTTTTGAAATGCTCTTTAGCTATCAAATCTTCTTTTTCCGTCTTGTGCAGAGTAATAATAAATTTAATACTTCTAGTATCAGATAAAAGTCTTATTTTTTCCATTAAAGCTTCAGAATAAAGTTGTGCTTCATCTAGTAAAATAATGGGAGTTTGTTTTGTTTTTTTATCTTTTACAATTTTCATAAATTGTGTAAAGTTTAATTCATCATTGTATTTTATATTAAATATATCTTGCGCAAGTGTCTTATAAAATTCATTTTCATCTAAAATAGGCGTTTGATAGAGATAAATATTGTTTTCTTCAGACAAATCGCTATAAAGTTTTGTCAAAAACATACTTTTTCCTGTTCCGGGTTTTCCATACAAGAGTATCATTTTCAGAGGTTTTTTTATTGAATCTTTTAAAGATTGATATATAGTAGATACTCTATCCAACTGTATATAATCTTTTACATTCACTGTATCTAAGAAAACATTTTTTGAATTTACAAAGATACTATCCATATGCTATTTACCTTCTTCCTTTTTATCGCCTTGATTTAATTTGATTTCTTTTTTCTTTTTTGAAGTGGGTTTTAGTGTGAGTAAGTCATCACTAAGACCTTCATATCCTAAATCGCTCAAAGAGATTGAATTTTTCTCTTTATGAATAATATGAGGTTCCATTATAATCACAAGTTCCTCAACAGTTTTTACTGTTTCTTCGTGCTTAAACAAATACCCAAGAATAGGAATACTACCTAAGATTGGCACTTGGCTAGTATCACTAGTGTTTTTGGAAGTAATTAAACCACCAAGTATAATTCTATTTCCGTCTTTTACTGTAACCACCGAAGATAACTGGCGACGATTTAAATCTGGTGGCATATCTCTTCCCGCATTGGAAGTTTTGGAAATATCTGTTGTAGTTTCGGATAAAGAAGGATTGATTTTAAGGGTAATTGTCTTATCGTCAGAAATTTCAGGAGTAATTGTTAAAAGAACACCAGCGAATACAGATTGAACAGAGTCATTCTGTGTTGTTGCCGCTACTCCACCACCTGTGCCCTGCTGATTTGTCGATGAAAGAATCTTATAAAAATATTCAGTTCCTGATGTGATTAATGCAGGTTGATTATTTAAAGTTAAAACTTTAGGATTAGATATAGATTTTACATCGCCTTGTGTTTTTAAAAACTTGATAACTTCACTAAGTTGTCCACTAGCACTCATTGTTAATAACTTTGATGCTCCTAGACCTGTTGCTGCTGTATCTGTAATAATTCCGTCTGCAGGTATAGTGGTACTTATATTGTTATAGTTTGCCGTACTTGCGGAGAGTTTTATATTTTGCAGAGCATAAAGTTGTTTCCAGTCTATACCTGTAGATTTCCCTTTACTCATTGTTACTGATAAAAGTTGCACATCTATAAGTACTTGAAGCTTTACTTTGTCTTGAAGCTTTTTCAAATAGCTTGCAAAGCGCGTTAATTGTTTATCTGTGGCTGTGACAGTGATGAGTCCTGCATTCTTGTTTATAATTGGAGCAGGAGCCTTATATAAATCATGTGGGCGGTTTAAAATACTTTGAAATTCAGTATCGAGCTGTTCCCAAAATTTGACTTCATCAGAACTTTCAATTTTTATACCTGTGTCTGATGTAGAGTTACCTCCTTTTGCAGATCCTGCACCAGCTCCTTGAGAAGTTGCAGATCCTCCTGCCCCTCCTGCATTAGCTACTCCACCTTGTTGCGTGTTAGAAGATGAATTGAGTGTAACATCCGTGCTACCGGTACTTTTTCTTTGTGAAAGTATATAATCGATATTGAATACTTTCGTTTTTATATAAGAGATTTTTAGTAGATTATTTTCAAGTGTATATGAAAGATTATGCTCCGTCAAAATAATATTTAACACTTCATTTATAGTCAAATTTTTTAAGTTTGTTTTGTTTAACTTAGTTTTTAAAAATTTTTCGGCATTAGGGTCAGTAACTATAACACTAAATCCACATTCATCACTAAGTTGATCTATGAAATCAACTATTTTAGTGTTTTTTGCAGAACTGATATTAAAAAGTTCATAAGAACAGTCGGCAAAACTACTTGTTGAAAGTATAACGGTAAGTATAGCCGTGTAAAGTGATGTTTTTATAAATTTCATTTGAGATCCCTACTTATTGTTGATTTTTATTTTTTTACTTCTACTGACTGTGGAAAGAAGAAGTTTTTTGTTTTTTCGAATTAACAGAACAGATTTTCTGTCAACCTTAACTAATTTATAGCCATACATGTAACTACCCTGCTTGTACCATTTCCCATTAATCATTGCTGATTTATTCAAAATTGCATCAAGGCTAAAGTGAATAGTTCTTCGTTTAATAGTCTTTTTATATCTCGAATAGGAAACAGGAGATATTCCTTTTTTTGCCCCTGATAATTTTGAATTATCATTTTTATGTAAGAAAATAAAAGGATTTTTAATTTTAGAAATTTCTTGTAATGAAACTCCAATTCTTGCCGGTTTAATTGCTTCAACTTGCTCATCAACCCATGTCAACTCATTTGAGAATAGCTGTGTGGCTATGAGGAGTATTAAAAGTGAGTATAAATTTTTCATTAGTATGTAATCCCCCATACTGAGATATTTAAATCAGAATCAAGACCTTGCTCTGCTTTAATATCAAAGTCATGTATATCTACTACCAATTCACTTTGTTCGAGTGAGTTAATAAACTTTAAAGTATTTTTATAATCTGCCACTGATTTGATAGTAATATCTAAAATATGTCCAAATGAACTTTCTGTTTGTGCATATTTATTAGTTAAAGTAATCAATTTAACATCATATTTTTGAGCATTTTTGGTGATAGAATCTAGGTATTCACCCCATGCGCGTTCATCATATATTAAAGATGAAATTGTCTCAATTTTACTTTTTATATATGCATTTGTATCTTTTAATGCAATAATTTCATTATTTACCTTCTTGATTTCTCTTTCAAGTTGTACAATTTTGGCTTTTGGGTTGCGCTGTAAAAATGCTTGATCCATAGTTATTTTAGTCTGAAGGCTATTTACACTTGCCCTTGTTTGTTCAAACTTTTCAAATGAACTGTTCCAAAAAAGAAGATAAGCAAATGCAAAAATAACACCTACAACCATAATATAAGTCAGATATGTATCTTTTTGACTTTTATCTTTAAAAGCTACATCTATTCTATGGAGATAATCTTCAATATTTATTTTCATAATATTTTCACCTTTAACTCACTAAAGTACTTGTTTGTTTTTGCATCAAAAGTGATTTCTTCTAATGTAAACTTATATTTTCCTTCATGAATTTTAGTTACATACTCAACAAGTTGAGTAATTTTTCTATCCTTATCTGAAACTAAATAAAGTGTTAGTGTTTTTTCTTTATTTTGCTGATCATACTTGGTTTCTTCAACATGCACACCATATTTATTTAAATCTTTTGTGAACATTGTTAAAAGTTTTGCTTTCATTGGATAGTCAACTTTAACCTCATGAATTTTTACAAGTGTATTTTTTTTGTCTGTGTATTCTTTTTTTTCTGTGGCAAGAAGTTTTAGAACCTTTTGCTTATCTGCTTGTCTATTTTTTATTGTGGCTTCTCTAGTGATTTTATTATTATGAAGTTCTTGATACTTCTGCTGGAGTAAATCTTCTTGTAAAGCTTGAGCATAAGTTAATACCCAATAGGTAATAGGGTATGCAAAAGCAAGTGAAAATGAAGCAAGCATTAAAATTATGAGTTTACCACTTGCTCGTTTTATGAATTTAGGGGGGCGTTTGTACTCAGTAAAATTACATTCATATTTTTCATCTCGTGACAATGTTGTATAAAGATGCATAAGTGCATGTAATTGATCGATATATATATTGTCAGTTTCAAATCCGTAATCGAATTCAAATTCACTTGATTTTATATTTAACTCAACTTCTAACATCTCATAAAGTTTAGTTACTGTTGGAAGTTGTGCTCCAATGTAGACCTGTTCAAATTTTTCAATTTCAAAAGCTCTTTTTGCATAGGTAAGAATATCATTGATGTTTGCAAAAAATTCTTTGTAAAGACGAATGAAAAATTCTTTATATTCACTGGTAGTTTCTTTTAAATTTTCTTGAGAGAAAAAATGTATAAACTCTTCATACTCGATTCTCTCACCATGCAGTTCGCAAAAGCGTTCATGCATTTCTAAAAGTGAATATTTTAATGATTTTGTGTAAATAAATTCTTTATTTCCATAAATAGTCAAAAAAGCATCATTTTCTTGAATATATATGAAACAATGCACTCCATTGCTATCAATTAATTCTTTTGAATAGAGTGACTTTATTAACAAAGGAGAAGGAATGATGACATCTACATATTTTATTTCTTCGACTATTTTTAAAAAAGTATTTGTTATGTCTAAAGGGTCTACAATGAAAACATGAAAATATCTGTTTTCTTCATCAAGGGTATTAAATGTTTCTATATATTGAATTTTATATTCAACTGCTTGGTCAAGTGCTAATTCATCATATGCTTTGTTATTAATAGCATCAAATAAGTCTTCTTGAGGAATATTTTTGCTGATTTCAATCTGAGCATTTATAAATTCTTTTGTGCTTATATATGAAATAACAAACTGGTCTTTTGAAAATTTTGGTGTTGTTGTTTCACTTATGAAACTTGATATACCACTAAAGTATGTCTCTTTGTATGGGTTAACAGACAATACGCTTGAGAAAGAGTGTTGTGTTGATGTGCTCATTGACTATAATCCTATTTGAAATGAACCAATAACATGGAACAAAATTCATCATTTTCGTAAAATTCTACTCTGTAAGTTTTATGACTATTATCAGCTGAATATTTTTTATTCAAACTTTTTAAAGTTATATCAGTCTGACTCTCGTCTGATTTCCCTTTTTTATAATAACCTATCACATTTACTCGGTAGTTTTTACCTTTAATAACTTTAAAATCGTCATTTACATAAAATTCTGAAGCTTTTGGTAAAGAAACTTTTTTACCATCTACAACAAAATCATATTTATCTTGACAATTTCTTGACAATTTAAAGTACTGAGGCTTCAATATGGTCACTAATCTGTTACCAATATATACTAAATACTTACCTCTTCTTTTTTTCACTTCACCTAATGGATTGGAAAAATAAAACTCATTACTTTTTGATTTTATCGGAATATAGCTTAAAGATTTTTTTATATTGTTCAAATTTAATAAAAAATTGTGATTTATTACTAAAGTTCCATAATTTTTTATTATTTTACTAATTTCTCTTTCATTGAGAGCAAAGTCTCTGTGAAAGGTAATCCCCATTACTTTCATATACTCTTCTATAGCAAGTAACTGATAAAAAACTTTTTGAGATAGTGTGGAAAGGTTTTTGCTCGTTTCTATTGCAAAAGCCGGTTTGGAATGTTTTATAGCAAAATAAGTCAAAGACTGTTGCATGGCTTCATTGCCATCTTTTGTATTTGTATTTTTTACATTAAAACTATGATGCTTTTTTAATAATTTTTTATTAATATTATTTTTTACGGTAAATGCTATATTGTCTAAATCGCCAAAAGGTTGTGCTCTTAATAATTTGCATTGATCAATAACGCAGGTTTGTCCCCAGGCATCCGGATTGTAAATATTTCCTTCACTTTTTTGACGATAAAATCCATGCCCATCATGTAGATTTAAAATAAGAGAAATATTTGGTAATACAATAATTTTTTTAATTGCATCAATAATTTTTTTGTCTTTATCATTTTTATTGATATGCAAAAACTTTCGGTTCATATCCCCGTGTATGCCACGCTTGTTGGCAATAATACTTGCTTCATTTAAATTTGGAATTATCCATAAATTTTTTGATGTTATTGTATAGTGTGTAGTTAGAATTTCAGGTGCAAAGTACCCACCTGGCTCATTCCCGTGAATACCGCCAATGACTAATAGTGTTGTATTTGAATCACTGTTTTCTTTTTTGATTAAATCAATATTTGCACTAAGCATAGATGAAAGAATAAGTACTATATATATGTTTAAAAAAAAAGACATCTATTTCTCTGTGATTATATTAAGTTCATTATCTTGCAGTTTCACAATTAAGATTTTTCGTCCCTTAAACGAAAAGCTTTTCGATTTATAATCTTCATTAAAGGTTACTCTATATACATTTTTTATATTTGGATAACTTACAATGTTGATATTGCGAAATATAATACTTTTAGTTTCATGCTTGTTAAAAACTCTTGTTTTATATTTCTTAAATCTTCTAAGATTCATTCCATCATATCGTTTAAATTTCGGTGCATAAAAATTAAGATATTTGTCAGTTTCATTGTAAATCCAAGCATAACGCCAAGCATAAAGCTCAGAAAGAAGCTTTGCAAGTGTCTCTTTTGAAGGGTTTGTATCATCATTTGAATTTTCTCGAATAATCAGTACTGTTTTTTTAATATCTATATTTCTATTCATACACTCTATACTTTTATTTTTGATTGCTATACAGCCTTTTGTAAAAGCATCTCTTTCTTGATTTGTTGGAAGTCCATGAATCCATATACCTTGTCCTGTTTTGCCTTCGTATTTATCATAGAGATTTGGATAGGAAGTAACAAAAGCCATTGGACCGTAAAAGGAATCAACTTTAGATATTTTTTTTACAATATCGTAAACACCTATAGGTGTTTTGAGATCGCCTTCTCTTTTTTTGTCCCCTTTTAGCTTTCCGGTAAAGGCACTGTACTCTTTTCTAAGCTGATAGGTATTATTTGCATCTTTTGAATAAATTAAAAGTTCTGATTTTGATTTATCGCATAGTAAAATATTTGTATATGATTCTATATATCCAAATTTTGTGTCTTTATCTTTTAGGTATTCTTTCCAATAAGCTGTGTCTGTAAGACTTTTATCTAATGTATTTTCAATATTTTTAATACCATGAAGTCTATAGTTGGTTAATATTTCATTGTTAGAAGCAAAAAGAGTAGTAGAAAGAAAAAAGAGACATAAGCTTGTAATAGCTATGGAATAAAATTTATTTTCCATGATCATATCCTATCTCTTTTAAGAAATTTTTATCTTTTGTCCAACCTTTTTTGACCGTTACTTGCAGGTTTAAATAAGCTTTTTTTCCGCTGAGTCTTTCTATTTTTTCTCGAGCAGATTTTCCTATACGCTTGACTGTTTCACCACCTTTACCAATAATAATGCCCTTTTGCGACTCTTTTTCTATAATAATGGTTGCATAAATTTTGTCTATGTGATTTTCTTCTTCAATAGAATCAATAATGACATCAGATTCATAAGGGACTTCATCACTAATATTTTCAAAAATAGCTTCGCGAATAAATCCTGCATAAATATCACGCACAAGTTCACTTGTTAAATCCTCTGGATCATACAAATAAGGAGAGGGCGGTAAATTTTTTGCAATAGTATCAAGCAAGTCTTTATGACCTACTTTTTTAGCAATAGCAACAGGAATAAGTGCTTCAAAATGATTAGCGTATTTATTATATGAGTCAATTCTTTTAAAAAGTTTTTCTTGAGAAACTTGGTCAATTTTACTCAAAACTATAATATGCTTGACTCTGCCATTATTTATTTTTAAAAATTTTTCATAATGTTGTGTAGCATCAGTAACTGGTGCTAAATAAACAATTAAATCGCAATCACCCATTGCTTTGAGTGCTTCATCAAGCATAAACTGATTCAACATTTTCTCTTTTTCATGCAGACCAGGAGTATCTACAAAAATAATTTGTGTATTATCATGCATTACAATTGCATTTGATCGTTTTCTTGTTGCATTTGCTTTTTGGCTTACCATCGCAATTTTTTCACCCAAAAGGGAATTCATCAGGGTACTTTTACCCGCATTTGGGCGTCCAATCAAGGAAACGAAACCAGCTTTAGTCATCTACAAACCTTCTTTAATTTATACAGACATAAGTGTCTGCCTTTAGTGTTATAATATATATCTTGATAAATCTTCATCTTCTACAGCATCATCCAATCGCTCATGTACAAGTTCGGCCGTAATGATGAATTCCTTGCCATTATATTCATCAGCATTAAAGCTAATATCTTCAAGTATTCTCTCAAGTATAGTATGTAAACGCCTTGCACCTATATCTTCAGCAGTTTCATTGGCTCTGTGTGAAAGTTTTGCAATAGCTCTTACTGCATCATCTTCAAAGATTAATGTCAAACCCTCAACAGCCAAAAGCGCTTGATATTGTTTGAGTAGAGAGTTTTGTGTTTGCGTTAAAATCAGATAAAGAGTCTCTTCTGTGAGTGCTTCTAATTCTACGCGAAGAGGAAATCTTCCTTGTAATTCGGGAATTAAATCACTTGGTTTACTAACATGAAAAGCGCCTGCTGCGATGAAAAGTATATGGTCAGTATTTATTGTGCCATATTTTGTTGAAACACTGCTTCCTTCTACAATAGGAAGTAAATCTCTTTGCACTCCCTCTTTTGAAGGATCATTTCTGCCCTGACTTTTTTCACTCAGCGCAATTTTATCTATTTCATCGAGAAAAATAATTCCACCGTTTTCGGCTCGTCTGAGAGCTTCGGCATTGACTCTTGTCATATCCAACAGTTTATTGCTTGCTTCTTGACGAAGTAGCATTTTGGCATCTTTTACTGTTACTTCTTTTTTGTTGTCTTCTTTGTTGATAGTAGCAAATACTTTGGAAAAACTCTCTTGCACTTTTGCCATTTCTGGAGGCAGATTCGTATCATTGAACTCTATATTGAGTTTTTCAATTTCAAGTTCAATGATTTTGTCATCCATTTCTCCTGACGCTAGGCGTTTTTCCATAGCTTCAAGCAGTCTTTGGTAATCATCTTTTTTACTCTCACTTGCACCTTTAGGAAGAGGAGGTAGTAATTTTTCCGTAATTTTATTGATGATGTAGTTTTGGATTTTTTCTTTATTTGCTTCTTCTTGTTCTGCCTTTACAATGCTGATGGAATTGACTACTAAATCACGAATCATAGACTCGACATCACGACCGACAAAACCTACTTCCGTATATTTACTTGCTTCTACTTTTACAAAAGGCACTTTCATCATTTTTGCCAGACGACGGGAAATTTCAGTTTTTCCGACACCTGTTGAACCAATCATTAAAATATTTTTAGGTGTAATTTCACTTTTAAGTTCATCGTTAAGTTGCAAACGCCTGTAACGCGTGCGAAGTGCTAATGCAATTGTTTTCTTTGCATCTTTTTGGGCAATGACATATTTATCTAAATATTCTACAATTTCTTTAGGTGTTAAATTCACTATTTATCTCCATCTAACATAAGCGTTTTTATATTATGATTTGTATATATACATAAATCGGCAGCAATATGTAAAGATTCTTTTATAAGTTCTTCTTCATCAAGAGAGGCATGCTTTTTCAATGCGCGTGCAGCCGAAATAGCAAAATTTCCTCCACTTCCTATAGCGGCAATCTCTCCATCTTCGGGCTCAACAACATCACCGTTTCCAGTAAGTATAAAAATATGTTCTTGATTTAAAACAATCATCATAGCTTCAAGACGGCGTAGGACTTTGTCTTTTCGCCAAGCCTTAGAAAACTCAACAACGGACTTGAGTAAATCCCCTTTTTTGTTTTCTAAGAACTCTTCAAACATATCAAAGAGGTTAAAAGCATCAGCAGTGCTTCCTGCAAAACCGGCTAAGATTTTACCGTGATGCAGTCTGCGAATTTTTGTTGCATTGCCCTTTAGAACACTGTCTCCGAAGGTGACTTGCCCGTCACCGCCGATAACAGCTTTGTTTTGACCTTTGTAAGCCAGTATAGTAGTAGCATCAAACATTAATTCTTATTCTCCCTGAACATCTACATGGAGTTTTGCATGGATACCGTGACCGAGTTTTAAATCTAAATCATGTTCACCGATTGTTTTAATGACAGCTTTGTCGGTAATAGCTTTTTTGTCTATTTCAATATTATGTTGTTCTTTGAGTGCGAGGGCTACCTCTTCTTTTGTAATAGCACCAAAAAGATGACCATTGTTTCCCACTTTTTTTGTAATGATAACTTCAAGTTTATCCAGTTTTTGTGCTATCTCTTTCAGTCTTGCAATCTCTGCTGCTTCTTCGGCTTTTAATCTTTCTTGTTCAGCTTTATGCTCAGCCAAAATCTCAGGTGTTGCATGTTTCGCAAAGCCTTTGCCTATTAAAAAGTTTTTTCCATATCCGTCTTTGACTTCTTTTACTTCACCGGCTTTACCTAAACTTTTTACATCTTTTATTAATAATACTTTCATCAATATTTCCTATTTTTTATATTATCTTTCTATTTCACTTGGATAGGCGACGATACCATTTGTTAAGTTGCCTATTTTGCTATATCCGTTGTCTGTAAGGATTCTTGCTACATGTGCCGAACGACTTCCTACATGACAATATAAGATGATATTTTCATCTTTTGCATAATTTGTTTCTTCCCATGTCTGAAAAAAAGAGCTTGTTGGGACAAGCTTATCAGCACCTTTAATGTGACCCATTTGCCATTCCATATATTCGCGTACATCGACAAGTTTAAAGTTGACCATGCCAAGTTCTCTTGCTTCAAGGAGAGAAACCAATTCATCACCGTCTAATTCGTCTTTGTTGACAAGCATTTCACATTCTTCTTTGGTAAGTCCTCTAGAATGCGTGTGTGCTGCTTCTTCCATACCTAACTCAATACGCTTTTTTTCTGCAAACTCTGGA
The DNA here is from genome assembly GCA_026988235.1 of Sulfurimonas sp. Taxonomy (GTDB): domain Bacteria; phylum Campylobacterota; class Campylobacteria; order Campylobacterales; family Sulfurimonadaceae; genus Sulfurimonas. Next base: position 58,561 of record JALSLQ010000009.1, read on the forward strand.
GTACAGAAAATTCCACAGTGACAGACACCGCCTTCAGGAATTTCTTTCTCAATAGCCGGTTTACAAGGACAAATTCTGTCATCAACTGATTTTGGTTTTCCATCAACTTCTTCAACCATAAAACAAGGGCAAAATCTTTTTTTGTACATCATTTTGTTACGGGCAAGACCCATTTGTACACCTTCGTTTACATCTTCTTGCGGATTATAAACCCAACCGAACTGTGCATTTACCTTATCTGTAAATTTTATTGTTTTTTCTAATTCTGCCTGAAATTCTGGTGAATTCATGTCAATTTTAATCATACTCATATCTCTTTCCTATTTATTTTTGAATTTGTTTCTTGCTTTACCTTCAATGATAAAACGCAATGCATTAAGTTTTATAAAACCTTCTGCATCTTTTTGATTATAGACTTCATCTTCTTCAAAAGTTGAATATTCAGGATTGAAAAGTGACACATCAGAGCTTCTTCCAACTACCGTAACATTTCCTTTATAAAGTTTTAATCGTACAGTCCCTTCGACCCATTTTTGTGTTTGGTCTATGGCTGCTTGTAACATTTCTCGTTCAGGTGCAAACCAAAAACCATTGTAAATAAGTTTTGCATAACGAGGCATCATTTCATCTTTTAAATGTGCTGCTTCGCGGTCAAGCGTAATTGATTCTATTGCACGATGTGCTTTGAGCATAATCGTTCCACCCGGCGTTTCATAACATCCACGGGCTTTCATACCGACAAAACGGTTTTCAACGATGTCAACACGACCAATTCCATGTTTATTACCATATTCATTTAATGTTTTTAGCATAGTAGCAGGTGAAAGGTTTTCTCCGTTAATCGCAATCGGGTCACCATTTTTGTACTCAATTTCTATATATTCTGGAGTGTCGGGTGCTTTCTCAGGTGCAGTTGTCCATAGCCACATAGACTCTTCTGGTTCAGCAGAGGGGTCTTCTAAAATACCGCCTTCATAAGAGATATGAAGCAGATTTGCATCCATTGAATAAGGAGATTTTTTCCCTTTTTTCTCAATTTGAATACCATGCTCAGCAGCATAGGCTAAAAGTTTTTCACGAGAGTTTAAATTCCATTCACGCCATGGTGCAATGATTGTAAGTGTAGAATCTTGTCCGAGGTAGCCCATTTCAAAACGCACTTGGTCATTCCCTTTACCTGTTGCACCATGAGATACACCGTCAGCACCGGTAATTTTTGCAATTTCTGCTTGTCGTTTTGCAATCAAAGGACGGGCAATAGAAGTTCCAAGAAGATACTCGCCTTCATAAATTGCATTCGCTCGAAACATTGGGAAAACAAAATCTTTTACAAATTCCTCGCGCAAATCATCAATAAAAATATTTTCAGGTTTAATGCCAAGTTCAAGTGCTTTTATGCGTGCGGGTTCAAGCTCCTCGCCTTGTCCTAAATCTGCCGTAAATGTAACAACTTCGCATTTGTATTCATCTTGTAGCCATTTTAATATAACGCTGGTATCAAGTCCGCCAGAGTATGCCAAAACAACTTTTTTAACACTTTTCTTCATGTAAAAAACCTTTGATAATAAAATAATTACCGCGATTATAGCTAAAAATAGGTGAGAAGTTTCTTATGAGTTTTGCATTTGTTTTTTTTAGTAAAGATTACTAAAGATATGGTTACATGTAAAGAACAATCTTACCCTTTGGAATCAAATAAAATTCCGCTAACCTCTTGCATTTTTGGTAAAAATTCATGTGCTTGCTCAGCCGGAAACCTGCGAATCATTTTGTCTGTTTTTGTGTCAATTGCAGCTACATAAAATATATCATTCTTATCCACGCCGAATTTTATATTTGTATTGAGTGGTGCAAGTGCGTCATTGAGTTGTTTTACCAAATCTTCAACACTCTCTTTTGAATCCATTTTTTTTGCACTGTTTATTGCAGAATTTTGCATCTCTTTACTTGCATCAGACTGTTTTGTACTTGTCTGTGTACTGTTTTGAACTTGCTGTGATTGATTTTGTGTTCTTCCTTGAACCTCTGCAGAAGCTACCTGTGATTGTTGTTGTCTTGCAACATTTGCAATGCCATCCATGACATACTCCTCTTAAAAGTATAATTATTAATGATAAAATCGACAAATAATTTAATAACTTTAGAAAAATATTTGATTTTTTTGTTTATCCTAAAAATTTTATGATAATCTTGCGCTTATGAAAGAATATATAACACTTTTAAAAGAAGAAAAAGTACTCAGACAACTCTCTGTCATTCAGCTTATTTCTTATTTTGGCGCTTGGTTTTCTAATGTTGCTATTTACACTTTGTTGATTCAAATGAATGTTGCAGCTTCTGTGGTTGCTTTTGTTGCGATGCTGAATTTTTTGGCAGGTGTAATTCAAGCACCATTTTCAGGTCCTGTTATAGATAGAGTGAGCCCGAAAAAATTGATGTTAACGCTCATTGTGGTTGAAATTTTGGCTACAGTATCTTTAGTGTTTATCACTCAGCTCTCGGATCTAGTATTCTTATATGTGCTGATATTTTTCAAAATGGCAGCCGCTTCGTTTTATTTTACGACAGAGATGTCACTTTTACCAAAAATTCTTCATGGTGATAAATTACGGCGTTCTAATGAATTACACTCCATTATTTGGTCATTATCTTATACATTAGGGATGGCAGTGAGTGGTTTTGTTGTGTATTGGTTTGGCATAAAAACAGCATTTTTATTTGATAGTTTTATGTTTATAGTAGCTTTTGTTTTACTTTATGGTACTGAGATAAGAATTGAAATACTTCATATTGAAGAAAATATTTTTGCTATGATACAAGAAACTTTTGTGTATTTAAAAGGGAATCCTAAAGCCTTGCATTTGATGGTTCTTCATTCCTTTGTCGGCTTAACGGCATTTGATGCTTTGGTGGCGCTGATGGTAGATGAATATTATGCTTCCATCATAGCAACATCACTCGCACTTGGATTATTACACTCAGCACGGGCAATAGGACTTGTCATAGGTCCTATATTTATCGGAAAGTGGATAAATAATAAAAGACTCATTTATATATTTATAGCACAGGGTTTGGCTGTTTGGCTATGGGCTTTTGTAATGCATAATTTTTACCTTTCTCTAGCAGCAAGTGTCGTTGTAGGCTTTTTTACGACGACCTTGTGGTCTTACAGCTATACGCTTTTGCAAAAAAATATAGAAAAAAAATATTATGGGCGTATAGTTGCTTACAATGATATGTTGTTCTTGTCTTCAGCTGCTTTTACATCCTATATGATAGGCTTTTTTGCAACACATTCATTTTCTTTAGAGGCAATTACGGTTATAATGGGCAGTGGTTTTTTTATAGGTGCGATTTACTATAAATATGTAATACAAAGTCAAAATATAAAAGAGATTTCATGATGAGTTTTGCAATTTTCGGTGGGTTACTGTTAAATATCGGTGCGTATCTTACTTATAAGGGGAAGATTTATCAGGCAGTTATTGTTTATCTTTTTGCGGATATTTGCTGGATTGTGATGGCAGTGCAAAAAGATGATCTGATTGGTGCAGGTTTTATTGTAGTAGGCACGATATTTGGCTTTTTGGCATATTTGAAGATGAAAGAGGGTGCGATGAGCAAAAATTTACAAGAGGTAGACGAATGATTTACAAATCAAAAGAGGGTGACATCAGTTTAGAAAATTTAACACGCTTGTACGGTGCAGTCGTGATAGATATGCAAGGTGAAATTGCCGAAATGAGTTTGGAGTGGTTTGATTTGTACGGTGAGAAAGTAAAGTTGATACATTATGTGCTTGTATTTGATTATACGCCACCGGGAGAAAGACAAAGAGATAAAAAAGTCTTGGAATTTGCAACAAAAGAGGCACTGATAGAGACGATGCAAGAGGTAGCACAATTTTTTCAAAAATAATTTCACAAGATACTAAAAAAGTCCTCTCCCTTGCCTTTCCTGCAGCACTCAAACATCTTGTAGATATTTTACAGGTGCTTATAGATATGCTGATGGTAGGAACTGTCAATGTTGCGGCACTTGCAGCTGTTGGTATGAGTATGCAGTTTATGATGATTGTCAATGTATTAATGACTTTGTATGTCATAGGCGGTAATGCGCTCATTTCTCGTTTTATCGGGCAGGGTAGAAAAAACAGAGCCTCGGCACTTCTGTTTTCACTTGTTATTCTGGCAGTGATTTTAGCTTTTTTCGTAACAATAGGCGGTTATTTTGGGAGTACACATTTTTATGCTTGGATGGGAGCAACACCTGCTGTTATAGAGCAGGGAAGTATTTACTTTAAAATTCTTTCACTCGGCATTGTCGTTATATTTTTAGATAATTTGCTTTACAATGCTCTGAGCGCTGCAGGCGATACGAAAAGTTCTTTTTATATTAAACTCTCTTCGGCAGGGATGAATGCTTTTATGAATTATGTATTGATATTTGGGCATTTTGGATTTGAAGCAAGGGGTATAGAAGGTGCTGCCATTGCTACGGTAATCTCATATATATTTAATGTGATTGCCTACTATATACTTATAAAAAAGATGAATTCTAGTCTTGATTTTATACCGATTATACGCGCCAAAGATGTTAAAAGAGTTTTGCAAGTTGGTTGGAGTGCAGCCCTTGACCGTGGCATATCAAGTATGAGCTTTTTGGTTTTTGTCTCCATCATCACTGCTTATGGAACGGCAGAACTTGCAGGCTATCAGGTAGGACTTCGCGTTGAGGGGATTGCTTTTATGCCCGGCTTTGGTTTTGCCATTGCCGCTATGGCTTTAGTGGGGCAAAATATAGGGAAAAAAGAGTTTGAAAGAGCTTATAATATGGGTATTATTTCCGGACGAATTGCTTATAGTTTTATGGGAAGTGTCGGGCTTGTTATGATACTGTTTCCGGAGTTTCTTGTGAGCTTTTTTACCAAAGATGCGTTGACCATTGCGGTTGCTTCAGAGTATTTGATACTTGTCGGACTTGCACAGATTCCGTTGGCAATTATGTTTGTGTATTCTGCTGCACTTCGTGGTGCTGGAGCTACAAAAACAACGCTTAAAGTGAATGTGACATCTTTATGGCTTTTTCGTGTGATACCTTCTTATATAGCCTATAAAATGGGTTTTGGGGTTTTTGTGATTTTTGCAATAATGAATATAGAGACTTTAATAAAAGGTATTATTTACTCGTATTTATACTCTAAAAAAGAGTGGTTATATACCAAAGTTTAATTTTTTTGTTATCATTTTATTAAAATTCAAACAATGCATTGTTTAGTTTTTTGAACGGTCTCGTTTATGCCAACTCTCCAAGTCCTTGTTTAGATTTATTTTGTATTTTCTATATCGAATTTTGCTTTCATTGTAGGGTTTCCATGGATTAATTTTTTAATGGTTAAATCATCAGCTTTATTATTGGCTAAGCGTAAATTATTTTCTGATGACAACAAAGCATCTTTTGTTTTTTGAAGATGACTGATTGTCTTGTCAATTTCATCAATAGCTGTTTTAAATTTACGACTAGCTAAATCGTAATTTTTTGCAAATCCTGTTTTAAATGTATTTATTTTATCTTCAAAATTAGTTATATCTATGTTTTGATTTTTCATCATATTTAATTCTGCTTTATACTTCATTGAATTCATGGCAGCATTTCTAAGCAGTGTGATTATTGGAATGAAAAATTGAGGACGAACTACATACATTTTTTCAAACTTATATGAAACATCAACGATGCCTGTATTATAAAATTCATTATCTGATTCTAAAAGAGAAACTAAAACAGCATATTCACAATTTTTATCTTTACGATCTTTATCTAATTTTGCAAAAAAGTCTTCATTTCTTTTTTTACTAGCAGTTTCATCATTCTCATTTTTCATTTCAAACATAATTGAAATAACTTCATTGTTCTGTCCATCATTTTCTTTATAAATATAATCACCTTTATTACCTCCACGGGCATCATTGTCCTTCTCAAAATAAGCACTTTGGAAACCTGTTGCTCTAAGCTTATTGAATTCAATCTCACAATGTTGCTCTAAAGTTTCACCAACCATTTTTGTTGAAAGCTTCTGTTTAAAGTCTTTGAGACGATTAATTTCATCATCTTTCATTCTGATAACTTCATCTTTTATGACAAGTTGATTTGTAAACTGTTCTTTAATGGATTTCTCAAGTAATTCTTTTTCATTCTCTTTTATTTTTAATTCATGGGTAAGCTCATCACATTCTTTTTCTATTTTTTTAGTAGCCTCTAAAACCTCAAGCTTTTTTGCACTTTGTGCATTTATGGCTTTAGATTTTATTTCCGAGATTTCTAATTCTTTTTCTGCTAATTTTTTAATCAGTTCGGACTCACTATTAGCTTTTAATTCAGTAAGTTGCTTATCTTTTTCTGCTAGTTCTTTTTGTAAAGAGTTTTTAATATTCGCTTCTGCAAGTTTAATCGCACTATCTTTTTCTCTATCTGCTAGGGCAAGTCGATTTTCTAATTCTTCCTCAAACTGACTATCACGAACTTGTTTAAGTATATTTTCAAATCCTGACTCATCTATCTTGAAAGCCTTTTTACAATTTGGACAAATGATTTCATTCATACTTTTAATTCCTTTATATTCTTACTGTTTTTTAATTAAGTCATTTACTACAACATTATTAACAAGCATTATATGTAAAAGAATTATTCTTGTCAAATTAAATAACACAAATATCGTTCATTTAATTGTTAAAAATATGACAAATTAAACTGAAACTTAATCTATCGGAAAAAAACTGTATTTTTATGGTTTTTAACAGTATTTTGAATTGTGTTTCCGCTTGCCTGCATACTGAGTGCCTGAGGGTATTTTTTGTAATATGTTCGCACAACTTGAGCTAATTTTTCTTTTGCCTGTGTGTCAATTATTTCATTGTCGTTTATAGCATCTGCAATGTTTTGTACCAGTTCATCTTGAGGCTTTGGTACTTTTCCTTTCCATGAAAGCAGGAGTTTTTTGTTTACATGTAAAGGCAAAGAACCCATAATACCGACATCATTTTGATTGTGAATTAAGAGCCCTGAGGTTGTTCCTCTGTCAAGGGTCAGTACCTGAAAAAGATAGAGTGTGTGGTAATCAAGCTGTTTTTGCATATCTTCTTTTGAAATTTTTGTTCTGTTTTGAAAAGCATTTTGAATAATGTCAATGTATGTGTCAATGATGCCTTCTCCAAAACTTTTTGCAAAGTCTGCATCAGCCTCTTTATGTTCTGTTTTATAGTTTTCAAGATAAAAATGGGAGATGCCTCGTGTTCTTTGCAAAGCAGGAATCGTGAAGTATTTATCTCCCTGTGTTTTGCCTGTTTCATAGTTTTCTCCTCCAAGTTTTTTCAGAGCATCATCAAAAGTTTTTTTATCTTCTTCATTAGCAATAGCAGGATTCAAATCAGCCATAATCCGCCAGTACGAAGGCGCATTACGCAACTCTGTCAGACTGATGTGAATATGTACAGAGGGAACATGTGGATTGTCGGGATGGATAATGGTTGAAACGGCTGTGGCACTTTGAAGATTTTTATCTGGATTGTCATCATAATGCACCTGTGAAACATTGACACTTGCTGTATTGAAAAGCTCTTTGTCTTGTGCTTCAAATCTGTTTCCGCCTCCGTGTTGCCCTTCATCTCTGAGCCATGTAACTTCTTTGAACTTTTTATTGGCTCCAAAGTTTTGTGAAAGGGCATCGAGTTTGTCAACAAATCTTTTTTGTAAAGCACTTACGAGAGTGTATGCCTCTTGTGCTTTTTTTGAATTTGCCATTATCATTGCCATTGTTTTCATCCTCTTTATTTGTCAGACAGTAATTTAAATTTTTGTTCAATTTTTGAAACAGCCGGCACTGAAGTACCGGTTCCAAGAGTGCTGTTAAGTATGCATCTTTTTTGGAACCCGTACTTTAGTGCGGGCTTTGTGTCTTTAAAGACTAAAACCTTGGTTCCGAGAAAGCATCAAACTAAATTTTGAATTATCATATATTTATTTTTCATAATTTTAGCAAGTTTAAGCTAATATTTCAGTATGAATAAACAAGAGTATAAACAAGCAGTAGAAAAATTAAATCTGTGGGCCTATCATTATTATGTTTTAGACGATCCTATTATGACGGATGAAGAGTATGACAAGCTTTATAAAGAGGTAGAGGAGTATGAAGCAGCGCATCACGGGGATATTTTAAAAGATTCTCCTACACAAAGGGTCGGCGATGTTGTCAGTGAGGGTTTTGTTAAAGCAAAACACCTTTCACGGATGTGGTCATTGGAAGATATTTTTAATGCGCAGGAGTTGCAAAAGTGGCTGGAAAAAGCCTACAGACTTGATAAAAATATTACTTTTTACTGTGAGCCAAAGTATGATGGTGCTTCACTGAATCTTATTTATGAAAACGGTGAACTGCAACAGGGTATCACCCGAGGAGATGGAACAGTAGGCGAGCTTATCACACAAAATGTGAAGACGATTAAAACGGTTCCTTTGAGCATTGAGCATAAAGAGCTTATAGAGATTCGTGGGGAAGTGGTCATTTTTAAAGATGAATTTGAAAAAATCAACAAAGAGCGTCTTAAAAACGGCGAGCCTCCTTTTGCCAATCCTCGTAATGCAGCAGCTGGGAGTTTGCGACAACTTGACCCAAGCATAACCGCAAAAAGAAATCTTGTATTTTTACCTTACGGTGTCGGTATAAACACTCTGCCGCACAAACTTTTGAGTGATAAAATGGCATATATTTATGATTTAGGGTTTCGCAAACCGCCACTGCGTGCCGTGACAAAAGGCTACGATGAGATAGAAGCAATGTATGAGCGCATGAAAGAAGAGCGTGAGAGTTATCCTATGATGCTTGACGGTATGGTGGTAAAGGTAAATGAAATAGCAGCGCAGATAGATATGGGTTATACGGTAAAAGTACCGCGTTGGGCAGTGGCATATAAATTTCCGGCAGTGGAAAAAATTACGCGTGTCAAAGATATTATACTGCAGGTTGGGCGCACAGGCGTTGTTACTCCTGTGGCTATAGTGGAGCCGACAGAGATTGAAGGTGCTGTGGTTGAACGGGCAACCTTGCATAACTTTGATGAAATAGAGCGTATGGATATTCGTATAGGAGACAAGGTTATCATTTTGCGAAGCGGGGATGTCATTCCTAAAATCGTAAAAGTTTTAGTGCATGAGAGAAATGGAAGTGAAGTTAAAGTTGAGAGACCTAAAAACTGTCCTGTGTGCGGGAGTGAACTGCTGCAAGAAGATGTGCTGATAAAATGTCAAAACCTTACATGTGAAGCACGAGTTGTCAACTCCATTATCTATTTTGCTTCCAAGCAATGTTTGAATATTGACGGACTGGGCAACAAAATAGTCGAACAGCTTTTTAATGTAGGGCTTGTAAAAAGTGTGCTTGATTTGTTTGACTTAAACATGGAAAAATTGTTGCAACTCGAAGGCTTCAAAGAGAAAAAAGCGAGAAATTTACTCAATGCCATAGAGCGTGCAAAAGGGTGTGAACTGTGGCGATTTATCAATGCACTTGGGATTGAACACATCGGAGAAGTGGCATCAAAAATGATAACAGAGGCTTTTGGTCTGGGCTATTTACATGTAACACAAGAACAGCTCATTGCAATTGATGGCATAGGTGAAGAGATGGCAGAGAGTTACTTGGAATTTATGCGCGTGAACGAAGAGACAGTTGTCAAACTTCAAGAGATTCTTCAGCCTGTACCTCCAAGCAAAAGAGAAGAGGCAAAAGAGAACCCTTTTAAAGGAAAAACGGTTGTTCTCACTGGAACCATGAGCGAGCCTCGACCGCTTATAAAAGAAAAACTCGAAGCACTTGGTGCAAAGGTAAGTGGGAGTGTCAGTAAAAAAACAGACTATCTCATTTATGGTGAAGATGCCGGCAGCAAGTATGACAAGGCTGTGAGTTTGGGTGTTATAACGCTAAACGAAGAGGAGATGAAAAACTTACTGTAAAAGAGTAATAATTTAGTTATATGTATTTATTCTTTTCAAAATATAAAGCCCTGCCACAGAAGATATGACAATATTGATAACAATATAGGTGATATCTGAATCCGTTGGCATGACAAGCAGGTTTTTGCCTAATTGTGATGAACTATAAAGATGCAAAAATGTAAAAATATAATCTATAATGCTATAAAGAACATAAACTATAACATTGTAATAAACAAAATTTACAAATTTACTCATATTTATTTGTATGCTTTTTTAATCAATTGTTTCGTAAACTTCTACTTCAGGTCTGCCTGCAAACCAATCACGCGGAGGCATATTTTCGTGCGATTTTTTAAAGGCATCACTTTGTGTATATGCCATAAAACTTTTCATATCTTCCCAAATGGTTTCAATGATAAACATATTGTTTTCACTCATATGAGGAACAGATTGCGGTGCGAGTAGTTTCATATCTACAAATCCTGCTTGTTTGTCCATTTCATGTTTGACAACGGCTTCTTTTAAATGTGTTGTATACTCTTTGAAAAACTCTTCTTTGATTGGAAATTTTGTAAAAACTGTAACCATAATTAAATCCTTGTATTTTAAAATATTTGTTTCAGTAAAAGTGTAGCACTCGTTCGTAAAGGAATGGTAAAGCGTTGAAAAAACACGGTAATTCAAAACCCAGCTATTTTTATATTTTGAATCTAGGTTTTCAAGTTAATGTATTTTTGGAACCGGTACTTTAGTGCCGGCTATTGCAACTTTCTTGCCACTCTCAGCCCGGACTAAAGTCCGCGTTCCAAAAATCAACAATTTTTTAATATATAACTGAGTTTTGAATTACCGTGTGAAAAAAAGATTTAAATCAGGGAAGATTGAATATGATGTCGCTATGAAAAGATTAGATAGTTACCTTGTGAAAAATGATTTTGTCGAAAGTAGGAATAAAGCACAGACTCTTGTGAAAGAGGGGTTTGTTTATGTTAATGATAAAGTCATAAAAAAATCCTCTTTTGGAGTAGATGAGTATGATGAGGTGGTCGTGGCACAACATAAAGCGTATGTCTCTCGCGCTGCTTTGAAACTTGAGCATTTTTTAGAAGAAACTGGCTTACATGTAAAGGGTAAAATAGCCTTGGATATTGGCTCTTCTACGGGTGGTTTTACTCAGGTGTTGCTTGAGCGTGATGTAAAAGCGGTTAGTTGTGTGGATGTGGGACGAGAACAGTTGCATCACTCCTTGCGTGAAGATAATCGTGTAAATGTTTATGAAGGGTGTGATATTCGTAAGTTTGAGTCGAATGAGCCATTTGAGCTTATTGTTAGTGATGTTGCCTTCATCTCTTTGCTTTATATTTTGGATGATGTTGACAGACTTGCATCGGGTGACATTGTTTTACTTTTTAAACCGCAGTTTGAGGTGGGGCGTGAGGCAAAGCGTGACAAAAACGGTGTGGTTTTGGATCAAAAAGCAATAAAACGGGCTATGCAAAAGTTTGAAGATGCTTGTGCCATAAAAAATTGGCAGTTAGTGAAAAAGTCTCCCTCAAAATTGACAGGAAAAGAGGGCAATCAAGAGTGGTGTTATTATTTTCTAAAGTAAAATAACCTTTGCCAAGCCTAAAAAGATAAAAAACCCCATAGTATCGGTTGCTGTTGTTAGTAATAGTGGGGAAGCAATCGCTGGATCAATCTTGAAATGTTTAAAAAATATGGGTAAAAATGAGCCTATGAGTCCGGCAAGAGAAAGGTTCAATATAATAGCAGCGCCAACAACAACACCTAACATATACTGATGAAACCAGAGGTAAGTAATAATTCCGACAAAAATTCCTACTATAAGTCCATTGGCAACACCGATGGCGAATTCTTTGAGTATCAATTGCAATGCCCGCTGTGAACTTATGTCCCCTATTGCGAGACGCCGTACTGTAATTGTGACGGCCTGATTTCCGACATTGCCACCAAGTGCTGCAACTATAGGCATTAAAACGGCAAGAGTGACGATTTGTTCTATAGTGCCTTTAAAGTAATTTACAACTAAAACAGAGAGTAAGATTGCACAAAGATTGATAAAAATCCATTCTAGTCTTTTTGGTTGTGCAGTGAAAAAACTTTTTTCTGCCTGATGGTGTGTTCCTAAGAGTGTAAGTGCTTGTGCTTCTTCTTGAACGCGTATAAATGTATAAACATCATCAAAAAGTATTCTGCCTAAAAGTTTTCCGTTTTTATCTACAACAGCAAGTGAAGAGAGGTTAAAAAGTTCAAATAGTTCGACTGCTTTATCTATGGGTGCATGATGGTTAATAAAGAAAGGTTTATGCAATTCATTATTTTTTAGTAATTCTTTGAACTTTGTATTTTCATCATATGTTATAAGTTTTGCAATATCTACAGTACCTAGAAGATGTTCTTTTTTGTTACATATAAAAAGTTGAATAAAAGGTGTATGCGTATTAAGCTTGTTAAATGCAGTAATATTTGTTTTAACATCTACAATAGTTTCATCCAATGATGTACATAAATATTCAAGATGCATATAGGCACCTACTTCTGTGTCGTTGTATTTGAGTAATTGTTTGATTTTTTGTTGTAACTCTTCGGGTAGAAGTGCATAAATACGCTTTTGCAGAGATGCGTCTATTTTATCAATTCTATTGATGATATGTTTTGCTTTATTGCTTGTGTCTAAGGTGATTGCCTGAGCTAATTTTTCATAAGGTAGCATATAAAGTACTTCTTGAAAAACTTCATGCGGTAGTTTTAAAAGGGTGGTAACAAGATTTTCTTTAGGAATTTGGTTGATTAGGTCTTTGTTTTTCGGGTTTTGTAAAATAAGTTTTTTATAATTTTTTAAAGCAGATATATCCTCTTTCATTCAGCTAATTCCTTTGAAAACATTATTATACAGCAAATTATTATTCTTAGAGGCAATACTATTGATTTCTTTTACGAATATATACTATAATGTAATAAATTAGCGCTGAGGTAAGAATGAAAGAAACCACATCCATAGCTATTGGTGGATTTGATGGCATACATATAGGGCATCAAGCTTTGTTTAATGAGCTAGATGACAATGGTACGATTGTCGTTATAAATACAGGGTATGCAAATTTGACTCCAAAAGAGTATAGGAAAAAATATACAAATTATAAAATTTTGTATCTTGAACTTGATGATATTCGCCATCTTAATGGAAAAGGATTTATTACTTTTTTACGAGAGAAATTCCCTAAGTTGCAAAAAATAGTGATTGGCTATGATTTTCATTTTGGTAAAGATAGAAAATACTCATCGGATGATTTAAAAAATTTATTTGACGGAGAAGTTATTGTGGTAGATGAAGTAAAACATCAAAATGATTCGGTACATTCGCATGAAATAAGAATGAAACTTCAAATAGGTGACATAAAAGGTGCAAATGAATTTTTAGGGCATAACTATACAATAGAAGGAAAAAGAGTTGATGGGCAAGGCTTAGGTTCACGGGAACTTGTTCCGACCATCAACTTACATGTAAAAGATTTTTTATTGCCAAAAGAAGGGGTGTATGTTACGCTTACTCGTATTGATGATGAAGAACATTTCCATCCTTCTGTGAGTTTTATAGGGCATCGTGTCACGACTGATGGCAGTTTTGCGGTAGAGACGCATGTACTTGATGGATTGTTTACATGTAAAGACAAAGCTGAAATCTCTTTTGTGGATTTTATACGAAATAATGAAAAATTTGACTCAATACAAAAACTCAAAGCAGCGATTAAAAAAGATAGTGCAAAAGCTAGTAAAGAACTGAAGTTCTTACAACTCTAAGGAATAATGTGAACAGAGAATACTTAGAAAACAAAAACACAATACACTTTCAATTTGAACAAAATCAAGAAGACTTTATAGTCGATGAAATTCCACTGCAGTTTAAAGGCAAGGGTAATTTTGCCATATTACATGT
>JALSLQ010000010.1 GCA_026988235.1 Sulfurimonas sp.
TTATAAAGTTTTTATGGGTAAATATCTGAGAAAATTATTAAGTTTAAAACGCTATAATAAGCATAAAATTTATCTTTGGAAAATAATTGAAAAAAGCATTTACACTTCTTGAACTCGTTTTTGTGATTGTTATCATAGGCATATTATCAGCTGTAGCAATTCCAAAATTTTTAAATGTAAAAAACCACTCTGTCATAGAGAGTATGTCATATACACTGACAAGTGGCGTAAAAAATGCCACTGAGCTTGCGTTAAACTATATGTATATAGAGGACAATACATCATTTAAGCTAAATGATGTCTTATTTATAAACGAGTTAGAACTTGTCAAGAACTTAAAATGGAACTATACACAATCTGGATCCTACAACAAAGATGGAACTTACTCATTGCGCGATGAGGATTACTCAACTCCAGCAGTTGTCATGAGAATTACTCTAGACTTAGACGAGAGAGTCATTAAGTATAGAATTGATTGTGGAAATATAAAGCTTTCTACACATGGGGATTTGCGTAAATTATGTGCTGAAAAATGGGGAACTGAAGACATTCAAGGAACAGTAGGATTTTAACTTCTGTCCTACCCCTCTTTAAGCACAAAAGTGCCATTCGTGTCACTATATTCCCAGTGGTCGTTACTATCTGCTTTTCCAACGCCATTTTCATTAACTCCGCTGTTACTACTTGATGCGGGACCACGATAATCATCGTTTGAACTGCAGCTCCATTTGGCATTCACACTTGCTGGATTTTTTAAAATATAAGAAAATGCCTCACTGTTTGCACAATCACCAAGTTTTGTAGGGTATCCGATGTCACAGTCAAAAACTCCATCATTTGTATCATCTCCATCAGAACAATCAACACTTTGGGAGTTTCCCCAGTTAAAAGCACCCTCAGCCGTTATCCAATCTGCATGAATGTCATCTAAAGCAGACTGCACAGTAGCAGCCGTTGCCATTTCAGAAGAGACTTTTGCATGAGAAGAGAGATGACTAAACTTTGGTACAGCAACTGCGGCTAAAACACCAATGATTACTATAACAAAAATTAGTTCAAGAAGTGTGAATGCTTTTTTCAAGAGAAGAGCCTTTTATTAAAAGAGTGAAGATAAAAAGAGGAGTAAACTCTTCTTTTTATCTATTGCATATACTTAGAAAGTAAGTGTATGTGCAGTCGTGCTGTTTTCATCATTTACTTTAGCACATTTTGCCTGTGTTTTAGAATCTTCAAGCTGATTACAGTCAACACCATAAACAATAGTATTTCTGTCAGTCATATTGATATCCGCAACAACATTTCCATTATGTGGATCGGTATATACAGTTGAGTTTTTATCCGTACTCCAAGTCCAGTTTCTTCCGTTTAAGCCAACAAGATCTTTTAAAGAATATGAAATATTGCCTTCCATATCTCTTTGATTTACAGCCACTTCTGCACCTGCATTTGCCATGTCGCTTGTTACTTTAATGATGTTATTCGCTTCAGCAGTTTGCTTTAAGTTTGTAAATTTTGGAACAGCTACTGCTGCTAAAACACCTATAATTACGATAACGAAGATCAACTCTATAAGTGTAAAACCACTTCTTTTCATCTTTCTTTCCTTGTATTAAATTTATCTTACGCACTAATTATATCGACATAAGCTGAGAAAACCTTAAATTAATTCTAAAAGTGTGACAAATAAAACAGAAGGTGTTACCATAAACACCACTTTCAGTAACTTCTCCACCACGCTCAGCCCACCCTGAAGGATTGGTTCCAAATAATACCGTCGGAACCGGTACTTCAGTGCTGGCTTTATGTTTTTAAAAGCTAAAGAGTAAACTAAAAAATTAAACTTTTTTCAGTGAGGAAAGGTCAAACCATATCACTTCATTTTCACACTCTATAGTGAGTACACATGTTTTTTTACTTATGGCTTTCGCATTTTTTACACCGTCTAAAAGAACTATATTCATTTGTGTCTGTGGGTCATATGCCAAGAGTGTTTCATTTTCCACAAGAAAAAAACGCCCACCGCCACAACCGTCACCTATAATCCCCTCACATACCAAAGGGGAATTTTTATCAAAACCATGAATCATCTAAACAGTCCTCTTTTGCATCTTCTAAAAACTCTTTATAATCATTTGAATTTTTATCTATTTTTTTATACTCTTCGTATGTATAGCCTTTAAATGTTGCATCATCTAGGCATTTACAAAGCTTAGTTGTATTTGCATCGCCCCTGCAGTGTGAAAGCATCTCTTTTTTTTGCCCCTCTTTCCAACCCATATAAGAAGTATAATAAGGGTACAATGCCCAAATACCAAAACCGATAGTGAGCACAATATTAAGCATATGCTCTTTTTTCTTCGTGACACGCCACTTTTTAATATCATAATATATGAGCAATACAAAAATAATTTGCAAGCCGATATTAAACCAATCACTCTCTAAAAAATCAAACAAATTTATTTTCCTTTTTCTCGCTTTTTTGTAGTGCCAACTATTGCAACTTTTTTGCCACACTCAGCCCACCCTAAAGGATGGGTTCCAAATAATACCGTCGGAACCGGTACTTTCTATGCTAAAGCATGACTTAGAAAAAAACTAAATTTTTTTCTGTAGTGCCGGCTGTTATTTTTTTAATTGCCTCAGCACACATTGTCAAACCAAATGTGGCAGTCACGCCCATAAAACTGCCTTTTTCCTTTACAACCGCCTCTTCACTTGAAAAAATCACTTTATATTTTTTCTTAAAACCACGCTTTTTCAACTCATACCTAATTTTTGAGCCAAATTTATCGCCATAACTTTTCCAGATATCTCCTACTTGTACCTTTGTCGGGTCAAGCCGTTTGGCACTTCCAAAAGAAGAGATGAGTTTTTTATGGCATTTTTGCGCAAGCGCGAGTTTTGCATTTCTGTCATCTATGGCATCCAAAACCAAATCATACGCTTCAAAATCAAAGGCTTGCACCCATGCTTCATCTATGCGTTTGTTGATTACATGTAACTCAGGGTAATGCTCTTTGAGTGCCTCTACCTTAGTCTCATTCTCATGCAACTCCGACCACATTTGACGGTTTTGGTTTGACTCTTCATAGCTATCAAAATCTACGATAGAATTGATTGTGGAAATATAAAGCTTTCTACACATGGGGATTTGCGTAAATTATGTGCTGAAAAATGGGGAACTGAAGACATTCAAGGAACAGTAGGATTTTAACTTCTGTCCTACCCCTCTTTAAGCACAAAAGTGCCATTCGTGTCACTATATTCCCAGTGGTCGTTACTATCTGCTTTTCCAACGCCATTTTCATTAACTCCGCTGTTACTACTTGATGCGGGACCACGATAATCATCGTTTGAACTGCAGCTCCATTTGGCATTCACACTTGCTGGATTTTTTAAAATATAAGAAAATGCCTCACTGTTTGCACAATCACCAAGTTTTGTAGGGTATCCGATGTCACAGTCAAAAACTCCATCATTTGTATCATCTCCATCAGAACAATCAACACTTTGGGAGTTTCCCCAGTTAAAAGCACCCTCAGCCGTTATCCAATCTGCATGAATGTCATCTAAAGCAGACTGCACAGTAGCAGCCGTTGCCATTTCAGAAGAGACTTTTGCATGAGAAGAGAGATGACTAAACTTTGGTACAGCAACTGCGGCTAAAACACCAATGATTACTATAACAAAAATTAGTTCAAGAAGTGTGAATGCTTTTTTCAAGAGAAGAGCCTTTTATTAAAAGAGTGAAGATAAAAAGAGGAGTAAACTCTTCTTTTTATCTATTGCATATACTTAGAAAGTAAGTGTATGTGCAGTCGTGCTGTTTTCATCATTTACTTTAGCACATTTTGCCTGTGTTTTAGAATCTTCAAGCTGATTACAGTCAACACCATAAACAATAGTATTTCTGTCAGTCATATTGATATCCGCAACAACATTTCCATTATGTGGATCGGTATATACAGTTGAGTTTTTATCCGTACTCCAAGTCCAGTTTCTTCCGTTTAAGCCAACAAGATCTTTTAAAGAATATGAAATATTGCCTTCCATATCTCTTTGATTTACAGCCACTTCTGCACCTGCATTTGCCATGTCGCTTGTTACTTTAATGATGTTATTCGCTTCAGCAGTTTGCTTTAAGTTTGTAAATTTTGGAACAGCTACTGCTGCTAAAACACCTATAATTACGATAACGAAGATCAACTCTATAAGTGTAAAACCACTTCTTTTCATCTTTCTTTCCTTGTATTAAATTTATCTTACGCACTAATTATATCGACATAAGCTGAGAAAACCTTAAATTAATTCTAAAAGTGTGACAAATAAAACAGAAGGTGTTACCATAAACACCACTTTCAGTAACTTCTCCACCACGCTCAGCCCACCCTGAAGGATTGGTTCCAAATAATACCGTCGGAACCGGTACTTCAGTGCTGGCTTTATGTTTTTAAAAGCTAAAGAGTAAACTAAAAAATTAAACTTTTTTCAGTGAGGAAAGGTCAAACCATATCACTTCATTTTCACACTCTATAGTGAGTACACATGTTTTTTTACTTATGGCTTTCGCATTTTTTACACCGTCTAAAAGAACTATATTCATTTGTGTCTGTGGGTCATATGCCAAGAGTGTTTCATTTTCCACAAGAAAAAAACGCCCACCGCCACAACCGTCACCTATAATCCCCTCACATACCAAAGGGGAATTTTTATCAAAACCATGAATCATCTAAACAGTCCTCTTTTGCATCTTCTAAAAACTCTTTATAATCATTTGAATTTTTATCTATTTTTTTATACTCTTCGTATGTATAGCCTTTAAATGTTGCATCATCTAGGCATTTACAAAGCTTAGTTGTATTTGCATCGCCCCTGCAGTGTGAAAGCATCTCTTTTTTTTGCCCCTCTTTCCAACCCATATAAGAAGTATAATAAGGGTACAATGCCCAAATACCAAAACCGATAGTGAGCACAATATTAAGCATATGCTCTTTTTTCTTCGTGACACGCCACTTTTTAATATCATAATATATGAGCAATACAAAAATAATTTGCAAGCCGATATTAAACCAATCACTCTCTAAAAAATCAAACAAATTTATTTTCCTTTTTCTCGCTTTTTTGTAGTGCCAACTATTGCAACTTTTTTGCCACACTCAGCCCACCCTAAAGGATGGGTTCCAAATAATACCGTCGGAACCGGTACTTTCTATGCTAAAGCATGACTTAGAAAAAAACTAAATTTTTTTCTGTAGTGCCGGCTGTTATTTTTTTAATTGCCTCAGCACACATTGTCAAACCAAATGTGGCAGTCACGCCCATAAAACTGCCTTTTTCCTTTACAACCGCCTCTTCACTTGAAAAAATCACTTTATATTTTTTCTTAAAACCACGCTTTTTCAACTCATACCTAATTTTTGAGCCAAATTTATCGCCATAACTTTTCCAGATATCTCCTACTTGTACCTTTGTCGGGTCAAGCCGTTTGGCACTTCCAAAAGAAGAGATGAGTTTTTTATGGCATTTTTGCGCAAGCGCGAGTTTTGCATTTCTGTCATCTATGGCATCCAAAACCAAATCATACGCTTCAAAATCAAAGGCTTGCACCCATGCTTCATCTATGCGTTTGTTGATTACATGTAACTCAGGGTAATGCTCTTTGAGTGCCTCTACCTTAGTCTCATTCTCATGCAACTCCGACCACATTTGACGGTTTTGGTTTGACTCTTCATAGCTATCAAAATCTACGATAGTAATGTTTTTGACACCACTTCTGTATAAACAATCCAAACAAAAACTACCAACTCCGCCGACACCTAAAAGGATGATTTTTGCATCTTCAAGCTTTGTAAAATCATCTTTAAGCAATAGTTTTATACGGTCATATTTCTGACTCATTTAAAGCCAATCCTGAAGTTGCTTTATACTTTTGTATGCACTTAAATCAAGCATAATAGGCGTCATAGAGATAAAACCATCTCGAATTGCTTCATAATCGCTTAACTCTTTATGTCCCTTGCGTGCTCTAAAATTGAGTGGATGTAAACCAAGCCAATAGTGTTCCTCTCCTCGTGGATTTCTATGAATCTCCGCTTCGTTTGCATAAACTCTATAGCCTGCATAAGTTATTTTTATGTCAGCTTCTTGCTTTTGTGGAGGAATATTGATGTTTAAAAACTCTCTATCAGCCAAAGGAAAGCCCTCTTGCCTTATCTGTGTGACAATCTTTTTAATAGTTTTTTGTGCCAAGGTAAAATCATTATTTGGGTTTGTAAAGTCCATCACCTGAGAAATTGCGATAGAAGGAATATTGTGTAACACTCCCTCCATCGCACCCGCAGCGGTTCCAGAGTAGGTAATATCTTCACCCATATTTGAGCCACGATTAATACCGCTTACAATTAAGTCCGGCTTTTGATCTTGAAAAATCACACTCAGTGAAAGATAAACACAATCACTCGGTGTTCCATCCTCAAGCTTGAAGAAATTTTCTTCAATTCCAATAAAACGCAAAGGTTTCGTAAGCGTCAACGAGTGCCCACAGGCAGACTTCTCATTTGCAGGTGCTACAACCGTCACCTCAACATCTTCAAGTTCACGCAAGGCATGCACCAAGCAACGCAGTCCTTTTGCTTCATAACCATCATCATTTGTTACTAATATTTTATACTTTTTTTTCATAAAAAGATTTTATCATTTTATTAAAAACAATGCTAGGATTCTTCTTATTTAAGTAAAGAAGATTATAATAACAAGAATTGCGAAATTTTCATTAAGTCAAACTTTTCCATATCTGCCAATCTTCCATATTTTCAAAACATTATAGCATGTCTAAAAAATTCTTGCAAAAACTTTTATTTTCATAGGAATAAAAAATGCTTCTTTTAAAATATGAAAAATATTATACTTATCTTTTTACTTGCTTTTTCACTTTTTGCTTCAGATATTGAGGATACATATAAAGAACTTAATCACACGGTTGATAGCCTTTCAAAAGATTTGACAGCCGAGGAGAAAGTCTCTCTTTATTATCTCATTCTTACAACACATGACAACATCACCTCTTCTCTCTCTATAGATGAGGCACAAGCAAATAAACTTGAAAACATTCAGACGCAGACACTTACAAGCATTGCCTCACTTTATAAGAAAAAAAACCTTGATAAGAAAAAAATTCTAAAGATAAAAACACTGTATCTTAAAATGAATCAAGAAGCACAAAAACTCATTCAAAAAAAAGAACAAGAAACAAAAAGTCCGGTCAAAATAATTTATAAAAATAAAATACTATACAAAAATAAAGTCATCAAAAGTGTAAATATTGTTTTACTTTTTATAGCTTCCTTACTCTCTGTTTGCTTTGGGCTTTTCGTTGGATACCTGTTCTTTAGAAAAAAAGCCACACCTTCGACTTTTAATAATGAAATAAAGCAACAAAATAAAGCTTTACAAGAACAGATTGTCTTCATGCAAGAAGAGAATGCACAAGTGAGAGAAAGACTAAAAAAGCAAAAAGATGAACTCAAGTATGAAAACAGCGCTTTAATAGAAAAAAATGAAAAACTTCAAAATAAGCTGACAGGTCTTCAATATGAGTACGAACAGAACATCAAAATTTTAAAAGAAAAACTTCAAACCTCACAAAGCAAGAAGGAAGAGCTTTTAAATGATATTGCAAGCTTGCATGAAAATTATATGGCAAAAGAAACAAAAGATTGTATATTTGATGAAAAACTTCAAGGGCTAGAAGAACAAAGCAAAAATATTTATCAGGTTTTAGATACCATTGCAGACATTGCCGACCAGACGAATCTTTTAGCATTAAACGCTGCCATAGAAGCGGCACGCGCAGGTGAACATGGACGCGGTTTTGCAGTTGTTGCTGATGAAGTACGAAAATTGGCCGAGCGCACACAAAAAACATTAAGTGAGGCAAAGGGAGAGATTTCGGCGGTTGTAGGCGCTATAGCAAACCTAAAAGTGTAAAAACTTGACAATAGTTCTAAAGTTATTGTAAAATTCCACTAACAAGATAAATACGCAAAGTATTTTTTAATCTTTCCTACAATCCTAATCCAATACAGTTAAGGCAGTCATATTCATGAGTGAAAACACTTCTCCTACACAAGCTCGTAAAAATACAAAAAACAACAATAAAAGCAACAATAATAATTCAAAATCAAGAACACATACACCTGTAAAAGGTTCAAGCGTAGAAGAACTACGCACTAAAAGTATTGGTGAACTTGTTGATATGGCAACTAAGCTTGGTGTTGAACAGCCAAATGAGCTCAAGCGTCAAGATGTTATCTTTGAAATTTTAAAGGCACAGACTGCTCAGGGCGGGTATATTCTTTTTAGTGGAATACTTGAAATCATGCAAGACGGCTATGGATTCATTCGCTCAATCGATCAAAGTTTCAACGAAAGTATCAATGATGCCTATGTTTCAAACACACAAATCAAGCGTTTTGCACTCAGAAATGGAGATGTCGTAACAGGTCAAGTTCGTCCGCCTAAAGATCAAGAGAGATATTATGCGCTTATAAAAATAGAAGCTGTTAATTCCCTGCCACCAGAAGAGAGTAAAAAAAGACCTCTTTTTGAAAACTTAACACCGTTGTACCCGACTGAACAGTTCAAGCTTGAGTATCGTGAAAAAGGTTTAACTGGTCGTATGATGGACTTGTTTTGTCCTATCGGAAAAGGACAGCGTGGTTTAATCGTTGCGCCTCCAAGAAGTGGTAAAACAGAACTTTTAAAAGAAATTGCACATGGAATTACATTAAATCACCCTGAAGTTGATTTAATGGTTTTACTTGTTGATGAGCGTCCTGAAGAGGTAACAGACATGGAGAGAAGTGTAAAAGGTGAAGTCTATAGTTCTACCTTTGATATGCCTGCAAAAAACCATGTAAAAGTTGCCGAGATGGTTATAGAAAAAGCAAAACGAAGAGTGGAGCTTGGTCGTGATGTAGTCATTTTACTTGACTCTATCACGAGACTTGCCCGTGCTTACAATACAGTAACCCCATCAAGCGGAAAAGTCCTCTCCGGTGGTGTAGATGCAAATGCACTGCATAAACCAAAACGCTTCTTTGGAGCAGCGAGAAACATTGAAAACGGTGGAAGTCTGACTATTATCGCGACTGCTTTAGTTGATACAGGTAGCCGTATGGATGAAGTTATTTTTGAAGAGTTCAAAGGAACGGGCAATATGGAAGTCGTACTTGACAGAAAAATTGCGGACAGACGCATCTACCCTGCTATTGACATTCTTAAATCAGGAACGCGTAAAGATGAACTCCTCATTGGTCCTGAAGTATTACAAAAAGTATTTATTCTCCGTCAAATGCTTCACAAACAAGACAATGAAGTCGAAGCACTCAAATTTATTTACAATACTATGGGTAAAAAAACCACCAATGCAGAATTTTTAGAGAGTATGAATACTAATAACTAGGTCTAAGTCTTTAAAGCCGCAAAGCCCGCACTAAAGTACGGGTTCCGAAAATCTGCTTAATTTTGATTTACCCTACCATTTACTACCGCTCTTTTAAAATTACATCTATCATATCATCTGCGAGGGTTATGCCCGTTCTATAAAAAAGTTGTTGTTCAGCCTCTTTAAAAATCAAGGTTGTTGGTATTTCTTCTACAAAATATCTTGTCGTCAAATACTCAGATACACCGATATCAATACTTAAAACAGAAACATTTGCAAGCCTATCGCAAAGCTCTTCAAGCTCCATTTCCATAATCTGACATGCATCACAGAAATGAGAACCAAACTTTAAAATAACAACTTTTTTATTCTCAAATTCTCTTGCTAAAACAGCATCAAAGTTGTCTTCATCTACATCTATAAACGGCATAATTTATCCTTTTAACTTGTTCACCAATCTTTTAAATTCATCCCCTCGTTCTACAAAGTTTTTATATTCATTAAAACTCGAAGCAGCAGGAGAAAACAACACAATACTTCTTGATATATTATAAGCTTTTTTTACACTTTCTTGCAAGTTATTTTGCAAAAAGAGGTTTTTTTGTTTTGTTTTTACATGTAAAGTGTCATATAGCTTCTTTCCCGTATCTGAAAAAAATATGATATTTTTAATATTACTTTGGCATAAATACTCTATCAATATACTATAATCAATACCTCTGTCATTGCCTCCCAGTATAAGCGTATCTACATTTTTAAGAATTTTTAACGCTTCAATAGTCGCCTGAGGAATAGTAGCGATTGAATCATTTACATAAGAGACTCCTCTAATATTTTTCACAAATTCTAATCTATGCGGTAGTGTTTGAAACGCTTGCAATGTTTGCAGATACACTGCATCATCAACCGCTAAAATATCTTTGAGTTTTTCAAGTATTTGCAGGGTTGCTTTATGAATAAAACCATTTTTCAAAGTAAATTCTATATTTTGTTTAAGTAGATTTTCATATACATTATAGCCTCTCTCTAAATTTTTAGGCAAATTATATATAAAAATATCATCTTCATTTTGATGCGTAAAAATATTATATTTCGCTCCGTAATACTCCTGCACATCTTTATAATAATCCAAATGCTCTTCAAAGAGATTTGTCAAAATTGCAATATGGGGAGAGTAGTTACCATGTAACAGCTGATGCGAGGATAACTCCATGACAATAGTCGTTGTAGCGTCAAGGTTGTATAATATATCAAAAGATGGTATACCAATGTTGCCACACAAAACACTCTTTTTACCCGCATTTTTAAGGAGGGCATCAATGAGCGTTACAAGAGTGCTTTTTCCTTTTGTTCCTGTTACTCCGATAATCTGATGTTTAAAATACTTGAGTATGAGCTCTGTCGTCGATGAAAAATTGTAACTATCATAATCAATACCGAGATTATATAAAGAGATACCGGGGGACTTTACAATCAAATCTACTTCGGAAAGTTTTTGCAAATAATTTTCATCGCAAGAGGGATGATTTTGATCTATGATGACAAGCTCTGTATTTGGCAAATATTTTTGTGCAAAATTATAAAAAGATTTGCCCTCTACACCAAAACCGAAAATCCCGATACTTTTGTACTGTTGTAAATCAGAAATTAAGTTTTTCAACATGGCTTTTTAGGTTATTTTTGAATTTTTCAGGGAGGTTATTTTGTCCATTGTAGTTTACATGTAAGCAATACGACACATCTTTTGGCTTATATTTTTGCAGGAGATATGGCAATTTTTGTTGAGCATACGAATAGTATTTTTTACTCAGTGCATAATTTACCTCATCATAAGTCCCGACACATTCAAAAGGTTTTATTCCCTCACTTTGAAAAAGAGCATCAAAAAGTTCTTGCAGTTTCGGGTCATCAAGCATATTTTTGCCAAATATTTTTTGCAGTGTAGCATCATCTATATAATTACAAAGCATTATATAAGTGAAGAGACATTTAGGACATTTACCACACCATTCATTGCGTTTACTTCCGACATTACAACTGCGAAATGCAAAAAAATGCTCTTTTGCAAAGGTAGCAAAAAGTTGGGCAATGTGTATCTCATCTAATGGGCGTAAAAAGCTGAAATACTCTACATCATCTGTTACAAAATCAGAAATATATTGGCGAAAATCATTTTCAAATTCTATAGATTTTGAATACTGATGATTGATTTTTTGTCCATTATAGATGATGTTTTCTTCATTCGCACTTGATTCGTTTGAGAGAACAATATATTTTGTTTTGTACAACAATCCAAGCCAAATAGAGACAAATCCAACAATAGAAGAAAAAGGAATATGCCCATTTAAATAACCGCGTTCATTAAAGTCTAAAATCTTTTTCAGATCAAGTTCTCTTTTTAACTCTATAGCATGTTGTGGGTGTTTTTCAAGTACTTCTTGTGAAGCAACTATGGGGTTCATTGAAAACACTAAAGCATCGGGAAATTCATTTTTAAGTAGCTCATAACTTACTAGAGAATCCTTTCCTCCGCCGATAGGAATTATAGCATTCTCTTGTGTTTGCACAGATATTTTCTCGTAAGCTTCGCCTTTACATGTAAAGCGAACAAGCTCATCTTGTTTTACCTCAATAGAATTCAAATAGATAAACTCTCCCAAACCATTAAAATAAAGTTTCAAAAACCATGACTTTTGTGCTTCATTTAAAGTGCCACATTCTATGACAAATTCTTTTGGCACAGCAATTTTATAGTAACTTATTGCCTCCGCCAAGCCAATATGAAACACACAGTTTTGCATAGCAAAATTAGTAGATATTTTTTTATTTTTATCTATTGAAAGCTGATGAAAAAAATCACTGATTTTTCCCGCTTCATCAAGCTGATAATGAAACTTCAAAATAATCTTGTTTTCATTCTCAACTATTTCATAGCTTTTATATATAAATTTGTTTGATTGTTTACGCAACTCTTGAAATTTTTTCATTGGAACCATTTATGGGCACCTTATTATTTTTATAGAATTATATACTCTTTTAACACTATATCTGCTAAAATGTATGTAATTAATTATGGAGTATGAATTTGAAAGCAGCGCATGAAGTTTTAGCAAGAAAGTATCGCCCGTCAAATTTTGATGAACTTATTGGTCAAGAGACGATTGCACAAACACTTTCACTTGCACTCGATACTAACAGGCTCTCCCATGCTTACCTTTTTTCAGGACTTCGCGGGAGCGGAAAGACTTCCACTGCCCGTATTTTTGCAAAAGCACTTATTTGCGAAGAGGGGATGAGCCATCAGCCTTGTGGCAAATGTTCCAACTGTATCATGGCAAAAGAGAACCGTCATATGGACATTATAGAAATGGACGGAGCGAGCAGTCGTAAAATTGATGACATTCGTGACCTTATAGAACAGACAAAGTATAAACCTTCCATTGCAAGATACAAGATTTTCATTATTGATGAAGTCCATATGCTCACAAAAGAGGCTTTTAACGCCTTGTTAAAAACACTCGAAGAACCACCCCAATATGTCAAATTTGTCCTTGCTACAACAGACCCGCTCAAACTTCCTGCAACTATTTTAAGCCGAACACAGCACTTTCGTTTTAAAAGTATTGCAACAAACAAAATAGTAGACCATCTTGCTCATATACTGCAATTAGAAGGCATAGAATATGAAAACGATGCACTTGAAATCCTTGCAAGAAGTGGAAGTGGCAGTTTGCGTGATACGCTTACCCTACTTGATCAGGCCATTATTTATTCTAAAAATCATATAGATGTTCCAACTGTTACCGATATGCTCGGGCTAGTTGACCCTAAATTTATCAGTGAACTTTTTAATGCTGTTTTCGCAAAAGATTATGCAAAACTTGTAGAATATACAAAAGTTTTAGAAGATTATGAAAGTGAAATGGTTGTAGATGAGCTTATAGCCTACCTTAAAGATAAAATGTACAACCATGATGCTCTTTTTTCTACCCTTGTGCTTGATCGATTTTTTAGAATTCTCAGTGAATCCAAATACCTTTTTAGTATCAATGCCGACGGCTCTTTTGTCCTTTCAATGATATTTTTCAAAATGATAGAAGCCTTAAAAATACGCGAAATCGACCAAATGATAGAATCTTTTGAAAAAGATGTAAAACGCCCAAACATAATTATGCCACAAGAAGAAGCAGTAAAAGAAAAACAAAAAACTGTAAAAATAAAAGTCCAAGAAACTACGCCAGAAATGAACGGTCAAGTTGCAAATGAAACCCCCAAACAAGTACACAAAGAAGAAATACCCCCAAGCGCCCATCTAGCAACTTTTAATACACTCACAGCAAAAATAAAAGATAGAAATTACGAACTCGGTGAATGTTTTACAAATAACATTCACTTCATTGCCTATGAAAACAATACACTTACATGGGAAAGTTGTGCAGATGAAGATTGCAAAAAAGTTCTCAAACATGGATATTCTGTCATTAAACAACTTGTCCGAGAAACCTTTAGTTTTGAAACAAAAATAAAAGGGATAGCCTGCACACAAAAAAAAGAAAAAGAAAAAGAAGTTCAACAACAACCTGAAATGCAAAGTGGTTCTACAATAGGCGACATTGAAGCCGGTGGTGCAGCAAGCTGTGTCACAAACTGTAATGAGGTCTCAGTGCAAGATGAAACAAACGGTACGGACATCACCAAAGAAGCTATGATACAAAAAGCCATAGAAATGTTTGAAGCAAAAAAAGTAACCGTACAGTCAAAAATCTAATCGAAAAATATTTCGCTACAACATAAACCCCTTTGATGACAATACTCTAGTATTTCAGTAAAAGGCATAGAATTTCTTTTTTTAATAGTGGCAAATTTGGATTGTGAGATATGCAGTAAATTTGCAACATCTTTATCATACACCTTCGCTTTTGTATCACCTGCAAGTTGTTCTTTTAAAATTTCTATAATTGTCCGAAAATCTCTCATTCTTACTCCTAAAAGCAACAATATAACCAAGAAAAATCAAGAAACTTAAAAATATGTCAATTTGCTATTTTTCAGCAGATTTTATAGCCTACTCCACGAACTGTTTGAATATAATCTTTCGTTTTTTGGGGGTCTATTTTTTCTTTGAGTCTGTTTATTGCTACATTTACGGTTTTGTATTGGTAATTTTCACTGTCTCCCCAAACATTTTCAAGTAAATAATCTCTATCTAATACACTGTTTTTATTTAAAATAAACTCACTTAAAAGATCAAACTCAAGTTTTGTAACCTCAACAGCCTTACCATCAACACTTAAAGTTCTACTCTTTTTATCAAGCAATAAGTCTCTAAATAATAGTTTCCCCTCATGATGTTTTTTAGAAGTTCTTTTTAGCACAGAGCGTATACGCAATACTAACTCTTTCATATTAAACGGTTTCGTAATATAATCATCCCCACCTCGTAAAAATCCACTTTGAATATCTTCATCACTGTCTTTGGCACTTAGAAATATAACCGGAATATCAAGCCCGTCATCACGCAGATTAGCTACAAATTCGCTCCCTTCCACGCCAGGAAGGTTTCTATCCATTATAAGCAAATCTATATCTTCTTCATCTAAAATCTGAGTCACTGTTTTTGTATTTAAAAACCCTATTGTTTCAAAACCCTCTTTTTGGAGGGTGTATTCTAAAAGCTCAAGTAAATCTTCTTCATCTTCTACTATAACTATATTTGCACTCATTCCTATGCCTTCAATGTTTTTATAATTATACTACATCTGCCTTAAGTGCATAAACAATTATGTACTCAAATGTTGATTTTTTTGGAACCGGTACTTCAGTGCCGGCTGTTGCTATTTTTCTGCCACTCTCAGCCCAGACTGAAGTCCGCGTTGTGAAAAAAATCAAAATTTAAAAAATTATATGCTATAATATGTAAAGTATGTACGACTTCAAAGAGGAGGGGAAAATGTTTGTTTCATCATATAACACATACATAGCACAAAAACCTTCACTTAAAAGAGAAGAAAATACGCAAATAAAGGGTGAAAAAGGTTCTTTTTCTGAGCAAAAACCATTTTCGGATGAGCTTGACAAAGTTGTCTCTTCTTCTGTAAAAATACCGCTCAATTATATTTCAAACTATAAAACATTAAACAATCAACAACAACTACAGCAACAGTTACAACAGCAAGATGAACTTCATAAAAACTACGCAAAGACAAAGTTTGCAAAAATTAATAAAATAAACAATGCCCAAAATGCTTATAGTGAAAATTCTAAACTTTTTTCTTTTTTACAAAAACCAAAAACTGCTTTAGTTCAGGAGAGCAAACAGCCTCAAAATCTCCAAAAAAACAGTGCATTAAAGCAAAAATATATCAATACCTACATAGCGAACGACAATTATTATAAAGTGACTGCTGCGTAAATCTAATCGAGCCACGCATCAGTTTTGATTACTCTGTTATCATCAAATATTTTTAGTTTATATGCCTCACTGCATTTTCCATTATTTATTTCCATCACCGCCATTTGTAAAATCTTTTTGCATTTTTTAGGAATATCAAAATGACCCTTCAAACCTGTAAGAAATTGTTTGAGCGGTACTTCTTTGTCCATACCTATCACATTGTCTCGACATCCAGTAAGCCCTATATCACTCATATAAGCCGTGCCATTTACAATTTGAAAATCATCTGTGCCTACATGAGTATGTGTTCCTATAATACTACTCACTTTGCCTTGTAAGAGCATCATTAGTGCACGCTTTTCACTAGTAGCCTCCGCATGAAAATCAATAAAAATATTCTCAATACCCTTACCATGTAGTTCTTCAACCGTCTCTTTTGCACAACGAAAGGCATTGTCGGTATAAGGCATTGCATAATGCCCCATAAGATTAAGTACCGCCAGTTGCTCACCTTTAATATCATAAATGCGTAATCCGGTACCGGCAACATCATCAGGATAATTATGAGGACGCAACAGTTCATGAGTGTCCAAAAGAGGAATAATATCTTTTTTATCCCAAGTATGATTGCCTCCGCTCATCACATCAATACCGTAAGAGAAAAGTTCATTGGCGTTTTTAAGTGTCAATCCAAAACCATGCGAAGCATTTTCATAATTTGCAATCACAAAATCTATGTTTTCTTCTTCTTTTATTTTTTTAAGATAATCCCGTAACATAACGCGTCCGGGCTGTCCTAATATATCGCCTATAAATGCTATTTTCAATTTATAATTCTTTTTGTTTATTTTTTAAGAATTATAGCTAAAAAAATTAATGCTTTCTCGGAACCGGTACTTCAGTGCCGGCTATTGCTATTTTCTGCCACTCTCAGCCCGGACTAAAGTCCGCGTTCCAAAAAAGATGCTTAACTTAATGCTTCCTCGGAACCGGTACTTTAGTCATAAGTATCTACACAAATAGTTTCGACTATTAAAGCCCTTATTCTTGGGCTTTTAAGGAAGTGATGACTTCAGTTTCATCATTAGAAATAGTATAAATTAAAGATATTTTTTAAATTTTTGTATATAAAAGAATAAAAACTAAAAATTTATACGATACATATTACTGTTTCTGGCGGCGGTACTAAAGTAAATATCTCCTATAAACGCCTAAATAACAGGCTTTTAGGTAAAATATATTTGTGTAGATACTTATGACTTTAGTGCCGGCTGTTGCAATACTCTTGCCACTCTCAGCCCGCACTAAAGTACGGGTTCCGAGAAAGATGCTTAACTTAATGCCGTTTGGGGGTTTGTAAAACAGATTATAAAAAAAAGAGTGCCAAAACGATATAACGCATACCTTTTGCAAAGAGTACAAGCAAAAAGAATTTTTTAAAATCATAATGCAAAACACCCGCCACAAAAGTAAGAGGATCCCCAATCAGAGGCACCCATGATAGCAAAAGAACAACAGCCCCGAAGCGATCAAACATTGTTTCGGCTTTTTTAAAAGATGTTATTTTTACATACTTTTTATGTTCTAAATAATCTAGCCCTTTTTTGCCTAAAAAGTAATTGACACAAGAACCGAGCGTATTTCCAATCGTTGCAACAATAAGTAAAACATAAAGGTTATAACCTGCCATTATGTCATAAACTAGTACCGCTTCACTCGCTATAGGCAATAGCGTTGCAGCACCAAAGGCACTAAAAAAAAGCGTTAAATAGACCAATTAAAGCACTTTTGGTTTGTTATTTCTTAAATAATAAAGTGTCGCTTTTACAATATCATCGTCATCTTTTGAATCTGACTTGATTGTCTCTTTTGCATTATTAGCATAGGTAAATGTGATGTTTTGCCCATAATTTGCTATGGTTTTTATTCTTTTGTCTAGCGATAAAAGTTTAATAACCATGAGTTCAAAAAACTGTTTTGTCGGAGTATTAAGCTCCCCAAAACGGTCAATCACTTCTTCTTCAATCTCATAAATTTCTAGTGCATTTTCACACTGCGAAAGTCTTCTATATATATCTAAACGGAGCCTGTCTTCTTGTACTATTGTGTCACAAATAAATGCAGATATAGTAAGTTTTACATCTACTTTTGCTCTCTCTCCTTCTACTGTATTGCTTAACTCTTTGATGGCATCTTCAAGCATTCTCAGATACAAAGAGTAACCTATATTTTTAATATGCCCACTTTGTGCATCACCAATGAGGTTACCACCGCCTCTTATTTCTAAATCATGATGAGCCAGAACAGAACCACTTCCTAAAAAGGAATTTGATTCTAGTGCTAACAAGCGTTTTTTAGCCTCATCTGTCAGATTTTCTTTGTTTTGTACAATAAAATAGGCAAAACCTTCGTAACTGCCACGACCAACACGACCGCGAAGTTGATGCAAATCAGCGATGCCAAATCTGTCCGCACCGTCTACGATAATGGTATTGACACGAGGCATATGAATACCGCTTTCAATAATTGAAGTGGCTATCATTACATCATACTCACCCGCTTCAAATTTTAAAAGCTTTTTTTCTGTTTCAACTGCAGATATCTTTGAATGGAGCATTAACATTCTTAAATCCGGTAAAAGTGCTTGAAGTTCACCCATTTTTATAGGCATATGATCAATAGAATTATGCACATAAAAAACTTGTCCGCCACGACGAAGCTCCCGTAAGATAACCTCTTTTATAAGTTTTTCATCATACTCTTTTACAAAAGTTCTCACCCCTTGACGCTCACTTGGAGCCGTTAAAAGCTGGCTCATTGTCTTAATTGAACTAAGTGCCTGATTAAGCGAACGCGGAATAGGTGTTGCACTCATAGAGAGTAGGTGCACGGTATTATAAAGTTCTTTTATCTTCTCTTTTTGTTTCACGCCAAATTTATGCTCTTCGTCTATAATAACTACACCAAGCTTTTTAAATTCCAATCCAAAAAGTGCATGTGTCCCTACCACACAATCTATTTCACCACTTGCAAGCCCTTTAATGATGGCATGTTTATCTTTCGTGTTTACAAATCTGTCAAGTTTGGCATAACATAATCCTAAATCTTTAAACCGTTCATCTAAAGAACGCCAATGCTGTGCTGAGAGCAGTGTTGTGGGCACGATAAAAGCCGACTGATAGCCAGACTTATATGCCGCATAAATTGTATTGAGTGCAATTTCTGTTTTCCCAAAACCGACATCGCCACTTAAAAGTCTGTCCATAATATGACCAGAAGCCATCTGCGAAAGAATTTCATTAACAGCCTGTGTCTGATCATCCGTATATTCAAAACCTGCAAGCCTTTGAAAATCTTGTAATTCTGTTTTACCCAGTGAAATCTTTGGTGCTTTAATTAAAGCCCTCGCTGCCGCGGTATTAACAATTTGACCTGCAATTTCAAGCAATCTTTTTTTTACTTTAGCTTTTAATTTTCCAAAACTGCCTTTGCCAAGCCTATCAAGGACAGGTGTGCTTCCTCCCCCGGCTATATAACGGTCAATACAATCCAAATTTTCCACAGGCAGGAGTATTTTGTCATCGCCGACATACTTAATAACGATAAAATCTTTAATGCCACCTAAAATTTCTGTCTGCTCTATTTTTTCAAAAATACCTACACCATAATCTTCATGCACGACATAATCACCCGTCTTTAAATCATCCAAAAGAATCGAGCTTTTTCTTCGACGGCGTTTTTTATCAGCTTTGTTAAGGGATATAATCAGTTCATCAGGCGTAATAATATTTAATATATACCCTGCTTCTACAATATTCATATTGCTCGTATCATAAATACCAACTTGTTTAATTGTTGCGTTATTCGCCGCAATTAATGTCACTTTTTTATCCTGATGCACTTTTAAAAGTTGTGCAACATTAGTAGCAACAAGTTCTTTCACATTTTCATTTTCTTCTAAAACATCTAAATCAAAAGCATCTCTAGGCAGTTGTGGATTATTAATGCCATAGGCATCTTTAAGTAAGTTATCCAGATTTCTGACAAGTTTTACATTTTTATTGGCTAAAAAATTCTCTGCCAAATCATCAAGATGCCAAAAGCCTAAAGAAGCCACATCCTTATTTAAGGCATCAAACTCACTATTTTGTATTTTTTGATTAAGTTCATTATGTGTATTTTCATCTAAAGAATAAAAAGCACTGCAAATTTCTAAGCTTTCTAAATCATCCCCGAGTGTTCTTTGTGACTCAAGTTCAAACTCTTTTATCTGCTCTATTTCATTATCAAATAATGAAATCCGTATAGGATTAGTAGAGGAGGGAACAAAAATATCTATAATATCCCCACGATGAGAAATTTCTCCCTCAACCTGTACCATATCTACAAAAGTATAACCCCAGTGAAGCATCTGCTCTTTGAATTGTTTTAAGCGGATTTGGGTAGCAAATTCTAATTTTGTTGATTCTAAAATTTCTTTTTTTGGTAAGTGAAATAGTAATGTTTTTAAAGGAGATATAACAAGTGGTTTTTGCTTTGCAAAATGATACTTTCTCAAAGCAAAGAAAAGTTCATGTAACTCTTCTTTGTATGACCGTAAATCATCTCCGTAACTTGGTCGAAAATCAGGAAATACAACAACATCTCGATGAAAAAATTTCG
Organism: Sulfurimonas sp.; assembly: GCA_026988235.1. GTDB lineage: Bacteria > Campylobacterota > Campylobacteria > Campylobacterales > Sulfurimonadaceae > Sulfurimonas. The sequence continues at coordinate 20,502 of JALSLQ010000010.1, forward strand.
CTACATTCTCTAGTTCGTAGGCTTCTTTTGCATCTTCGCATATTAAAAGTTCAGTTGCATCTTTTTTTGTCGTCTTCTTGAAATAATTAAATAAAATTGCCTGAGACATTAATTTCCTGTTTTAAGTTTTGGCTTCGCCGCATCTTTAATAATTGAGTTCCCCTCAAATATACCTTTGGATTCAATGACTAGTTCCACAGAAGTTATCTCTCCGTTTACATGCCCTGCTGCTTTTATTTCTACTTTATCTGCATGTATACTGCCTTCTACAAGTCCTTGCACAACAAGCCGTTTTGTTGTAATATCACCTTTGACATGTCCATTTTTTCCGATATTTACCTCTTTGGAAGATTTAATCAAACCTTCTAAGTCTCCGTCAATGTATAAATTACATGAAAGTTCTATTTCGCCTTTGATTTTAGCTCCAGCGGTAATGATTGCTGTGTTTGAGTCCGTTTTACCACCTTTATCAGTGATGTCGCCATTATTAAAGATTGCCATGGTACTTTTTTCTCCTTTTTAAATATTTCATCATAATTTTTTTGTGTCCATTTTATAAAATAAAATGGGTTTAATGCACGATGCATAAATCGAACCTCATAATGCAAATGAGGTCCATTACTTAATCCTGAATTTCCCGTATAGGCAATTAATGTACCCTTTTTTACAAATTGCCCTGATTTTATCACAATTTTGTTTAAATGCCCAAAAAGTGTTTTAAAACCATACACATGAGAAAGGATGACAAGATTCCCAAAGCCACTGCGTTTGTGCATACCCGCCCATTCAACTAAGCCGTCAGCAGTCGCATATACGGGGGTATTGAGTTTTGCTTTTAAATCATCGCCCCGATGAAACTCTTTTGTATGCAGTGTCGGATGAATTCTATACCCAAATTTACTCGTAATGCCGTGATAGACAACAGGGGAACCATTTGGTATAAGTTCTAAAAGTGTTGCTCTTTGCGATGAACTCAGCATTGTCATATTTATTCTCTCTTGCAAAGACTCATCCGCAATAGGTTTTAATCCTATAAGGGTCTCTATTTGAGACAGAGAATCTGACAAGTTATCCAATTCTTTTTCTTTTGCAAAAAGAGCCTGTGTCGTATTACCCATAGTTTTTTGCAACGCTTCATTTTGCTTGATCATTTTTTCATACGCTTGTGCAACTTCATTTTTTTTATTTTGCAATTTATCTACACTAGCATTTAAATATAAAATAGTTCCTGCCGCGATAAGTATAATACTAAGCAAAAACAATGCAGCATATACAAAAGCTTTTTTTATAAATTTATGCACATTAAACTGTTTGACACCATTGTCATCATGAATAGTAACTGTAAAATGATTATTCACGATACCCCTTTAAAAATGCTTCCACAACACTAAAAGAACCAAATACAAGATAATTCTCTTTCTCATTAATTGTCTCAAACTTCTTATGTTTTACATTTAAATCTTCCAAAACCTGTACTAATTTACCTGTTTCTTCTATTCTATCATCTTCTACATGTATTAACTCTACATGTGAAATTATCGGTTGTAAAATAGTTAAAATTTCTTTGTAGTTTTTATCTTTATAGCTATTATAAACTAATATATATTTATTCTCTTTTAAAGCATTATATATTGATCTTGCTGCAAGTGTATTATGCCCTACATCTATAAGAATATTTTGACTAAGGTGTGAAAGTCTTCCAAAAAGTTTTGCTTCATTAAAATCCTCTACATCATATGCAAGACCTAAAATCTTCAAAGCAGCAATACTAAGCCTTAAATTATCTTCTAAATAACAAGGCAGATTATTATTTTTTGCAATCTTTACACTCTTTGCACTGTCTTGATAATCAAGATAACTATCATAATTATAAATTGAAAGACTCTTTTGCTTTGCTATATTTTGTGCAATATCATATACTTCATTGTGAACTTGTTTTCCTAAAATAGCTTTTGTTTTTACGGCATTTAGCTTTGTACTTGCAATAGATTTAATATCTGAACCTAAAAAAGCTTCATGATCAAAATCAATCGGCGTAACAAGCGTTAAAATATTGTCAAAAACCGCAGTCGCATCATATTCACCGCCTAGCCCCGCTTCTAGTATAATATAATCACACTCTTGATATAAAAATATTGCCAATAAAGTTGTATATTCAAAGTAGCTTAAAGCCTCTGCTTCTTGTGAAGTTAAAAGTAATAAAAGTTGTTTATGGGCTTTATTGAGAATATTGTTGTGTACATTTGAACCATTGAGCCAAATTCGTTCATTAAAGTCTAAAATATGAGGAGAGGTGTAATGCCCCGTATTATAGCCCAAAGAATGCAAGGCACAAGCGAGAAAACGCCCCGTCGTCCCCTTGCCGTTTGTACCGACAAGATGTATGATTTTTGGTATTCGTAATGCGTTTTTTATGCGTTTATAGACTCTTGGCATACGCGTATAGTCAATTTTGTCATAATAAAGTGGTTTATTATCTAAAAAGTCTGCTAACACTTACTTTTTATACTCCACTCTATTTCTTCCCTCTTTTTTTGCTTTATACATATATTCATCAGCAGAATTAATAGCAGCTTCAAGTGATATATGATTACTTCGTTGTGATACACCTGCACTTACCGTCACTTTTATGCGTTTCCCTTTATATACAAATCTTGTTTTCTCAACATGTTTTCGTACTTTCTCGGCAAAAATCACACCCCCATTACTGTCAGTTTCACTCAGTAATGCCAAGAACTCTTCGCCACCAAAACGCCCCACAATATCTACTGTTCGGCTCCCTTTTTTGAGTATTTTTGCAAATGCACTCAAAACGGCATCGCCTGCTTCATGTCCATAAGTGTCATTCACCTTTTTAAAGAAATCAATGTCAAACATCACAATGGCAAAATTACGCCCATAGCGTTTGTACTCACCCTCTTTTATCTTCATAAACTCATCAAGAGCTCGTTTATTATAAAGTTTTGTCAAAAAGTCTTCTTTGGATTCTTCTTTCGCTTCTTCTAACTCTTTTTCAAGTCTATGCACTTTTTTACTCAAAGCAATTACTTCTTCACTGTGACCTTTTAAATCCTTACTTAAGAGTTGTGTATTTTCTTCCAAAGCAACCGCTATGGTAAAAAGTCTTTTATGTGCCAGTTTAAAGTTTGTAACCGATTCCACAGTATAAGATTTTAACTCTTTTTTAATGTTTTGTATTTCTAAAGTTGAATTATCAGATTGTTCAATCATATCAATAAGTCGCAATGAAAGTTTATCTAAAACACCGTCAATAGACTCAACCATCTCTTTGACGGTATCTTTATCAAGAGCAATTCTTAAAGCTATAGCAGATTTTATTTCACTTTCTACACTTAAATTCTCTAGCAAAACAGGGTTGTTTTGAATTTTTTCGCTTAAATTTGCGATAGTGTCATTCACACTTGAAGCAATTGAGGGGACAAGAGAGGCAACTAAAAGTCTTGATATCTTTTGTAAATTTACACTTTGAGACTCTTCTGTACTTACACATGCTAATTGTAAACTTTCAATACTCTTTTGCAAATCTTTACTGTCTATATGACCATACTCTTTTAATTTTTGCAAAAATGTATCATCATAAGTCGTTAAAAAATTAACCCATCGCTGCCTAAACTGATCTAATTGCTCTGGTTGCGCTCCGTGTTCTAAAAGATCTAGTGTTTTTTGAGCAAGCTCATCTGCTTCTTTATTATGTAACACAGTAACCACTTGTAAAATTCTTTTTGTCATCAATGTTTCAGATTCTAGCGTATCGGAACATTGCGTAGGGTTCGTTCTATTGAGCTTGGAGATTAAAAAACGAACAAACTCATTCATCGTTTTAATATTGTAGTTTTTCAAATCTTTTTGCAAATCTTTATTGAGTATTTTATTAAATTTTTCTAAATGCTGACAATCTTCAACTTGCATATTTGCTTTTTTTGCTTCTTTGCAAAAAGCTTCAGCATAAAAATCTGGAGTCAATAACTTGCCTTCAATTTTGAGTCTTTTGACAGCTTTACTTATTATAGTTTGTATAGTCATTTAAATTTCTCCTAATAATTTATAATTGTGAACCCTCTGCAGATATCTGTGCTACAAATGATGATATAGCCTTGATAGCACTGAATTTGATGGCATCAAATCTTTCTTGATCTGTTATAACGGCATTAGGCACAACTGAAAAATCATATGTTCCTTTTGCAGTGTATTGTTTTTTAATATTTTTAGATTCTCTACTAATTCGTAAAATAATCGTTGCTCTGTAAGCAATGATATACCCATCTGTATTATACTGAATTGCTGAATAACTTGGAGGATTTAAAGAAAAACTTAACCTTGTATCTGCATGTGCCTTATCCGTTAATGATGCATGAAAAATTTCTACAATGGCACTGTCAACCGCATCTTTAATTAAAACAGTATTTTG
>JALSLQ010000011.1 GCA_026988235.1 Sulfurimonas sp.
ATATTAGTATAAATTCAGGTATTAAAACAGGTTTTAATGAAGCATTTATAATAGATGGTGCTAAAAAAGATGAGCTTATAAAACTTGATAGAAAAAATGCAGAGATAATAAAGCCACTTTTAAGAGGAAGAGACATTAAAAAATACTCTTATGAATTTGCTGATAAGTGGTTGATAAATACTCACAATAATCCACCTATAAATATTGAAGAATATCCAATTATAAAAGAACATCTAAATAACTATTATGAAAAGTTAGAAAAACGAACAGATAAAGGAATAACACCTTACAATCTTCGAAATTGTGCTTATATTGATGAATTTAAAAAAGAAAAAATATTATGGATTGAATTAAGTGATTTAGGAAAATTTACACTTGATACTAAAGGCTATTATGCTGAGATGACAGTATTTTTCATGATAGGTGAAAATTTAAAATATTTACTTGCCTTATTAAATTCCAAGATGATATTTTGGTATTTTGATTTAATCTGTGCGGAATCAGGTGTTGGAACAAATAGATGGAAAAAAACTTATGTAAAACAACTCCCCATCCCAAAAATCCCAAAAACCATAACCCCATACCTAAAAACCATAACCCCATACCTAAAAAACATAGACTACCTCCTAACGATGCCAAAAAAACCAAAGTATGACAAAGAAACGAGATATGCCATAGCTGAATTTGATGGGCAAGAGATTTATATGAGTGAGTTTTTATATGCTAAAAATAGAGGAGGGTTACAGGAGTTTGTTGGACATAAGGAGATACTTAAAGAGTATTTAAAATTTATACCTTATATATTTGCATATAAACTTTATGATGAAATTTTAGAAAATATAAAAGATGGCAGAAAAATATACTCCATAAATTTAGAAAAATGGAGATTTTTCCACATACTTGACGAAAATAACTTTTTAGTATCTTTTTTTGTGATTGGTAACTTGAACTTTTCAAAGCAGCTAAATAAAAGGTTTAAATATGTAACCAAGCCTGAAAGGGAGGGCGGCCATTTCTCCATTCTGAGTCCAGCGAGGCCTTTCTGGCGTCAATCAGACTTGATGAAACAATTATATCAAGATTTAGTAAACAAATCAATTACACAAGAGCCATTTATAGAACTTGTTAATACAATTATGACTGCAAAAGAGACAATAGCAAAGTACAAAAAACACTTTGATAGTCTCAATGCTGTTGACAAAATTGAGATAAAAGAAGAGATTGAGAAGTTAGAAATAAGCATAAAAAACAACATAGATGCTATAGATACTTTAGTTTATAAACTTTATAATGTCAATAATGATGAGCGAAATATAATAGAAGGAAAAAAATAAACATGAACAAACAAGACTTTAACGAAGGACTTTTAGGCTTTTTAGATGCTTCGCCAACACCATTTCATGCGACACACAATATGGCGATGATGTTTGAAAATGCAGGTTTTATTAGACTTAATGAAGTCAATAAATGGGAACTGCAGGCTGGGGAAAAATACTATGTAACTCGAAATGACTCTTCTATTATTGCATTTACTTACCCCAAAAATGAAAAAAATTATGTGATGGTTGGGGCTCATACTGATTCTCCAAACCTAAAGCTCAAGCCAAACGCAGTGATAAAAGAGTATGGTGTAGTGAAATTTGGCATTGAACCATATGGAGGGCTTCTTTTAAACCCATGGTTTGACAGAGATTTGTCGCTTGCGGGTCGTGTGAGCTATCTTGACACAAATAATACCTTACAAAGCGCACTTATAAATGTGCAAAAATCTATAGCCGTAATTCCTTCATTAGCAATTCATTTGGACGAGAAGGCAAATAAGGACAGGACTGTAAATAAACAAACAGATATTTGTCCTGTTTTGAGTACAAATGAAGACTTTGAATTTGATGCATTTATAAAGTGGCAACTTGCAAATAATGGTATTAACGATGTTAAAGAACTTTATGCGAACGAACTGAGTTTTTACGATACACAAAAAGCCACATTTATAGGCTTAAGAGATGATTTTATAACAAGTGCACGATTAGATAATTTACTCAGTTGCTATACAGCGATGCTAAGTATTTGCAGTGTCAATACTGAGAAACCGATGTTGTTTATTGCAAGTGACCATGAAGAGGTAGGGAGTGAATCAGTCAGTGGAGCAGGAGGCAGTTTTTTAGAAAATACGCTTCATAGAATGTTTGATGATTATGAAGAATATATACAGATGGTTAGAAGTTCATTGATGATTAGTGCTGACAATGCACATGCTATTCATCCAAATTACCCTGCAAAATATGATAGTAATCATGCACCACATGTAAACAAAGGTGTTGTGATAAAAGTCAATGCAAATCAGCGATATGCTTCAAATTCAACGACCATTTCAAAATTTATGAACACAGCAGCAAGACTTGATGAACCTTTGCAAAGTTTTGTCACAAGAAGTGATATGGGATGTGGCTCAACCATAGGACCCATCACTGCAACACGTATAGGAATAGACACGATAGATGTTGGTCTGCCGACGTGGGCAATGCACTCTATACGCGAAATTGCAGGGAGAGATGATGCGCACTCTTTGTATAAAATCCTTGTAGGCATGAACGTATAATGGCAGCTATTACTCCTGAGGAACTTGATGTTTTAATCCAACAGACCTACAAGGTAGAGAATGAATTTAACGAATTAAAAGCCTCTTATGCGCATTTGCAAGATACCGTTGAAAAAGTCGTAGAGTTTTTACCCAATGCTATTTGGATTATAAATAGTGACAACAGTGTGTTTTTACAAAACTCGCATGCAAGAGATTTATGGGAACTTTTGAAACTATTAGAGTATCGTGAAGAAGATTATGAAATAAAATTTAATGCACAAGCTTATCTTGTAAAAAGTTCTTCCTATAAAGATAAAATCATGCTTAGTGCAACAGATATAACAGAGCAAAAACGTAAAGAAAACCTTGCTACGATGGGACAGATGGCAGCACATCTTTCACATGAAATACGAAACCCTATCGGCGCGATTTCTTTGATGAGTTCGACGCTGAAAAAGCGAGTCATTCCTGAAAATATTCCTATAGTCGAAGAGATACAAAAATCTGTGTATAGAATAGACAGAATTATAAAAGCCACATTAATGTTCTCTAAAGGTGTTGAAGTGCAAAAACAGGCATTTTTATGGAGTCAACTTAAAGAATCTCTTAGTATGTCTATAGGATATTATGGGTATTCAAAAAATATAAAATTTAGTTTTCCCAAAAATGATTTTACAATGAATGCGGACAAAGATTTGCTTGAAATGTTGTTTTCGAACTTTATCACTAATGCCATAGATGCTATTGAAGAAGATGATAATGAAGAGGGAATTGTTGAAATAACATATGAAAATGATGAAAATTATCACATTTTTAAAATTTATGACAGTGGCATCGCTATAGACAATGAAAAAGAACTATTTGAAGCATTTAAAAGTACAAAAGTAAAAGGAAATGGTTTAGGATTAGTACTTTCACGACAAATAGCTGAAGCACATGAGGGGAGTGTACATTTATGTAAAGGGGCGAAAAAATGTTTCGAAGTAAGTATAAAAATATAAAATTTGTAGGTGGAATAACATTTGCTAACACTGGTTAAATAGTTTGGAGGAATTTGATGCAAAAAGATAAAGATATTTTAAGCTTACTTGACCATATTAAGATTGATTCTTATACTGTTACTTGTTATTTTAAGTGTTCTCAAACGAACAAGAGTGTTATCTCTGTAGTGCCATTTGAACCTTACAATGGAAAAATTGAGTTGACATATAAAGATATCTTACTTCATCCAATTAAATCTTATAATAGATATTATCATACACCAATTGTCATTTATAGTAATAAAAATGACAATACAATAGTTTATAAAGCATTTAAAAAAGTCTCTGCCAAGTTTAGATGGAATGCACAAAACAATAAATATATTTGTATTTAGTCTATTCTTAATATAAGTTATAACAATCTTCTGAATAACCTACTTTAGTTATATATCACACAATTATTACATAAATAAAAATTATATTATAAAATCAAAGTAATATAAGTTTTTTTTACCTTTTAAGCTCTACTTAAATTATAAAATGTGATACTCCTTTTAATTTAAAAAAGGGAGAAAAAACTATGAAGAATAAGATACTCGTTTCTTTAGTTGCATCCATTGCATTCATGTCTATAACGGCGTCTTCTGCTTTAGCTTACGATAAAAATCCACCGTTCAAATTAAACAAGCTAAAACAATATGTTGCAGTTGGGGCAGATGGAAAAAAAATTAGAGGTTATGAACCGAAAAATGATTATAATGTGTTCATTAATTATGAACTCGGTATGCATTGTGTCGGTTTTAGTATGGACTACTGTTGTGTTATTCCTCCATATAATTCTATTCAGGCACAGGCAATTTCAAGTGGTAAAAACGGAGCATTACCAAAACTTTTAACACCAGATGATAATGTAAAACTTTACTATTATGTAAAAGACAATACATATAGTGAAGGGAATAAAATGAAGTATTGGTCAGTGAGAAAAGATGCTGATGGTGATGGCCATTTGGACTCACCGGGAGATAATGTTGCTAATTATGTTTGGACACACCTTTTTATTTATAAAGATTTGGAAGGAACTATACCACCGGGAGCAACAAATAAAGATAGACTTCGCATAGGGCGTCAAGTACCAGTTAGAATTGATTCAGGACCTTCTGGCATGCCACTATCAGGTGGATATCTTGTTTACGCTGGAAAAAATGGTGGCAATATTGTCATGACAGATACACTTGTCCCGGCAGTGAAAAATGTAAAGTTAGTTTTAACTGCTTCACATATTTGGGATGCTTTAGGCTTACCTCTCACTGCATTTAATGACTCTACGCGTCGAGGAACTATTCGTTCTGTATCTCAAAAAGATTTTCAACCTTTTCAAAAATCTACTGTAGAAATGCATGATAGAACAGGAAGACCATTATACAATAAAAATGGAAAAGCAGTTTCTTATTTTGGTACAAATCCTGTTGATATACCAAATTGTTATGCATGTCATTCGCGTGAGGGTAAAGCAGCACAAATGGCAAGAGATGCAGGACTTAAAAATTCTGATAAAGAGTATAAATATTGGAAAACATATCCAGATGAGAGTGAATATATGGCAAGACTTGCAGAAGCATCTATAAATATTCTCTCTTTACATGATAAATTTCAGGGTACACATTTCTTAAAAGATTACAAAGCAACTGCTTCAGGAAATAGACTTGGAAAAGTCGGTATGGTAAATTGTGCAGATTGTCATGGCGATAATGTCTCAGGTAACTTGCAAGAGCCTCGTCCAACTGCTACAGGGTATAAAGCTGTTAAAGCAATGCCTTTAAGTGAAGCAATTCATGGTTTTCACTTGGGGATGGTTCCTATGCCTGATGGTGCTGACAGAAGTCAAGCATGTCAATCATGTCACCCGACACATTTTCAAAATCCAAATATGAATGATGATTCTAATCCATATAGAGTAACAACGCGCTATGGAGAAGGTCGATTTTCAAAAGGAGATATAAGGTTGTCTGGTGGTGGATGTTATGTAAGACGAGATGCACACTCAAATCCAAATGCAAAACCACCGTTCTTTCTAAATAACTATGGTAAATGGCAATATGAACATGTAGCAACCCGTGATGAACATGGCAAAAAAACGAAAGTATTACGAGACCTTTATTGTACAAACTGTCATACAAAAATTGCACAAGATTTTCAAAACTATGATAATATAACAAATGACTCAAAACAAGAGGGGAAAACTTTAAGAAACAAAACGCTTAAAGAGATGATTCAAGTTATTGCTGGTGGTGATGTGAAAAAATTTGCATCTTTAGCTGACCCAAAAACAACAGGTGAAAATGAAGTTATGAAGTTCTATACAGAACATAAGTCAGCAACACTTGTGAAAAATGTAGGTAAAAATGGCAAGCTTGATTTAAAACCTTGGAATCATCCAAAAGGTGGAAAGGTGCCTTATTCAGCAGCATCTGGTGGTAATGACTGGTGGTTGTCAGCCGCTGAACCACACTGTGCAGACTGTCATATAGCGCCATTTGTTGAACAAAATACTGGTGGAAAATATTTTCCGATTGATTTACCTAACAAATATTCTTTGTACAGATATTCTAAAGGACATGGAAGTATTGCTTGTCAAACATGCCATGAATCAACACATGGTCTTTATTCTACAAGATATGATGGCAAAGAGCGTTCTGTAGATGTAACAACACATGATCAGGCATTACAGTATTCTCCAGATGGGAAATATACTGGTCCAGTTACTTGTGCTGCTTGTCATACAGTAAATAAAAAAGGTGTTCCTTTACAACTTAAAGGCACTGCCTACGCTCATGATTATTGGGCTTCTGTAACATTGGCACACTTTATGAGAGAGGGTGATCAAAAACTTTCTATTAAAGAATTAGTACATAAATACCAATATAAAAATTCTTCAAAAGTTGTTAAAAACGGCTGGAAATAATAATTTTTTTCAATTGTTCCCCTTTTTCGGGGAATATACTTCTCAAAAATAATTTAATCATATCAAGGAAATTACATTATGAAACTTTATTGGAAATCTTTACTCATTAGCTTTCTCTTTTTAAGTCCATCTATCCATGCAGAATTAGTGAAAACATATTTTGATACTGGACAACTAAAAGCTGAAACAAATTATCTAGATGGTTCAAGAGATAACAATAAACCCGGTATTAAAAATGGTGTCGAAAAGGTTTATTATCAAATGGGTCAAATAGCATATCAGGTAAACTACATTGATGGAAAAAGAGATGGTGTACTGATATGGCATGATAAAAAAGGAAGAAAACTTTCTGAGATACATTACAAAAATGGAAAAATAGCCGGTGATGAAAAGAGATTTTTTGCAAAGAATGGGCATTTAAAACATAGTGTACATTATGAAAATGATAAAAAAGAGGGATTACAAAAAGAGTATTATGATAATGATCAACTTGCTCTTGTCGTGAAATATATTCATGGAAAAAAAGAGGGATTACAAAAAGAATATACTTATGATGGAAAAATTTATAGTGAAATATTCTATAAAAATAATTATAAAGAGGGTGAACAAAAATGGTACGACACTCAGGGAAATATTGTTAAAAAAGAACTTTTTAAGATGGACATACCTGTAAATGTGATGAAAAAAATTGAAGCGAAAAAAGATAATGTTTCGTTACATGTAAAAGGCATAGACTTTTCTTTAAAAAAAATAAAATAAAAGAGAAATTTTCTTAGGTAAGTGCTCTGTTATCTAATTTTTACTAAAATACATTTTTTATGTAAAGGACACAAATATGAAAAAACTCCTCTCTATTGTTGGATCAATGAAGACAATGGCAATTTTAATGCTTATCTTTGCATTTTCCATAGGATATGCGACCATTGTTGAAAATGACTATGGAACAATGACTGCAAAAGCAGAAATTTATAATGCTCAATGGTTTAATATTCTTTTGTCATTGTTGGCAGTAAATCTAATCTATAATATTATACATTATAAAATGTACACACTTAAAAAAGCACCTATTTTTATCTTTCATATAGCTTTTTTAGTTATTCTTGTTGGTGCGGCAATTACCCGTTTTGTTGGGTATGAGGGGACAATGCACATTCGTAATGGGGCGACATCTTCAACGATTTTAAGTTCATCACCGTATGTTATTATTCATGCACAAGATATGAAGCATAAAGCTGAATTTGATAAGATTTTATATCTTTCAAAAAGAGGAGATAACTCTTTTAGTAAAACGCTGAGTGTTGGTGATAAAAAAGTAGAGGTGAGCCTTGCTGAGTATATTCCTAATGCTGTTGAAACACTGGTAAAAGACAAAAATGGTGTAGCCATGGCACAGTTTATGATTACAGGCGGTGGAGCAGGACGACCTGTTGTTTTAAAATATGGCAACTACTACGATGCTGGAAATTTCGTCCTAGATTTCCATTCGGGTGATAAATTTAATAAACCTGTCATAGCACTTTATATGAAAAATGATAAATTGTATATGAAGCATAATATGAAACTCTCGTACATGAAAATGTTAGATAGATCAAACGGTGTGTTAGTAGCAAATGATGCAGATATACTCAATAAAAGAGTACTTTACTCTACAGAACTTGGCGGTTTTGTTCTGCGTAATTTTATGCTTCACGCAAGTAAGAAAATTGTTAGCAGTGATAGCTCAAAAATAAATCGTAAAATGCGAATGAATTCTGCGGGTGTGGATGCATTAAGCTTTTTGGTAAAACATGATGGAAAAGAAAAATATGTTGTAGTGTATGCTCAAAAAGGAATGCAGGGCGTTGTAAATAGTACAGAGATTGATGGTGTGAATGTTTCAATCTCTTTTGGATCAAAAATCATCCATCTTCCTTTTGCATTGAAACTTATTAAGTTTGAACTCGATCGCTATCCTGGTTCTATGAGTCCGGCATCTTACGCAAGTGAAGTAGAACTTATAGATAAAAAGGCAAATGTAGATATGAAATACAGAATTTATATGAATCATGTTTTAGATTATAAAAATTACAGATTTTATCAATCATCATACGATAGAGATGAACGGGGTACTGTTCTTTCTGTAAATCATGATCCAGGAACTATTCCTACATATATAGGATATGCTTTGATGGCACTTGGAATGTTTTGGGTACTCTTCTCACGCAAGTACAGATTTGGACAACTTTCTAAAAAAGCGAAAAAAGCTGCTGCTGCAAAAGTAGTACCTACACTTTTATTTCTTGGTCTTATGATGAGCCTTAGTACTCCTTCTCACGCAGAGGAGCTAAGCCCACAGCTAAAAACAATCCTTTCATTTCAAAAGCAACATGCACAAAAATTTGGTCGCTTGATTATTCAAGATACAAAAGGACGAATGAAACCTATAGATACACTCGCAACTGAGATTTTGGCAAAAATTCATAGAAATGCAAGTTTAAAAGTAGGGAATAAAAAACTTTCGGCAAATCAAGTTATTTTAGGAATGATGATACGCCCGGATATTTATAAAGAAATTAAGATTATTCGCTCAAATCCAAAGATTAGTCTTGCAATAGGTGCAAAAAAAGATGCAAAATACCTCTCTTTTTCACAATTTTTTGAAGATGCTGAGCATATACGCGGCTACAAACTTGCTAAAATTGTAGAAAAAGCATCCCGTAAAGCACCTATAGATAGAAATAGATTTGATAAAGCTGCGCTAAAAATTGATGAACGAGTCAATGTTGAGTACATGGTATTTACGGGAGGCTTATTAAAAATATGGCCAAAACCAAATGATATAAATAACAAATGGTTTGCTACAATTGATGCACTGGAAAAATTTCCGCCACAAGAGGCTAATAAAGTGAGAAATTTGGCACTCAATTATTTTACCAATGTTGATGCATCTTTGAAAAGTGGTGATTGGAGTAAAAGTGACGCAGCATTAGCAAAAATTGCTCAATATCAAAAATTTTACGGTTCCAGTGTATATCCTTCTGCAGGAAAGGTAAAAGCTGAAATTTTTTATAATCATTCTAATATTTTTGAAATTTTATGGCCACTTTATTTTGTTGTAGGTTTTATTTTACTTATTTTAAGTTTTGTGAAGATTATTAAACCAAAATTTGAGATGACAAAGATTACAAAAGGAGCGCTCTTTTTACTCGCTCTTTTCTTTGTAGCACATACTGTCGGGCTTATACTTCGTGGGTATGTTTCAGGTCACGCTCCTTGGTCAAATGGTTTTGAATCTATGACTTACATTGCATGGGCTACTGTACTTGCGGGTTTTATTTTTTCAAAACAATCACCAATTACTTTGGCATCAACCTCCATTTTGGCAGGGCTTATTCTTTTTGTAGCACATTTAAGTTGGATGGATCCACAGATTACAAATTTAGTGCCTGTACTTAATTCTTACTGGTTGGATATTCATGTTTCTATGATTACGGCATCCTATGGTTTCTTGGGTCTTGGTGCTTTACTCGGTTTTATTACACTTCTTCTTTATATTTTTGTAAATAAAGAGAACCAAAAACAAATATTTCTCTCTGTGAAAGAATTGAATGCCATCAATGAGATGGGCTTACTTATCGGTTTAGTACTGCTGACTGTTGGAAACTTTCTTGGTGGTGTTTGGGCAAATGAGTCATGGGGAAGATACTGGAGTTGGGATCCAAAAGAGACATGGGCACTCGTAACAATTTTAGTATATGCTGTTGTTGTGCACTTGAGATTTATCAAATCAATTTATAATCAGTTTAATTATGCCGTGATTTCTTTACTTGCTTTTACATCAGTCTTGATGACATATTTTGGAGTAAATTATTATTTAGCAGGGATGCACTCTTATGCAAAAGGGGACCCTGTTCCGATTCCGGATTTTGTTCCTTTGACATATACTATTGTCTTTTTGACAATTGCGTGGGCTATGCTTAAAGATGTGAAGTTTAATATGTCGCATGCGAAGAATCATATGATTCTTACATTTGTGTTTATTGTAGCACAAGGTGCGAATGTATATGCAACATACCACAGTGCTAAACCTATGTATGTGCTTATTGCAGGTATATTCGTAGAACTCATTTTATTTTTTACATTTGCGAAGATGTATCAGAAAAAAGTAGAGAATATCAATGAAGTTTCAGGGGTTTAGTTCAAAAACACTTTTGTTTTTAAAAGCCATTTGTCAAAATAATAACAAAGAGTGGTTTACGGCTCATAAACAAGAGTATGAAGAACTAATTCTAAACCCGTCTCGTGCCTTTGTCACAGAGATGGGGGAGCACCTTCAAGCTCTCGAACCCTCAGTAAATGCAATACCAAAAATCAACAAATCTTTGTATAGAATCTATCGTGACTCCAGACGCCCAAATGCGATAGCACAGCCCATTAAAGAGCGTATCGGTATTATCTTTTGGCAGGGAGATACTAAACGCATGCAAAGTTCCTCATTTTATCTGCACTTTTCACCTGAGGAGCTTTATGTGGCAACAGGTGTGCGATGGTTTGAAAAACCAATGCTTGATGCTTTTCGCCAAACCATTAAAAATGATGTAAAACGCGAAGAACTTGCAAATATACTCAAAGCCATCAAAGCAAAAAATAAAAATTACACCCATCTTGAAAAAGGCTATAAACGCTATCCTAAAGGTTTTAACGAAGATATGGCATATGCAGATTTAAGTCTTTACAAAGGCATGGCAACATATACAATACTTGACCCGCATTTAATAGAAAATGGTGATAAACTTATAAATACTCTTTATAAAATATATGAAGATATGCTGCCTCTGCAGCAGTTTATGTATGCAGTGAGCCTGAAGTGTGAAGATGACTAATATTTTTGATTATGAGGTGCCTGCGTTAGATAGTGAAGACTTTTTGACACTTTTACAAAAGAAAAATATAGAGATTAAGAGAATTGTCAGTAACACACTTAAAACTTCGCAAACATTTATGCAAGATAAAGATGAATGGCTTGTTGTCTTAAAGGGGTGTGCAAAATTAGAAATAAATGGTATAGTACACAAATTAAAAAGTGGAGACACGCTGTTTATAGCTGCAAATACAAAACATACACTGCTTAAAACAAAAAAAGTTGTTGTTTGGCTGAGTGTATATATACAATAGGAAAATAAGTGAAAAAAGAGGCAATAATATTACTCAACATGGGCGGACCTAATAACCTCAATGAGGTTGAAATGTTTTTAAAAAATATGTTTGCAGATAAAAATATACTAACGATGAAAAGTAATCTTGTAAGAAAAATGGTCGGTGGACTGATAGTTTTTAACCGTACAGAAGCTTCTCAAGAAATATATAGAGAACTTGGCGGAAAATCACCTATTGTCGGACACACAAAAAAGCTTGTGGCAAAACTACAAAAAAATCTTGGTGAAAATTGTATTGTTGATTTTGCTATGCGTTACACACCGCCTTTTGCCTGTGAAGTGGTAGAAAGGTTAAACAAAGAAGATGTTGATAAAATATATTTGATTCCTTTATATCCGCAATACTCCACAACAACGACAAAGTCATCACTTGAAGACTTTGAAACATGTTATCACGAAAGTGGAGCTAATGCGCTTTTTGTTGAAAGAAAACACTTTTTTGAAAATGAAACATACAACAAAGCTGTTATTGAAAATATTAAAAAAAGTGTCGGCCAGAGTGAATATCGTGATTTTGACATTGTATTTTCAGCGCATGGTTTGCCTCAAAAAATCATAGATGCCGGTGATGTATATGAAAAACATGTCAAACGCCATGTAGAAATTTTGAAAGAGATGATGCAAAGAGAAAATATGGCATTTCATGATGTTCATTTGGCATACCAGTCAAAAGTAGGGCGTATGGAGTGGCTTAGACCTTCACTTGAAGATAAGCTAAAAACAGTGAGAAACAGAGGTGTCGTGATTTTCCCAATTGCCTTTACTGTTGATAATTCAGAAACAGATTTTGAGTTAAATATTGAGTATAGAGAAATAGCTGAGCAATTAGGCTTTAAAGATTATCGTGTTTGTTCATGCCCGAATGACAGCGACTTGTTTGTAGATGCTCTAGTAGAAATATATGAGAAAATGAAGTAATGCAAAAAATAGTAATTTTCGATATGGACGGGACCTTGATAGATTCTAAAAAAGACATTACTATATCAGTCAATTATGTAAGAAAAACCAATCATAACTTGCCACCTTTCAATGAAGCATTTATAGTAGAATCAATCAACAAAGAAGTGCGTAATTTGCCTAAACTTTTTTACAATACCGAAGTATATGAAGAAAAAGACAGAGCACTTTTTGAAAAACATTATAAAGAGCAATGTATACAAAATCCTTACCTTTATGAAGGCATACAAGAGATGCTTCAAGTGTTACATGTAAAAGGAGTAAAGCTCTCAGTAGCAACTAATGCACCGACACAGTTCGCACAAACAATGCTTAAACACTTACATGTAAGCGATATGCTTGATATGATAGTAGGTGCAGATAAAGTACAGGCATCAAAGCCACATCCTGCAATGATACATAAAATTTTGGATTTTTATAATTTTGATGCATTACATGACAAAGCATGGATGGTTGGAGATAACTCTAAAGATATAAAAAGTGCACAAAATGCTGAAATAGAAGCAATATTTGCAGTCTGGGGATTTTCGGCACAAGGTGAACATTCCGTAATTGTAAAACATCCTAATGAAATATTAGATATTGTATTATAAACAATTATGATATAATAAATATAACTCTATAAAAGGGAAGAAATGCTTCAGAATGACTTGTTAGTTGCTTTTGCTGTAATGGGTATTCTCTTCTTAAGACAAATAGTTATTTTAAAACGTCCAAATAAAATTAACTATGCTCCTCTAATGCTTGGAATAGGAGCTATTAGCAGTGTTGTGCATTTTATTATTCAACCGCAAAACAAAGATATTTTACTGCTGATAAGGGAATCTTTATTTCCTCTTCTATTTGCTTTAATATTATACATTATTATGAATATACTACATCAAACACAGCAATCGCAAACTGCAAAAACGCAAGAAGAATTTATAAAAACTCTACTACAACAAATAAATCAGCTTAAAAATTTTCTCCTTGATATTGAAAAACGAATGACAATTAAGCGAGAAGAAGATGTAAAAACACAAGAAGAAGTTCGTGAAAAATTCCAAGCAGACATACAAGTCTTGGAAACGATACAGTTAAATCAAACAAAGTTCCTTAATAAGTTTGACACGATGGAAAATATGTATAAAGATGTCAGTAAATCATTTG
Source organism: Sulfurimonas sp. (assembly GCA_026988235.1). Classification (GTDB taxonomy): domain Bacteria; phylum Campylobacterota; class Campylobacteria; order Campylobacterales; family Sulfurimonadaceae; genus Sulfurimonas. Next base: position 13,825 of record JALSLQ010000011.1, read on the forward strand.
ATTACTTTAGTGAAGTCAAATTACCAGAACTTGATAATATAGTTCATAGACATATAGATATATTAAGAATAGCAGAGCAAGATCATTACAAAAAACTTCAAAGTTTACTGGCTGAAGCGCTTGATAACAAATTTAATTTTACTGATGATATTTCACAAGATATAGTTTCACAAACGACAGCTAAATTTTCTGCGCTAACAAAAGCCTTTGAAAATAAAATATTACTTTTAAAATCTCATGCGAGTAGTATGGATACAACAATTAGTGAGAGTGAAACAAAACTTATGAAGGTGAAAAATCAGAGTGAAATGATAATGAAGCAGATGATACTATCTATGAAAAATATGCAAGAACTTGAATCTAAAACAGAAAAACTTCCTAAAATATTTTATCAATTTAGTAATTTAATTGAAGATATAGAAATCATTAAATCAGATTATGTTAAATCGCAATCGCAGCTTAGTAGTATTTTGAAGACTTTAGAATACTCAACAGCAGATGAATTAAGTAAAATGAATGGGCAATTAAATAATGTATTAGAAAAATTAAACAAATATTATACAGAAATAGATAATAACAAAACACAAAATATAATGCTTATAGCAAAAAAAGTACAACTTAAAAAAGGCTATACTGATTTAGACAATTAGCTTTTTTAATTAAGTTTAAAAATTTATCGCTATAATCAATATTTAAACCACTATTATAAGGATAAATATGAAAAGAAGAGATTTTTTAAAAACTTCTATTGCCGCATCAACTGCTATTTTGGGCACAACTGTGCTTTCAGCAGGTGAAACTCGTCAACCGATTGACAGTAGAAAAGTATCTGATATGGCTTTTCCAGAAAAAAGACCATTAATAACATACTCAGATAGACCACCACTTTTAGAAGCACCGAGAAGCACTTTTACAAGAGGTATAACTGAAAATGATGAATTTTTTGTCAGGTGGCATCTTCCGGATATTCCAACATATATTGATCCTGATAAATATACAATTAAAATAAACGGACTAGTAGAAAAAGATTTAGAAATTTCTTTAAAAGAATTAAAAACTGATTTTGAACAAGTTGAAGTTACAGCAGTTGTTCAATGTGGAGGAAGTAGCCGTTCTGCTTTTACACCAATTCCTGGTGGAATTCAGTGGGGTAGCGGAGCTATGGGATGTGCAAAATGGAAAGGTGTAAGATTGCGTGACTTATTACACAAAGCCGGATTGAAAAAAGAAGCGCATTGGATAGGTTTTAACGGTTTAGAAAAAGCAGCATATTATAAAACACCGAATTTTGTACGAGAATTAGAAATTCATGAACTTGATGATCATGTTATTGTAGCTTATGAAATGAATGGAGAAGATTTACCTTATTTAAATGGTTTTCCTTTGCGTTTAGTTCTTCCTGGATATTACTCTGACAGTTGGGTAAAAATGTTAAGTGATATTACTGTGACAGACAAATACAAATCATTATTTTTTATGGATATGGCTTATCGTGTACCAGATAATAAATGTGAATGTGAAACACCACAGCATCATTTTAAACCTACTAAACCGATTACATATATGAATGTAAAATCAGTTATAGGGTACCCTGAAAATGGTATGAAAGTGTATCATAACTCAGAAATTGTAGTTCGTGGGGTTGCATTTGATAATGGGACAGGAATTAAGTCAGTATTTGTTTCTGCAGATGCCGGTAAAACATGGGAAAAAGCACTCTTAAAGCAGGAAAATGGTCGTTATGCATACACGGAATTTAGATTTCATCATAAACCGACAAAATATGGAAAATTAACATTTATGGCAAAAGCAGTCAATATGTTAGGCAAAGAACAGCCTTTTGCTAAAGAGATTGGTTGGAACCATGGTGGGTATAAATACAATGGTATTGATGAAGTTACAGTAGAAGTGGTTTAAGGAGAAAAAATGAAAAAATTATTATTAATAGCAATATTGTTTGTTGGTTCGTTATTTGCACAGGTTGAAGGTGATATGGAAGTTCCATATATTTCATACCAGATAAAAATGGGAAAAGGCTTTAACGCTGTACAGGCAAACTGTTTAATGTGTCACTCTTTTGGGTATATTCTAAATCAAGGTCCTCAATCACGAGAATTTTGGCACAAAAAAATAGAAAAAATGATTACACATTTTAAAGCACCTATAACAAAAAAAGATGAAAAGATTGTTACGGATTATTTATTTAAACATTATGGTAATGGAAAAATAAAATAATTAAAAATCAAAATAAAGAGAGTGCTTCATGAATTTAAATTCAATTTCTATAAGTAAGAAGATACATATTCCGCTTGTATTTTCAATACTAGTGGGTTTTATAGTAATTTTAGTAAATTACTATTACTCTATCAAGGACTTAGAGCATGATGTTTATAATTCAGGATCTGCTTCTCTTCATTTAACATACAAGCAAGCAATGCATGCAAAAGAAGATATAGGGCTTACAAATGCCATTAATATATCGCAAAACTACAGTGTTATACGCGCTTTGATGGAAAACAACAGAACTATTGCAATAAACGGTTTAAAAAGTTTATCACAGGAGTTTAAAAAGTATACAAATTATAAAAATATCAAAATTCATATTCATGATGCGAATGTGCATAGTTTCTTACGAGCTTGGAAACCAGAGAAGTTTGGAGATGATTTAAGTTCGTTTAGAAAAACGATTGTTACTGTAAAAAGAGAGAAAAAACCGATTGTTGCCATTGAACTCGGTCGTGCAGGACTTGTTTTAAGAGGTTTGGCTCCTGTTATTATTAATAATAAATATTTAGGTTCCGTTGAATTTATGCAGGGATTAAACTCTATAGTAAAATCAGCAAGAAAGAATCACGGGTATGACATAGCCATTGTTATGAAAAACGAATATCTCTCTACTGCACGTTCACTGAAATCTGCCCAAAAAGTTGGTAATTTTACACTAGCAGTAAAAGAGAATGTAGTTAATAAAGATTTTTTGAATGATTTGGCAAAGGTTGCTATTGAAGAAACAGCAACATACCAGATTACGGACAAGTATTTTGTTGTTTCCGAACCTATTAGAGATTTTTCAAACAATATCGTTGCTTATGCGCTCATAGCTGAAGATATTAACAAAGTAAATAGTGTCATTTCTCAATCAGAAGACTCTTTACTTAGACAAGTCTATATTATGTCTTTTGTTGATTTGTTCATTTTATTATTCTTAATGTTTATTATTAAAAAAACGATTACTGACCCTATAATTAATCTTGCAAATGTCGCAGATGAATTGGCACAAGGCGATGCAGATTTATCAAAAAGATTGCCGGTTGTAAGTCAAGATGAATTGGGACAAGCTAGTAAAAATTTTAATGCCTTTTTGGAAAAAGTAGAAGTCCTTGCTTTAGAGGCAAAACAAGAGGCTATAAGAGCAGAAGAATCTGCAAAAGAAGCACAAGCTATTACGGAGAACAATAGATTAACATTGGCATTATCATATCAAATGATAAATGGTTCTGTGGATAATGTGAATAATTTAAGAAGTAGTATGGGTAACAATGTTGATAATGTTTCTAAAGTAAATGAGCTCAATGGTAAAACAAGTGAAGTTATTCAGGATGTCACGCAATCAACAAATGACATTAAAGAGAGTATAACTAGTATTACTCAGATGATTGGTGATTCTCGAACTTCAGCAGAAGAACTCAATTCAAATGTTGAAGAGATATTTAATGTTATTAGTTTAATTAAAGATATTTCAGACCAAACTAATTTACTTGCACTTAATGCAGCTATAGAAGCGGCACGTGCTGGTGAACATGGACGAGGTTTTGCAGTAGTTGCAGATGAAGTACGTAAGCTTGCCGAGCGAACACAAAAAGCTACGAGTGAAGTTGAAGCGAACATTAGTGTCTTAAAGCAAAACTCTATGAGTATGAGTGAGAACAGTGAAAAAATAGAAGAATTTTCTCTTTCATCACAAGAAAAATTAGATAGTTTTATTGAAGTTTTACAGATTCTCATTCAAAATGCAAAAGAAATTACTCGTGATAATGAATTAATCGGACATGAAATTTCAATTGATATGGCAAAACTGGATCATATGGTGTATAAAAACAATACATACTCATCTATGTTAAATTCTCAAGTGGATACGACTTTAGCAGATGCTAAGGCATGTAATTTTGGTAAATGGTATGTGACTATAGGAAAAAAACAGTTTGCTAAGAGCAGTGCTTTTGATGCAATAGAAAAACCTCATAAAAAAATACATGAGAATGTAGGCAAAGCAATGTCTTTACTCAAAAGTGGAAAAATTGATGAGATTATCAAATTATTTGAAGAAGTAGAAATGTCATCAAAAGAACTTTTTGATTATCTTGACAGAATAGTCAAAGAGTAATACGCTAAATAAATTTTGCTTTTACATACCATCTTATTGCTCCGCTTATGCAGAGAATAAGGAGCGTAAAAGCTGCAAAATCATTTACCCATACCCACCAAGCACTAAAAAAACTGCCGTCATGGAGTGTGAGTAGGAGGGTGTAAAGTGTGACACTGCCAAGTATTGGCAGTGTCACATCGCTTTGCATCGTTGAAAAATACCTTATCTTTCCGTTTTCACTTATAATATCTTTGAACATATGCGGTGTATTTGGTAAAATTTTATATTGATTGTTTTTATAGACTCTGTTTGGAGCGCCCATACCGCTTATATATAAAACACTATTTCTGTGTATCATCTTATATGCAAAGCCTTTATTTTCAAATACCCAGTTTTTACAATCTTTACTTTTATAAATACCGTAACGATTCCCTATTCGGTAAACTTTTCCATCGAAATCTACTGACCAGATGTCATTTTCTAAAGAGTCGTATACCGGTGGGAGTACCACATGTGGGATACTGACAGCGTTCATAAATTTTGCCAAGCCGGAGGCGTGATCAAGAAAAATACCCGTGATTAAAAGAAGTAAAAGTGGAAAAATGGCAATAATTGCAAAAATATTGGCATGTGTTTTAATGAGCTTTCGTGAAAGCTTTGGGTGTTTTTTACTTCGTATCAGCCACCATATCATATACCCGCTCAATGCTAAAAAGGTCAGTACAACTGCTCCGTAATCATTGACAAGCAGTGAAAGCTCGCCATCAAACAAGCCACGTCCATAATGTAAATCCCGTATAAAACGAGAGAGTTTAATGTCTTGTTGCAAGAATTTTTTTGCTATATGAACACTTTTTTGACTGAGAATTTTTAGATTTGCTTTTTTGAGCGTGAAAATTATTTTTTTATCGACAACCGCAACAATGAAATTTTTTGCAATGCTGAGGGCTGTAATATATTTGCCACTGAGGGCAATTTTTTTCAAAGTAGTAGAATGATACATATATATTCCATCGGATGTTGCAAGGTAGAGAGTATTTTTATCAGGAATAATTGCTAAAATCTGTAAGGATGATATATGTGAAAATTTTGTTCCGCCGTCAAAACTTTCAAATAAACCACGATACCCGCCTACAATGAGGTGTTGCGAACTTTTTGGATCTTGATAATAGGCATTAAAAAGCCTTTTTTGAGAAGCTAAAATGTGTGAGGGAACACTACTAAAAGTAGTAGTGTATAAAAAACTCCATTTATCATGGTCAAGGAAAAAGCCGCTAATAGAAAGAACAAGGAGAAAAATGCCGGCAGTTATTCCTGATATTTTATGGAGTTTGTATGCTTTTACCATGTGTACTCAAGTCCTGCATAAAAACTTCGAGGGTCTGCCGGCGTATAATCCTCTTTACCGTAAGCGTATCGTGCAGTGACCGCATATCTTTTATCTGTAATATTTGTTACTTTTGTAAAGAGTCTCACATGTTTTGAGTAAACATAATCAGCTTTCAGATTGCCTATACTGTAACCATTGTATTTGTCAACCGTATGGGCATCATCCATCCAGTAAGAGCCGACATATTGCCACTCGGCCATGACTTTAAGCCCTCGCAAAGCACAAGGCATATAGAAAAGTCTTGCATTGGCAAGGTTGTTGGGTGCTGCTGCCATTTCATTGTCACCATAGGTTGGGTCATTGTCATAATTGTGTTTGGAATAAGAGTAACTGAGACGACTTTGCCACTCTTTTGTTATGTTGGACTGCAAGGAGAGCTCTACTCCTTTATGAATAGTTGACCCACCATTTCTGTATCCCCCTGTTGTAGAGTCTCTGACAATTGTGTCGTCTATTGTCATATAATACAGCGCTACATTAACAGATGCTCGTTTGGCAAAACTTTTTTTGAATCCTATCTCGTAAGTATTGGATTTTTCTGCATGCAGGTTAATGTTTTCATAGCCGACTTTTACTGAATAAAGTCTTGTTGCCTGCGGAATTCTAAACCCATTTGCATAACGAGCGTAGAGATTAAGATCTTCTTGGGGCATATAACTGAGTGAGAGTTTTGGACTGAGATGATTATAGGAGTCATTTCGATTTGCAGGACGAAAATAAGTGTTAGAACTGTCTGTAGAGTTTGCAGCTAAATTATTTGTATAAGCATATCTGTTGTAGTCATAACGCAAGCCTGGAGTCAATTTGAGTTGCTTTGTAAGCATATACTCTATATGTAAATAAGGCGCAAATGCAAAGTAGTTGACATCATAATCATAAAGTGCACCCGTAGTATATGTTTTTGCACCCCATCCTGTTGTTGTGACATCAAAGTCTTGATTGTATTTGAGAGAAGATTTTGTGTACTCTGTATCAAATCCAAAAATTACTTTTCCCCATTCTCTCTCATAGGTGTTTCTTTGTAAAAATCCCAAGGTATATAATTCATTGTCATTACTTGGCAGATTTTTCTCCCATGTTGCTACATATCTGTTTCTATTATAACGGATGTATGGTGTGAGTGTGATTTCCAAATTATGAAATGAATAGTTGGAAAATTCGGCACTCAATCGTGCATAATCAAATTTTCTTGTCACATCGGTTTTTTCTAATGCCGTGAAGTAATTTGGGTCATCACTTGCAGCCGTTGAACCATTGAGAACATTGTTATAGTCATTAAAACTGTCTGCCTGTTGCGCCTCTGTTTTAGAAAAGTTGAAGATGATTTTGACATCATTTTCATCATTGATGGTATGGTCATAACGAATGTCTGCTTCAGCTCTGTCTGTTTGTGTGTGTTGTCTCCAGCCGTCACTGTGCATATACGATACATTTGCACGGTAGGCATTGTTCTCATCAATGGTATCACTCATTTCTACACTTCCGGAGCCGTAACCATAACTACCACCCATAGCTTTGAGAACTGTCTCTTTTATCTTCGAAGGTTTTTTGGCAGATTTTACATTGACAACGGCAGCAACCGCATCTGAACCATATAGTGCTGTTCCTGCACCTTTGAGTACTTCAATGGAACTTGCATTTTCAAATGTAGTATATGCTAAACCATTATGGTTAAAAAAACCGCTTGATTGTACAGGTATACCGTCTTGTAAGAAGAGATAATAAGAGCCTGTATTGATTGGCATACGAATAGAAGTCATATGCCCTATGACAGAACCAGTCTGTTCAATCCGTACACCGCTGAGTGAATTTAACAAATCTTTTTGAAAAATGACCTGATCTAGCTGTATCTCTTTTTCATCTTTTGTTGCAATACTCAATGGTTGCTCAATGACTTTTTCGTCAATACCTGTTGCCGTGATACTTATAGGCGCAATATCAATAACAGAATCTGCCACAAGTAAAGAACCTACCGCACAAAATAATATAATGCTTTTTTTCATAATTTTTCCACCTTTTTTAAAATACGGTGAAAGAATATAAAAAAATTGTTACAAAAGTGTTAAGTGATTTAGAATGTTATTTTTTTGAACAGGTGCTTTTTTTGGAAATATTTTATGTGGATGGGGTAGAGGGATTCAATGAGTATCTATTTTTCGATATTTATTAAATATAAAATAAAAATATACCCCTATATGTACCCCTAAAAATCAAAGTAACTTACAATTCTGCCTTATACTTTTTAATACCTAAAACTGTAATGGTCGATTTCTCTTCATCAACTTTATATACGACTGTATACCCTTTATAAATCAAGTCTCTGATGTTATTATCATCAAAGTAAATTGATTTTCTACATTTGTAAGGCATATGGTGTATCTCTTCAATTAATTTTTTTATCTCTTTTTTAAATTTATTTGCTCTATTTTTGCTATCTTGCGCGATATAGTCCCAAATGTTATTAAAAGAATTTATAAACCTTGGCTCATAGATAATTTTCACGCTTAGTTGCCAGTGTGCTGTTCTATTGTATTCCATACTTCTGCATGTGAAAGAGGTTTTGTCTTTCCACTTTCAATATCTTCTAAAGCCTTTTGAAAATAAACTTTATCTTCTTGAAACTGTTTAGAGTTTAAATAATCATCTTTTTTATCTACTAGATTCAGAAGGTATTCATTAATCTTTGATTGCATATCTATACCAGCATTTTTGAGCTTTTGATAAACATCATCTTGAATATTTAAAGATATTTGCATCTGTAGTTACCTCCTTTAGTTGTCTAAGTATAACATATTTTAGTGACACTAGTAAATTAGTATTGCAGGATATAGGACTCTGATTAACCTTGCTATCTAAGATTTATTTAGATAAACCATTAAAAATAATTTTTTCTAAACTTGCTGTATCTGCAAACTGCACACATTCAATAGCTGAATCTATATACTCTTTTGGTGAAATATTTGAGTAATCTATAAATTTGTATCCATTGTAGGCTACGATCATATCTATAAACATTCGTGTAATTCTACCATTGAGTTCGTAAAATGGATGTAGAGCATTGAGTTCACATTTATAATAAGCTAGCTTTTTAGCAAATTCTGATTTTGGACGAGACTCATAATTTTTAAGATAGTTATCGGATTTAAGTTCTTCAAATATTTTTTGAGAGGAACTTTTAACAAACTCTCCTTGACAAAATCTGGATTCACCTTTTGCCATATTAAAATCTCTATATAATCCAGCCCATTCATAGAGTGATTCAAATGTTCTTTTATGGAGTGAAATGAAATATGCTTCATCAAAACATGTATCTTCGTTAAGTTCATTGAAAAAGATAGTATATGCCTCTTCTAGGAGTTCTTTTTCTATTTCGTGGATTGTTTGGGTATCTTTAATGTCAAACTTATTGATTGGAACATCGCTGTTCTCGTAATAGAATTTACTATCTACTAACTGATACTTTGATGCCATACTTCTCTCTAAGTGATTGAGCTTTTTCAATCACTGAATTATTTGGAGCTGAATAACCCTCTATTGCTTGTGAGATTGTTACAACTCTAGAGATAATTTTTTTATTTACAGGATTTTTACTCATTATATATACTCCATCTTTATACATATTATACCAAAAATAGTGTTCTTGTAAATAATGCGGGACTTTGATTAACCTTGCTATTTGATTATTTTAGATTTACACCATGAAAAAAATCAGTTAAATCTACTTCCAATACATCTGCAATTTTAACAAGATGTTCTATGTTAAAATGTTTATTATTGAGGCAAATCTCTGCCATAGATATAGTGCCAACAGCCTTATGTCCAATAGCAAGAGCCAGAGTTAATTGCGAGATATTTTTAGCTTTTCTGGCTTTTTTAACATTCTCACCAATCTTTTTATAAATTCTATCCATCTCTTGCTTGGATATTGTAGTTGTTTTCATTAGATACCTATAGTTAAACTTACTATAAGTATATTTTCATTAGAATTTTTCATCAACTAACTATAGTAAGTATTGTTATTGCATAAAGTCAATTACTGATAAAAAAATTTATCACTGCAAAAACTACAATTCTAAAGTTGAGATACAAAACTATACAAGGATTATCAAATGAAAAAAATCTTAGGTACTACATTAGTAGCAATGGCATTGGCAAGTGGAGTTATAGCAGGGGAAGTTTCTCTTGATTTATATGGTCTTAGTTATCACTTAACAAAAAATGAATCATATTATAATGCTCCTCGTAGTGTCGGTTCTTCTAACGGGCAATGGGTTTTTAATCCCGGTGCAGGTATTAATTATGATTTTCGTGAAAAAGGTTCAATGGGATTTAGCGGATATACAACACTAGGATATTTTCAAGATTGTGCTGATTTTCCATTCTATTTTGCAGGTCTCGGTGTAAAATATAGAAACTATCTTTATGGGTCAGATAGCATGTTTTGGTCTGCTCAAATTGCAGGGGCAGTTGCAAGTGCAGAAGATTGGACAACTATTGGCGGTTACAATGACACACAAACAGATATTAGCTACGGAAGAAATACTGTCTTCTTGCCTGTTGGTGGTTTAAGTCTTGGTTATCAGTTTGAAAATAAAAATTATTTATCGTACACAATTACCTATGTTCCTCAAAATAATAATGCAGGTGGAACAGCAGGAACAAATTTATTATTCATGTGGATTACTTTCGGTTTTTAGTCTTCTTATTTTTCATATATTCTCCATACCGACTTGATTTTTATCTTGTCGGTATCTACATGTATCTTATGTGATAAATATTTTTATCAGTAGTTATTCTACAATTCTATAGTGCGACAACCTCAGTTTTTAAATTTTTTGAACCTAATAGTGTCTTTCATTGCATACCTATAGTTAAACTTACTATAAGTATATTTTCATTAGAATCTTTCATCAACTAACTATAGTTAGTAATATTTTGCAAATTGCAATATTTTTGTATCAGAATTAGTATTTAAGTTAGAATAGTTTTGATGTAAAAAATAATCACTCAGGAATAAAAATGCTAAACATACAAAAAGCATATGCAAGGGAAGTTAATGGTAAATATGAGGTGTTTTCATCGTACCTTAGTGCTGATGAAATAGAGCTAGAAGATGGAGAATATTATGCAAT
>JALSLQ010000012.1 GCA_026988235.1 Sulfurimonas sp.
TTTTGCTATAACTCTAGCAAGTGATGTTTTTCCAACACCCGCTGGTCCATAAAAAAAACTATGCCCGAGTGCCTCTTTTTCACATAAAATACGAAGCGGAGCATCTTTTGCTGTTAGATGTTCCTGTCCTACTATTTCATCAAAACTTGACGGTCGAAGCAGCTGCGTAAAGTCCATTGACTATTCTTTATCTTCTTTTCTTTTATTCTCTCTTGCTCTTTTTTTCTCGTCTTTTAAAAATCTATACAGAGCGGAGTATTCACTTCGAGTCAAATAACGCGTTTTGCCTGTAGGCAGGTTATTTAACTCAATTTCTGCAAAACTTACACGCTTTAAATCAGCCACATCTGCTCCAAAGTGGGCAAAAAAACGGCGAAGTTCACGGTTTTTCCCCTCTTTGAGTGCTACTTTGAGTATAGAATAATTTGGCTGATTTTTTTGAATTTTATAGCCTATAAAAGGTTCAATTTGCATAGAAGTAATTTTAGAATGTGAATGTGCTCCTGCACTGGCATCTTCAAGATAAATCCCGTTGAGCATTGCATCTTCCATATCTGGTGTGACTTCGCCTTTTATTTTGAGCTTATAAATTCTCTCCAAATCCGACTCCATCAAAGAGGTCGCTACATGTGAAGCATCTGTTAAAAGAAGCAGTCCCTCACTTGCAAAGTCGAGCCGACCGACGGGAATGAAATGTTTAAACTCCTTGCTTAAACTATCATAAATCGTTCTTCTGTCTTTAGGATCATTTTTTGTAACCAATTCGCCTTTTGGCTTGTTATAGACAATAACCGTATATTTTTCTTGAGGAGAGACCTGTTTACCGCTGATGTAGACAATGTCTATGCCCTCTTGCACTTGTGTTGCAGGATTTGTCTCTATTTCACCATTAACACGGACATAACCGTCTTGCACAGCCTTATCTGCCTCTCTTCTTGAATAGGTTGAATAGTGCGCAATATATTTGTTTAATCTCATCATAATGTTATGAAATTCCTTTTTCTATAAGAGTGTGAATGTGTAACACTCCTTGTATTTTATTTTCTTTATTTGTTATAACTAAAAGCTGAATTTTTTTTGCTTCAATAAGCACAAGCGCATCACTTGCAAGCATCTCTTCATCATCAATGCTCATAGGATTTTTCGTTGCGTATTGCATAACATTGTCATCAAGCGAAAAATCCTGACGCAGTAAAGCACGACGAACATCCCCATCGCTCATAAGTCCAACAAGTCTGCCTCCACTGTCCGCTATAAGTGCGGTTCCAACTCTGCCTTCGCTGATTTTTAAAATGGCATCTTTGACTTTTGCTTCTTGTGAGATGATAGGTAAATTGCCTGTTTTCATAAGGTTTTTGACCTTCACAAAAAGCTTTTTACCCAAAGCACCGCCGGGATGAAAAGAGGCAAAATCACTCTTTTTAAAATCTCTGGCCCTCATCAAACATACTGCTAACGCATCACCGAGTGCAAGCGTAAGAGTAGTCGAGCTTGTCGGTGCTATATTTAAAGGGCACGCCTCTTTTTGTACAACAACATCTATGACAACATCACTATATTGTCCAAGTGTTGAGTTTTTGTCTCGCGTCATCCCTATAAGCGGTGTGCCAAATCGTTTAATATGTGGCAAAATTGAGCTTAACTCCTCACTCTCACCTGAGTAACTAATAGCAATGACGACATCATCTTTACCTATCATTCCAAGGTCTCCGTGCAGGGCTTCAGTCGGATGCAGAAAAAAGCTCGGCGTCCCCGTCGAAGCAAAAGTCGCAGCCATCTTGGCCCCAATCAACCCGCTTTTACCGACACCGCTGATAACCAACTTTCCTTTACATGTAAGTATGGTTTGTACTGCTTTGTCAAATTCATCACTAATGTTTTTTGCAGCATTTATTAAAGTCTGTGCTTCAATATTTAATGTTTCTTGTGCAATTGTTTTATAATTCATAGTCTCATTATACCTTTTTTATCATCAAGAAGATATAATACTTCAAATATAAATTGTAAAAGGAAACACTATGAGAAATGTAATTGGCAAATATTTAGATACTATTGATGCTTTAAAATTAGAAAACAGAATGCTCACTCACAATACATTAATCCTAGGTGAAGAAGGCTCAGGAAAAACTAACCTTGCCTGCAGAATTAGGAATTTTGTCATTGACAATAATGTCCCGACACTCTATATGGATTTTGCAAATTCTCATGAAGAGGAAGTAGAACTCAGATACAAAGATGAGTATTTTAACTATATTCGTTTTGATGAGACAGATGCTTTTAATGAAGAATTTACTAAGCTAATTGCTGAAAAAAAACATATCTATATGGCAGTGAATCCTAATTTTTTCTCAAATAAAAGAAAGAGAAAAAGTAAACTTTCGCAAGTTATTTCTCAGCAAGCACTTTTAGATGATTATTACTACTTTTTTCATGATATTGAAAACCTCAATGGCTTTTATACAAAATTTGAAGACTTTTTACTCTACATGTTAAGTTTCGGAAATTTGCAAAAACAAGGCTTTACTTTTTTAGCACAACCACATCAGACTTTTGAAAATCCACATCTTAAACTACTTTTTTCATTTCTTTATGTAGGCAAATGCTCGAATGCAAACTATTTCAATACCGCTATTTTAAAAACACTCAAAAAAAATAAATTTTATTACCAATGCAGAACAGCCTACCCTACCCTTTTGTTTAATGACATCAAAAGCAGTATGGTCAAAATAGACGAGTATGTACCGGAACTCTAAGAATGCAAAAATTATTTGAAGAAGTTGCCTCACTTGATGCAAGATGCTATAAAGACTTTTTTTTAAGTGAAGATATTTTAATGGAACATGCCGCTCAGGGTATGGCATCTTATATAAAAAACAACTTCTCAAATAATGAAAAAATAATCATCGCAGTAGGCAGTGGCAATAATGGAGCTGACGGCATGGCTCTTGCCCGTTTGCTGCATCGTGACTATAATATTTCACTTTTTTTTGTTAAAAAGCCAAAATCGCCTATGGCTTTGTTACAAGAAAAAAGAACAAATGCGTTACATGTAAACATATTAGCAACACTACAGCAGTGTGACATCCTTGTTGATGCAATCGTCGGAACTGGATTTGATGGCGAATTTAGCGAAGAAATCACAACCGTTATAAACAAAATAAATAAGATAAAAGCTTTCAAAATTGCCTGTGATGTACCAAGCGGTCTGAAAAAAAGTGGTGAGTGTGCGCAAACAACTTTCAGAGCAGATATTACGCTTACAATGGGTGCTTTGAAGAAATCTTTATTTTTAGATGAAGCCAAAGATTTTACCGGTAATATAAAAGTATTGGATTTAGGTATTTCACGAAAAGTTTATGAAAGCCAAACAAACTGGCAACTTTTGGATCTAGATGATTTAGCACTACCTTTAAGAGAACAAAAAAATTCTCACAAAGGCAGTTTTGGGCATTTGTGCGTACTTTGCGGAGAAAAACCGGGAGCTTCCATAATAAGTGGACTTTCTGCATTACGATTTGGTGCAGGACTTGTGACATTAGTAGGCTATGAAAACCAGCAAAGCTTGCATATTCCCTACTCTTTAATGTATGCTCATACCCTGCCAAAAAACACAACAGCAATCGCCTGTGGTATGGGACTTGGAAGCGATTTTAGCGACAAAGAGTTAGAAAACTTTTTAGCAAATGATTTAGCACTTATTATAGATGCAGACCTTTTTTCAATGCAAATTATTTTAGATATTTTACAGCGTAAATCATTAGTGCTTACACCCCATCCAAAAGAGTTTGTTTCTCTTTTGAAAATTACAAAACTTGCCAATATCAGCGTACATGAGTTACAAAAAAAACGCTTTTTTTACGCTGAGCTTTTTTGCAAAGCCTATCCAAATGCGACACTTCTGCTAAAAGGTGCAAATGTCATTATAGGCTCAGGTAATCATTATTTTATGAACCCTCATGGCAGTTCAAAATTAGCAAAAGGCGGAAGTGGCGATATTTTAAGCGGACTTATTGGTAGTCTGCTAGCACAAGGGTATAAGCCTTTAGATGCGGCAATTCATGCCTCATTGGCACATACGAAGTTAGCACAAAACTACACAGGTGCTGATTTTTCTCTTACACCACAAGATTTAATAAATGGAATTGGGAATTTATAAGATTGCTTATGCTATAAATTGCATAATTATTCTTATACGCTTTTTTTCGGAATCCAGACTTCAGTCTTAATGCCCCCCTATGTCAGGAGAGTTGTCCAAACTTATGATATAAATTCTTATAAGGAATGAGACAATGCGATATAGTGATGATTTTAAAGAGAAAGCGATAAAAACAGTTTTAGAGAATGAAGGAGTAA
>JALSLQ010000013.1 GCA_026988235.1 Sulfurimonas sp.
CTATTTGAAACTCATTAATGCATAACCATCATTTTGATATGCAATCGTATCTAAAAAACTATTAGACGAAATTTTAATAAACGGCAATACCTCAGATTGTTCTATTGCATTATTGGCTAAAGACATAGCACATACTGTTATAGAAATGTTCTTTCGTTTTGAGAGTGCTTTTAGATACTTTTGTGATTGTTTTACATCTGTGACTTCTTCGTCAGGAACAATCATATCAAAATCTTTAGAAACCATAGCTACACATGAACCATGCAATGTTAATGCAGCTTTTACAGTATCTCCTTTTTCCTCAATCATATCTATCGTTTTTCCTATTAACCACATACGACTTTTAACATAGTGAGTATCGCCAGAACTACAATCAAACACTACCTTGTACTCCCTTGCTTCCAAATTCAAAAGAATCATCAAAGCCAATATTATTATTTTCATTTTTTTCAATCTCCAGAAAAAATTTTACTCGCCAAGTCCAAATACATTCGAAAGTGTATTGATGTAGTTAAAATACCCAGCAATTGCAACAGCTTCTAAAATCTCTTTATCACTCCACCCCATTGCTTTGAGCGCATCAATCTCTTCTTTGAGAATTTTATAATTATCTTTTTGTGCTGCTTTTATACAAAAGTTTAGGAGTGCTTTTTCTTTTGCATCCACATCCATAGCATCAACACCTTGCAAAATCTGCTCAATTTTTGCTTCACTCAAACCCAACATTTTTGCGATGTTTTTATGGACATCCACACACATTTTACAGCCATTCTTTTTTGAAACGAGCAGAGCGATTGCTTCTTTTATATCATAAGAGAGCAGTGTTTCATCTAAAAGATATTTTTGAATCATCCCATCTGTTGCAAAATAAATTTTCTCATCAACTGCCAAAAGTTTAAATATCTCGCCCAAAGAGCCTGTCTTTTCTAAAATCGGTCGTGCTTTTTCTTGAATAGCAGGTGCCATCTCTTCAAATTCCGGTAATTCTATGTGTGCCATTTTATTCCTTTTCTTTAAAATCTGCAGGATCTCTAAACTCTATTGTTGGGAGGAAATATGCAGTAATTAATAGTATTGTACTAAAAATAAGTACAACAAGTAAACTATGATTTATAAAATAATCAAATAATTGAGGAGTGCCAAGATCTGGACCCATCCAAACTTTTATATTTGGATAAAAATACGTAAAAACAGCACCTCCGACCATACCACCTAAAACACCAACAAAGGTATCAACTCTTCCCTCAGAAACAGAGACAAAAAAAGCAGACGGACATTTTCCAAGTATCACTAAACCGATGCCAAAAAGAAAAGCACCCAAAACTAATCCTGTCAATAAAATAGGTTTCACGGCGAATGTAGCATAACCAAAATGCACTAGAAAATAAAATCCGACGCTTGAGAGAGCCACTGTAGTCATTGCCATACGAGGCACCAAAGTGTCTTCAAATATCATAAATCCAGCCATCTTCTCAAATTTATCCAAACGAGAATAAGCAATGATTGCCCCAAAAAAGAAACCGATAATTAACACTACAAATACAGAACCATGTCCTTCATTTGCCACTATATGAAACATTGCAACAATTTTATCTATCATCTTTGCACTCCTTTGCTTTATAAAAAAATCTTCCCACCACTACACCTGTACCAAGTGCCACAATAGCGAAAATAATGCCACTCACAGCTAGCTGACTTCCACCTGAGAGAATATGCCCTGCATTACAGCCTCCGGCAAGTCTTGCCCCAAAAACAAGCAAAAATCCAGCGATAAAGCTCCAAAATATTCGTGATTTTACAGAGCTGTTTTTTCTTTTTTTCCAAAGTGTGGGAATAAAACTAATATGAAAACTTTTTGTAAGAAAAATGGATGTAAAAAGTCCGCCAAAAAATGCGCCTATAAGCATTACGCCTTCCCATGCACCAGATTTTTCTATCTGTGCTGTGTATTCATAATGCTCTGCATCCAATCCAAAAAGAATCGTAGAGAGATATGCCACTCCTGTTGAAGCGCCTATGGGACGATTTGCCCCAAAACTTGAAAAGCTAAAGTAAAAAAGCAAACTCATTGCAATTCCACCTATCCACCATGGTATTTGTCTTGGCATTTTAATCCTTTGTATTTAATAATCAAAAAGTGTAAAGTTATACTTTACATTTTGAATTATATGCTATAATACTTAAGAATAAATTATATAGGGAATTTACTTGGAATATAAAATATCAGAAGTGGTTGCCAAGACAGGTATACCAAAATCAACAATCCTCTATTATATTAAAGAAGGTCTCCTTCCTCAAGCAAAAAAGTTAAAAAGTAATGTGCATAGATATAATAATGAGCATATAGAACTCATAGAGTATATTCAGTATATGAAAGAGGAACTAGGTAGCACTAATGAGCAGATAAAATTTACCCTTATGCAAAAAAACAACTCATTTTCAAGTTCTTATTCTATGCTCACACCCCTCATGCAAACACTTAGTGGTATTGCACCTAATGCAAAATATTTTTCAAAAGAGGAGTTTGTTGAACATTATCATATTGAAAAAGACCTTTTAGACAAACTATTGCGTGAAGGCATCATAATGCCTTTACAAGGTAAATATACACAAAAAGAGGCTTCCATTATACACCTTGTTAAAATGTTTTTAGAAGAACATGCGGACTATACAGTACTAAAAGAGTATCTAGAACATGCAAAAAAACTTGCTGAGCTTGAGTGCCAGATGCAGAGAAGCCTATGTAACTTCAAAAAAGAAGATAATTTTTCACAACTGTGGAAAATTATGTTTGAAACACTTTTTACAGCAAAAGATTATATTTTTAAACGCTCCACGTACACAATTTTTCATAAAGTGTTAAAAGATGAGATAGAAATCAAAAAATTCTAAGAATGTGATTTTTTTGTGATATATGAAAATAAAATATATGTTATAATTTAAACTTAAAATTATTATAATTATAAAAAGGATGATGAAAAATGAAAAAAATAGTGGGTATTTTTGCGTTTTCCTTGCTGTTACATGCATCTGCGTCAACAACCGATGCACTGTCATTAGATCAAGCATTACAGCTTTTAAAAACAAAAAACTTAGAAATTAAAGCAGCTAAATTTGATGTTGAAGTAGCAAAAGAAGACATTAATGCCTTATCAGGGAAAAACTGGGGAAAACTGTCTTTTACTCAAGATGTGGCACGATCAAATGATGCGGGAAATGTTTTTGGTTTTAAGCTGACTTCGCGTGAAGCGACATTTAGAGATTTTGGATTTGCTCAATTTGGTTCAATAAATATTGATACACCACCAGATGATTTAAACTATCCGGGTTATAGAAACTTTTTTCAAAGTAAATTAAGATATGAGGTGCCTCTTTTTACAGGCTTTATGATTAGCTCTTATACGGATATCATGAAAAAAATGAAAGAGATAAAATCATTAGACAAGAACAAAGTAATAGCACAAAAAAAATATGAACTCAAAAAAAGTTTTTATGATATGTCACTACTTGATTCTTCTATAAAAAATCTCAATAAAATCTTGGACAATATAAATATATTGGAAAATACAACAAAAACAATGATAGATGTAGGCTACGCAAAACATGTAGACCTTTTAGAAGTCAAAGCAAAAAAAGGAAATGTTGAAAGACTTTTAGTACAGATGAATTCCAATAAAAAACTGTTGTACCACTACATCAGTTTTTTACTGAATCAAAAAATAGACCATATTCAGACACCAAAATCTGAAGTAAAAATGCTCAAAATGAGTGATGAAGAAATTTTACAACATAATGTAGATTTGAAAAAAGCTACAACAGGGCTAAAAATTACAGCAAATATGCTCAAAGTAAGTCAAGCGGCTTACTATCCAACACTAGGAGCTTTTGGAGAAGTATCTACTGCAGATAAAACCTTTTTAGGAAATGCAGATAAACACAAAGCCTATACAATCGGAGCAAGACTAAGTTGGAATATTTTTGACGGTGGTATAGATGCGGCAAAAATTGAAAAATCAAGAATTCAAAAATTAAAAATGCAATCACAAGTTGAACTTGCTAAAAAAGGAATTCTTTTAAAAATTGCTAAAATACGCACACAAATAGAAGAATCAAATGCAGAAATTGCTTCATTAGATAAAGAACTAAATTTAGCAAATGCCATTTATAAAAATTATGAAGACAGATACAAAGAGAAACTCGTTTCTATGAGCGATGTTATCATAAAACAATCGGCTCAAATAGAAAAAATATTGCAGTTACAAATTGCAAAAAACAAAAGAACTGAAAAAATACTTGCACTCGAAAAATTAGCAAACGGAGAAAACTAAAATGAAAAAATTACTACTATTACTAGCACTTGGTATTTCACTTATGGCGGAGAGTTTAACACTTTCAGGAAGTGTCATCTCAGACAATCAAAAGATGATAACGAGTCGTTTTATGGGATTTGTTACACAAGTAAACACAAGTGAAGGCGAAAAAGTCAAAAAGGGACAGATTTTATACAGTATAGATTCTAGAGAAATTGACTCAGCAAAAAGACAGGCTGAACTTTCACTGCAGATGTATGAAAACCAATATACAAATATAAAACTCAACCTTGAGCGGTATAAAAGACTTCTTAAAAAAGATATGGTTTCAAAATATGAAGTTGAAAACCTTCAACTAGCAGCAAAAAACCTTCAAGATATGATAAATATTGCAAAAGCCAGACTACAAGAAGTACAAGACCAATACAAGTACTTACATGTAAGAGCCCCTAATAACGGTGTTGTCGTCGCTAAAAACATAAAAGTTGGAGAAATGGCAATGCCTGGAATGCCAGCAATTGTACTTTCAGATTTAAGTGATTTGAAAATTTCAGTAGAAATTGCAGAGAGTAATTTAAATCTCATTCATCATGGCAAAAAAGTAATTGTAAAAATTCCTTCCATTGGGGTAAAAACCATAGGAACAATCACAGCTATCATCCCAAATTCCAATCCTATGACGCATACCTTTAAAATAAAAGTATCCTTTAAAACATTAAATAAATCTGTTTACCCTGGTATGTATGCCACTGTAAGTATTAACTAGAGGGAGTGAATATGAATCATCATAAACCTTATGAACCTCAAGATATTGCAGGAAAGCTAGCAAAATCATTTATTCGTAATCCACTCACTTTTGTGCTAGGGATTTCTTTGTTTGTCATTGGATATTTAGCTCTAATGATTATGCCTCGTGAAGAAAATCCACAGATGGTTGTCAGTGGTTCTACCGTTATTGTTGCTATGCCTGGAGCCAATGCCAAAGAGATAGAAAAAATCATAGTCCAACCGCTTGAGCGAAAACTCAAAGAGATTAAAGGAGTAGAGCATATATATGGTTCTGCCATGGACAATGTTGGCGTTGTCAATGCGGCTTTTTATATCGGAGAAAAAAAAGAAGATTCTAATCTCAAAATATATGACAAAATCATGCAAAATGCAGATATGTTCCCAAAGGGTGCTATGAAGCCAATTATCAAACCTTTAGATATTGACATTGACATTCCTATCGTTAGTGTTGCGTTTTACTCGCACGATAAAAAGATGAGTCAAACAGAACTCTATGACAAAGTAAAAAAGATTCAACAGCATATAAACGGTTTAAATAATGTTGCAGTTACCGCACTCAAAGGCGGACATAAACACCAGTTCAATATAGAAGTAGATTTAAACAAGCTCTCGGGTTACAACTTGTCTTTGGGGCAAATCAGCAAAGCAGTTCAGGCCGTTTCATACAATGTGCCTGCCATTAAAAATAAAACAAAGAAAAATGTCATCGTTATGCTTGGTGTAAAAAATGCCATCGAAGATGCAAAAGATGTAGGCGACATCATTGTAGCACAGTATATGGGTTCACCGATATATTTAAAACAAGTTGCAAAAGTGACAGATTCTTATGATATTCAAAATTTCAAATCTGCACTCATTAGTAAAAGAGAAAAAAATGGGCAATTTACACCTTTTGAAAATCAAGTAACACTCACAGTCTCAAAACTTCAAGGAACAAATGCCGTCATCATTGCAGATGAAGTAAAAAAAGAGTTGCAAAATTACAAAAGCGAATTGGATAAAAAAGGCATAAGTTATGTCATAACGAGAAATGATGGAGAACGAGCTGACGATGCTGTTAATGAGCTTGTAATGCATTTAGTTTTATCTATTGTTATTATTGCCATTCTTTTAATCTTTGTCCTCGGATGGAGAGAATCACTCATAGTTACCTTGACTGTTCCTGCTATTTTGGCAATCACTTTGTTTGTCGCTTATTTAACTGGGCAGACGATTAACCGTATTACTCTCTTTGCATTCTTACTCTCTTTGGGGCTTTTAGTCGATGCAGCTATTATTGTAATTGAAAACATTCACAGACACTATCACTCTGTTGAATCTGCACATGAGAGCAATGATGAAATCATGGTTAAGGCAACAGATGAAATCGGTGCACCAACAAACATAGCAACACTTGCAATCATTATGACAATGGTACCTATGGCATTTGTCGGGGGCATGATGGGACAATTTATGAAGCCTATTCCCCAAAATGTTCCTGTAGCACTCATTGCTTCGCTTTTTGTAGCTTATATTTTCACACCGTATCTTGCCGTGAGAATTTTAAAACGACCAAAACATGAAAAAGGAGAGCATTAATGTTTAAAAAATTTGAAAAATCAGTATATAATGGTATACAAAGCTCTGCGCAAAGAAAATTTATACTTATTGGAACATTGATAGCTTTCATCATCTCTATTTTGATGATAGCACCGACTGAGATTGTCAAAGCCAAAATGTTACCTGGAAAGAACAATGATACATTTAATATCTATGTAAAACTTCCTACTGACAGTTCTATACAACAAACACAACAGGTGACACAATGCGTAAGCAGTTATGTTACTAAAGAAAAGGAAGTTCGTAATACCGAAGTATTTTTAGGCATGGGTTCCCCTCTTGATTTTGCAGGGCTTATTAAAGGCAGTCAGTTTAAAAACTCTGAAAATGTTGCGGAAATTGTACTTAATCTTACAAAAAAGCATGAAAGAGAAGAACCTTCTTATTTAATGGTGCAGCGTCTTCGTCCTATTATACAAAATAGTTGTGAAAAACTCTACCCAAATACACACATCTCTTTTGTAGAGCCACCTGCCGGTCCTCCAACACTCTCAGCTATTGTTGCAGAAATATATGGAGACAATGCCACGGGTATAAGAAAATTGGCAAAACGGGTTGAGAATGTTTTTAAACATACAAAAGGACTTGTAGATATTGACATCATGGAAGATAACATTTATGATACCTTTGAAATAGTAGTAAATACAACAAAAATTGCAAAATCTGGACTCACTGTCAAGCAACTCAACAATATTTTATACCTTGCTTTTGAAGGCATGGATATATCTGTAAAAAATTCAGATAAATACAGCGACCAAATTCCTATCTTTTTAAGATTGTCAAATAACTCAAGGAGATTTAGTAAAAAAGATTTAAATGCAGTCAAATCAAAGCTAGCTTCGTTAAAATTAATGAACAATAAAGGAATGATGGTTCCTGTCACAGAATTAGTCACGGTTATTCCTAAAAAATCGAACCCGATGATAATGAGTAAAGATTTACACCAAATGACAAATGTTTTAGCTGAGACCGATATGGTTTCTCAAGTTTATCCGCTTTTGGATGCAAGAACTAAAATCATAAATACTTTCAGTGATGAATACAAAGTTGAAAAAACTGGTCTTTTTGATTTGCAACTGACAGATAAAGCAACAGGAAAAGTCTATAAACTCATTTGGGATGGAGAAATGAAAGTAACTATGGATACTTTTAGAGATTTGGGAGGTGCTTTTATTGCGGCACTTGTGCTTATCTTTTTATTGATGGTGATTTATTACAAAAGTTACACATTAAGCGGTATCATTCTCTTAGGTTCTTTTCTTTCTATCATCGGTGTGATATTTGGTCACTTGATTATGGACATATTTACAACTGATACTTTCTTTTTAACGGCAACATCCCTCATTGGTTTTATTGCCCTTATAGGAATCAGTTCTCGTAACTCTCTTTTACTCATTGATTTTACAAAATCATTGATGAGTGAAAAAGGAATGCACAAAGCAGAAGCTATCGCCTATGCAAGTGCTACGCGTGCAAAACCTATCTTTTTAACAGCTGTTGCTATTATGCTCGCTTCCACTCTGCTTGCACAAGATGCAGTTTTTGGCGGGCTTGGAGTTGCTCTTATATTTGGTACGGTTGCGGCAGTTGTAGCCTCACTCATAGTCGTGCCTGTGTTGCTTTACATGTCAGATTTGGAAAGCCATTTTCACTTCCATGAGAAAAAAGCCGTCTCGGTTGAGGATCCTGTCTAATTAGAGAGGATTATCAATCTTTTTTCTATGAAGAGGTTTGTAAATGCAAACTTCTTCTGTATCCACTCAAATGTCTTTTTTGTATAAAAAAAGACATGGGTCGGATCATTTTTATAATACCACGAAGAAAATTCTACATTTTCATCATAAATATCTGTCATCAAATACAATTTCGCATCTTTTTTGAGCATAGATTTTAAAAGTGCAAACTCTTTTGCGGGATGGTAAAAATGCTCTATCACCTCACAAGAAGCGATATAATCATATCTCTTTTTCAAAAGCTCTGTGTCTGGATGAAAATAAGGGTCATACGGAATAATGTCATACCCTTTTTCCTGCATCACTTTGGTAATTATTTGTGAAGTGCCTGCTCCAAAATCAAGCCCTTTTGCCTCTGTTGAAAAATCTTTTTCGATATTTGCAGTGATAGGAGAGACAAATTTTCTATAGCCTGCATCCTCAGCATTGTCATCATGCAGTTTATAGCGTTCTTTTTCTCTGTTTTTATCTGGTAAATCTTCAAAAATAACAAAAATACCATGGCAAGTTGGACAACGGCAATATTTTTGAATATCTTTGTAAAAATATTCTGCATGTGTAAGACACAATGGACAGCTATGTTGCATTATTATTCCTCAATATAATTGTTACTTTACTTCCTTTGTTTTTTCCTCCACTTTCTAAAAAAATCTTGCCACCTAAAAGCTCTGTCATTTTTTTACTTAAAGAGAGTCCTAATCCTGTACCTTTATACTGTTTTTGTTGATTATTTTTCAACTGAGTAAAATCTCTAAAGAGCATTTTTAAATCTTCTGTAGAGATGCCAATTCCACTGTCTTGTACCACTATTTCAACATACTCTTCATCATTACTAAGTTTTATAATAATATACCCTTCTTGCGTAAACTTAATAGCATTCGAAAGTATATTGATAATAATCTGCTGTAATATCTTTGCATCAGAAATAAAAGTTTTTATAGTATAAGAGTGCATATCTAGTCTCATTGTAAGCTTTTTATCCTCAGCTAAAGGAGTAAACATGGTATAAACATTTTCAAGAAGTTTTTTTAAATCTACCGTTTCAAAGTTCACATCCATCTTTCCTGCCTCTATTTTGGCTATGTCCAAAATATCATTAAACATATGAAGTAAATGATGTGCTGAAGATTCTATGCTCCCTATCGCATCTTGTTGTTTTTCTGTCAATTTTTCATAAGTAATCAAAAATTGTGAAGCAGATATAATGGAATTGAGTGGTGTTCTAAGTTCATGCGACATATGTGAGATAAAAGCAGACTTTGCATTTGAGGCAGAAAGCATTTTTTCTATTAAACGAATCCTATCGAGTTGTAATCCCATCATCGTTGCAACAGAAATATAAAAATTTTTTTCATTTTCATCTTCTGTATTTTCTAATAAAAGTGTAATAGAACCGAAATATTGCTTTGAATTTGTATCAAAATCAGTCACATAAATTGCTATAGCACTCTCTTTTGTTTCTGTACAAAAAGCCAAATCCTCTCTTTGTGTAATCTTTTTTATTTCGCTTAAAGAAGTTTTAATACACTCTTCTTGTGTAGTTGTCTGATTAATTGTATTAAAAAGATTAATTAACTGCACAAAACGCTGTAGTCGTATTTTATTCTCTAATTCTAGCATATGCAGTAATTGAGATGTTTTGTGAAGCATACTGTTAAAAGCTTCGGTAAGAAGTGCTATCTCATCATGAGATTTCACTTCTAAAATTGTTGAGTAATCCTGTTTGTCAATAATATTTTGTGTTGCTCTTGTTAAATTTTTTATAGGTATCAGCATGGTTTTTGAAAATCGGATAGATATAAAAAGTATAAAAGGAAGTAATAAAAGTGCAGCATAAAACATAAAATGAATAAAATCATATAAAAAGCCTAAAGCCACATTTTTATCAACTGCATAAACAATAAAATATTTTGTTAAAATTATCGACAACTGTTTATAGGTTACAAGGTATTTGTTTGTAGCAAGATTTCCCTCTTTCTTCTCCAAATTTAAAGACAATGGTAATCTTTTTCCGATATATAACGAATGCGTTTTATTCGTAATGTAAGTATGTATTCCATTTTGTTGTAATAAAAACATATTCAAATTATTGAGATTATATTTTACTATCAATGCCCCTATGCGCTTTTTTTTGTCAAATGTAGCATACACAGGATGAAATATATAAAGATAATTATTTTGGATAGTATATTGGTTATTGTTATTTAAAAGAAACCTAAAATGATTTAAAATGATTTTTTTTTCTGATGCGGCTATAATAATATTATTTTGATTTACAACAAATAGTGAAATATCAAGATTAAAATCTTTCACTTTTTTTTCTAATACAATTGAAATCCTTTTATCAACATCATCCACCAAAATATCATCCATAAGATCCAAAGAAGCCAAAAAAGCCGCCTCTTTATCTATATCTTGCAAATGGTTGTTTATCAAATTTGTTATATATTCAACGCGTTTCGACTGCTGAATAGTGATTTGATGCAAAATCTTCGTTTCACTTAAAAAAAACATATACGCAAGTAAAAGTACAAAAGGAAAAAGGGCAATAAAAAGTGAATTTATTAAAAATTTACGAAACATTACTCTTCATCCTTCCATTGATATAACACTTTAAACATCTTAATATTTTGAGTATTTTCAATATATCCTATAGCACCATTAACTCTATGAACAAACTTTTGCACTGCTCTTTGTGATTCTAACATGATTGGTGGTCGCTTCCCAAGATAATGTTCTTTTATCCAATAGCGTTTTAATTGATTTTCACTCATGTGCAAAATATTTTTTTCAAAGCTCCTTCTAATCTTACTATTAGCAGAAAGGTTTAGTGGTATTACTTTCACATCTTTTAGAAAAATAATTTTCTTAAGATATAACGCACGCAATTCATTGATTGTCATCATCGGCATATTTTTAGAGCTAACAACACTATACTCTTTTGCATTCACAATATTGCAATAAAATAAGAAAAGAACAGTAATTATAAAAAATCTCATCAAAACATCATCGAAAAAGAGAATAATACCTGATTTTCTGTATGTACACTATGAAGTTGATACTCAACTTTACAGGCAATCGGGTACAGAGGTCGATAGGTATATCCTACAATTGCTATATTGTCTTTTTGTGATAATTCTACGCTGTTATATGATTCTAAACGAACAATAGCAGCATGTTTTTTTGCAAAAAGATAAGTTGTTTGTATATATCCGGCATATTTGGTTATCAATGATTCTTTTGATTTTTGTGTACCAAATTCACCCATAACTTTATATTTTTCTTTTTCATAAAGAAGTGAAACTAATGCATAATAACGACGCTTACTCTTTACATGTAAAGGTCCTTCCTTAAAACTTCCTACATTAAACTTAAGATTCAAATCATTTTTAGTATAAGTCACACCCAATCCAAAATGTTCATCTACACTATAATTGTTATAGGTATCATCATCTAAGTTTGCGTTATATTGTCCTATAACATCAATTTGTACAGTATTATGCTGATAGTTAACATATTGACCCAAAAGTCCAGTAGTAAATTTTGGGTAAATAATTAAGCTACTGTAAGGGTTTGAAGTTGTATCCCTTAAAACATTAATAGGTGTTAAATTCCAGAATCCTACAGGTGAATTATATTTACCAAATCGTACCATATAGTTTTCATTAAAAGTATAATCAGCATAAAGTCGTTCTACATGTAAAAATGTATTGTGCTGAACTTTACTTGTCCCGTTTGTGGATGTTTTGAGATAAAGATTATGAAATTCAAACTCTGCCATATAAGAAAATTTGTTCACATGTCCATATCCCAAAAAAGCAATATCATCAAGACTATAACTCTTACTATTTTCTTTATTTTTGTATTGCAAAGAGACATAACCACCCAAATACAAAGGCAAAGACGCTACTTGCACGCCATTGCCAAGAATATAGGGACTAGTATCATTGTTTTGCGCAAACACTATAGAACTATTCAAAAAGAGGATAAATACTGCACTATATAATTTTTGTAATTTTATCATTATAAATTATACCATATGAAGGAAATACTCCTATTTGCATTTCCTTCAAATTTTAAAATATAATACACTATCTAAAACATTAACCATCCAATAAGCCCTATATTATTATTGTCAGATGCATTATTGGTTGTTCCTCCAAAGCGTGTATAATTATTAAATTGTGCAGCCAATTTAATTTTTTGTGTTGGGAGAAAATCTAGCTGTATTGTACTTCCTGTATTTTGTGTACCTGCATTATTTGCATCTGTAATATAATCCAAAGTAACACCATATTTATGTTGATAAAAATAACTTATTTTTCCTTTTGTTGTTGTCAAATTATCGCTGTTCCCATTACTTTGTTTTTCCCATATTCTACTTGCTTCAGCAGTCACTATATGATTACCATTTGTATATTGCCATTCTCCATCAATTGCATAATCTTTAAAAGTGATACTTGCATCTGGTGTTGCAGCATAATAATTACCAATTACTTTTGCTCTTAAATACTGTGTTCCAATCATAAAATAATTTTTTCCAATATTGTGTTGCAATGCCACTCTCGCATACGGAACCGTACCATCTATGTAGTTATATCCTACTTTTCGATTTGCTGCCGTATCTGTTGAAAAATGAAAAATGTTTAAAAAGCCATTTACTTTAGAGCCTTTATATGCACCTATTTCTGTATAAAGCCAATTATTCCACATGCCATAAGCAGTAAGTCCAACGGCATTATCAAGTCCGTCAAGAATTGTTCCCCCATTATTTACACCATTTGTACCGTTAGTTCCTGCGTAAGGGAATCCCCATGCCGATGTTGAATTCCACAAATCTTGTACTGTTGGATTGTTATTGAGTGTTACACCATATTCAACATCAATACCACTCAATTTTGCTGTATTTGCATAACGAAAATCTGTATTGTCCGCACCATATACACCTGCATTATCAAGAGTTGTTTGCACAAAAGCACCAATATTATCAGTAATTTTTCCTCCAAAAAAGATACTTGATTGAGGAATTGTTAGTGCATGATCTTGTGTTGTCGCATGTTTTGGTCGGTTTTGTACAATTTGCACCATTCCTGCAAGTTTAGAGACCAATGTGGTATCTCCCCCCCGTTGTTGTATAGCCATGGAGTTTAAAAGAGCGACCAAAATCATTCAATTCTGGAAAGATTGTATGACATGCTGCACATTTCAAACCTGTTTGTCTTGCAAAGCTTGGTATTGCATAAGCACTTTCTTGGGCAATAACCATCAATGCACATCCTGATATTATATATTTCAATGAAGTTTTCATAACTTCTCCTTTTTATTTTGAATTACAATATTATATTAATGATTTATGAAGATAGTATGAAGATTTTCTTCATACTATCTTCATAAATAGATTTTATACTTCCACAAAAAAACAAAGAAACACTATGCAGATTTCCATCATATTTAAAGCGCTTCGAGCATCCAAAATAAAGACAGCACTTATCTATTTAAGCTTAAGTGTGACACTTGGCTCCATCTTTCTTATCACTTCTATTTCGCAAGGTATTATCTCTATGTATTCTAATATGCTACAAAATGATGGTGATATTATTGTCACACAAGCAAAAATATCAGATACCTTTTTTAGTAATGTCAATATCTCTTTATTACAAAAAATCAAAAAAATTGATGGAGTGAAAAACATTTCAGCACTTATAGTTGGTGCTGCTCCGGTAAATACTTTACCTATTGTTGCCATTTACGGAGTCAGTCATAATCTTTTTCAAAAATATCAGCTAATTTGGGGAAGATATCCAAAAAAAGGTGAAGTCATTGTTGGGCAATCTATTGCAAACAGATTAGGAAATAGCAAATCTCTCACCATATCAGATAGTGCTTTTAGAGTTTCAGGTGTTTTTCAAAGCTCCATAGGCTTTGAAAATGGTGGAATTATCATGCCTCTCCAAAGTGCACAAAAGATTTTTCACAAATCAGCATCTCTGTTTTTAATCAATAGCAATTTAAATAAAAAAAACACAACGCTCATTAAAAAGATACAAGCAGTTTCATCAAAAATAGATGTAAAATCAACACAATCCTTTCTGAAACATTACAACCAATTTAACATTATTAAAAAGTCCTCCTTTGCTATCTCTTTCATTGCTTTTCTTATGGGGCTGATTGCTATTGGATCTATTATGAGTATCACAGTGATACAAAGAAAAGATGAGTTTGGGATTATGAAAGCACTTGGAATTTCTTCAAAAAAAATTGTCTCATTTGTTATTTTAGAAGGTGTCATTATAGGACTTGCTGCTTTTGTAACTGCTTATCTTTTTTCAAATCTTATTCTCATCCTTATAAAACACACCGATACCTTACAGGGCTATGTCAATGGGACAATAGACTTCTGGCTTGTTTTATCTCTCTTTTTTACAACACTTGCTATTACAATTTTAGGGTCTTTGCTGCCCGCTTATCAAGCACTAAAAATCGACCCTGCAACACTTATTCAAAGAGGAAATTAAATGTTACATGCAGAAAATATTACACATATATATGGGAATGAAGAAGTTTTACATAATGTTTCACTTTCTCTAAAAAAAAGCTCTTTAACTGCAATTATCGGTGAGAGTGGAAGTGGTAAATCGACACTCTTGTCAATTCTTTCTACTTTGTTACAACCTACTTCTGGTGTAGTTAGCATACTTGAAACAAACATAAAAAATATACAAAACATTGATACATTTAGAAACAATAACATCGGTTTTGTCTTTCAGTTTCATTACCTCATCAACTATTTAAATGTCATAGACAACATTACTTTAGCTATGAATCACAAAGATAATACATATCTTAAATCACTCCTTATAAAATTAGGTATAGAAAATATAGCAAACAAGTATCCTTACGAAATTTCAGGAGGACAAAAACAAAGAGTAGCCATAGCAAGAGCGCTCATCAACAAACCAAAAATAATTTTTGCAGATGAACCAACAGGAAATTTAGATTCCAAAAACTCTAAAAATGTATTTGACTTATTCAAAAACATTACACAAACCGAGGATGTTACTGTTGTCGTTGCGACACACGACCTACAAAATGCACAAAGTGCAAATATTATATACGAGATGAATGATGGACATATTTCAAACTACAATTAAAAAACACTTTTACATAGCAATGGGTTTTCTCATAGTCGGGCTTGGTTTCGGCTTTTTGTATTCCCTAAATTTACTGGGCTATACTAGTAATGCACCACTACTCAATCCTACAAGCGTGCGTTCGGTGCATATTACACTCATGTTATATGGCTTTATCCCTTTTATGCTTTCACTCCTTCCTTTTTTACTGTTACACAAAGATTTAGGAGTAAATCGTAAGGCTCTACGCTACATAGAAATTTACGCAACACTTTGGTATGTAACTCTCTTTAGCATGATTCTTAGTTTATCAATGGGTGTCCTCAGAGGGCTTGCTTTTTATGATTTTCATTATAGCCTCAACTTCTTCCTTGCTTTTAGCGGTATTTTTTATATTTTGGCACTCTATGAATATATCAAAATGTACACCATAAAACCATTATGGGTAAAAATCAGCATTTTTGTTGTTGTAATTTCTCCTTTTTCACTGCTCTTTTTAATGAACCCAGTGGTTGGACAGGTTGAAGCAACCATATCCGGACCGTATGGTGACAATACTCTTGGTATGAGTCTCGCACTTATTCCCATATATTACCTCATTTTTAAACTTCTTTCAAAAGATACATTTGTACCACGGTGGCATATATTATGGATTATTCCTGCCATTTTTTATGCAATATCTGTTTTGTATCGTCTCTTTATTGCTCAACTCAGTTACGAGCAGGAGTGGTTTTTTCAATGGCTTAGTTTGCTCTACATCCCTCTTCTTATACGATGGTACAAGGATGCAAATATTCCTTCTACTGCAAAAAAGCTTTTATTTATCTCACTATTTGGATTTTTATTTGTTGATGTTGAAGGAAATATACTTTTTATAGAGTCTATTCGCTGGATTTTTCATCGCAATGATATTGTTATAGCCCATGCACATATTGCTATGGGAGTGGGTGTGCTTTTTATGACACTCAGTATGTATGCAGATATTGTTAAAAAATTAACAGACTCTTTTTTTACTAAGGTATACATTTTTGGCATGCTCGGTATTTTTATCTCTTTAAGCCTCAATGGTTTTGTAGAAGCCGGTTATTTTCATCTTAATACACTGATTTTATGGAGTATTCGCAGTATATCTGGTCTCTTCATTATTTCTTCATTCTTTTTTCTTATCATTCTACCAACAAAGTTATCAAAGGTACAAATATATAATCTCCTTGGATTCCTTTCTGATAGCTTTGGCGGTTTTTTTCTTATCTTTGTTGCAGGGGTTATCTATCCGCTTGTAGGTTTTGTGTTTGATGGAACATATATATATGTCGTTTTTGTTTTTATGATGGGAACAGGTTTCATCCATTTACTTGCATTAATAAGCACCAATACACAAGCGATGCTGACTTTTGCAACGGCAATAATAAGATTTGGTGTCAGTAGTATGTTTTTATCACTCTTTTTAGCAAACAAGTTGGGCATTGTCGCTTTACTGATTGCTGGTTATGATTTTACCTATGCTGCTGTTTTTATGATTTGGTTTTACATACCAAAATACTTTATGAAGGAAAAGCATGTTTAACCCTTTTTTGATTCTTTTTATTTTCTCTGAACTCAGCTTTTACCTTCTTATAGCACAGACAGGTGTTGTGGAATTATTTCACTCTGATTTGTCTCTTATTGCTTATCTGCCGATTGGCGGTGTTATAGGAACACTTCTGAGTGCTTTTGTACACCTCCCAACACGCACCAAAACTTACATTTTTTTCTTTTTACAAGCATTCGTTGCGATGATGTATCCAAATCTTCATCCTATTTTACTTTTCATTTTAGGTATTGCAGTAGGAGGACTCTCTCCTCTTCTTATCAATGCACTCAAGAATGGAAGTAAATACGACTTTATAATTGCACTGACAGCTTCTTACCTCCTTGGAACACTTTTATTTACAAGTGATGTAGCCCAGAGAGGCTCTTTGGCTATTATTTTGACATTTTTCGCAATTTTTGGTTATGCTTTTCAAACAATAATGACAAAAAAATTGAACTTATCGTTTCAAAAAAATTATTTTTCTTATCCTCTATTTATGATGATGAGTTGGGTCTTTTTTGACTCTTCTTTGTTTGAAACACTCTCAAGAAGCCAAGATATGGCTATTTGGCGTGGTGGATATAGTTATGAGATTATGTTTTTTCACGCGCTTGGTATTTTAGCAGCTTTTACTTTTCGCTTGAAGAGAAATGGACAAATTTCCTTTATTTTTTCACTCTTTTTCATCTCTTATCTTTTTTATTTTGCAAAAGAGCCATTGTTGCTAAGCATAGTATATCCATTCGTGATTTCATATTACAACATTATTTTATTGCAAAGTCTTATCAAGATAAAAGATTTGAAAACCATAGGTATTTTTATGGTTTGGATTGGATGGGTTGCTTCCGGACTTGGATTGATGGTCGCACTCACACATACACTTGCGTTTTTAACACTGTTATTCATGGCACCGCTTATTGGTTTATTTTTCTCAAAAAACAAAATTCAAAAAAGGAGTATTGCTATGAATAAGATATTCATACTATTACTGTTGTTACCTCTCTCCCTCTTTAGTCAAGACCTTCAATTAAAAAATGGTTTCATTCAAGCGCACACATCTGTTTTTGGTGATGCCACTATTGAACCTGCTATAAAAAAAATCACAACACACCTTTCAATGGATACAGACTCTATTAACTCACTCCATGGAACAATCTCTTTTAATCTACTTGATTTTAAATCAGAAGAATCCGACAGAGACAAACATATGCTAGAAATGTTTGATGCAAAAAAATATACTGATATTTCTTTAAAAATACAAAATATTCATCAAACAGCAGACAAAGAGTATCTCCTGTATGGAATGTTGACAATGCACGGTGTACAAAAAGCAGTGCAACTTAAAACAAAAATTATAAACGACACAAATACCATTAATCTCAACTCTCATTTTATTGTCAAAGTAAGTGATTATGACATGGAACCACCATCACTTCTCTTTTTCACCGTCAAAGATGCCGTAAGTGTTGATGCAAATATTACCTTGATAAAATAACATATATGGCACCATTCCTTCAGAATTTTTTTGTTGTTTTTAAAAAAACAAATTTTACACAACAGCAAAAATCTGTTGAAATTTCCATCACGGAAAAATCACTAAAAGGATATAAAATAGTCCACTTGAGTGATTTACATATTGACAACAAAAGTAATATTGATGAACTTCGTGACTTGGTTACAGAGATTAATGCTCTTACTTGTCATATTGTTGTTATAACAGGTGATATTCTTGGAACAAAAATTAAAAATATAAGAGAAAAGCTCGCTGTTTTTAAAAATCTCAAACATAAAACCTACTATGTCAGTGGCAACCACGACTTAGTTCACGGCTACAGAGGATTGAAAAAAAGTATGCAAGAGTGTGGCATTATCTGTTTAGATAACAAATATGAAATACTCACTTTTAAAAACAAAAAATTTATTTTAGCAGGTCTTGGTGATAGATATTCTTCTTTTTTTCGCATAAAAAGAGAAGCAAAAACTTTAGTAGAAACACTCGAGCGACTCCCCTATCCTATTATCTTTTTAGCACACCAGCCAAAAGATTACATATATGCTTACAGAGCAAAAAGTAAACTTTTTCTATGTGGACATACCCACGCCGGGCAGATTTACCCTTTTCGTTATCTTGTAAAACTCACGCAACCCTTTGTAAGTGGCTTTTACAACTATAAAGATATGGCAATCTATGTAAATAATGGATTAGGAACATGGGGAATAAATATCCGATTTCAAGCAGATGCCGAATGCACACTCCTACAATTATGTGCTTAATTTATACCCAACCCCTCGAACATTTTGAATAAAATCTTTATTTTGTAACTTTTTTCGTAAATTTTTTATATGAACATCTATAAGATTACTATGTCTCAATGAATAGTTGTCTTTATTAATATGTTCACTTAATTGATAGCGTGTTAAAACCTGTTTTGGATTTTGCATAAAAAGTTCAAGTAAATCATACTCTGAGGGTGTTAATTCTATAAATTCATTAGAAACAAAAACTTCTTTTGTTTTTGTATCTAACTTTACCTCACCAATAGTAATAATTGAATGTTTTTGTTCTGTTTCTCTTCGTAGTAGTGCTCGCATTCTTGCTAATAACTCTATATTTGAATAAGGTTTGCAAAGATAATCATCAGCTCCATTATCTAAAACAGTGACTCTGTCATCAATAGCAGAATTTGCAGAGAGCATCAAAACAGGTGTATTTATCTCCATCTCTCGTATCTCTTGAAGCAGTGTTAATCCATCTCCATCCCCTAAGTTCCAATCAAGCAAAATCAAAGCATAGTTATATTTATCAAGTACATTTTGTGCCTCTTTATAGCCAAAAACAACATCCGTTTTGTATTTTTCTTGCTTTAAAAGTGCGGCCAATTGTTTTGCCGTTACAGTATCATCTTCAACTATTAATATGTTCATTATTCCCACCAATTTTTAGAGCTATTCTTAAGTAATTATAAGATAAAATCCCGTTACTATTACACTCAAAAAGGAATTATTTGCTCAATCTACCAAATTTACTAGCATCTTTACGCATTCTCATAGCACCAGTGATGTTTTGGATTATTTTAAATCCTCAAGTCTTTACTGATAATGGTTTTGACATTACATGGAACTACTATTTTGTCTCACTTTTATTTGTTTTAGCTTCTGTGACTGACTTTTTTGACGGCTATATTGCAAGACAATGGAATCAGATGACAATGCTGGGTGCCATCCTTGACCCGCTTGCTGATAAAATGCTTACACTTGCAGCATTTTTGGGGCTTATGGTCATGGGTGATGCTTCTCCATGGGCAATTTACATCATCATAGTTCGTGAGCTTTTCATCACAGGGTTGCGTACCGTTGCTGTGAGTGAGGGCATAAGTGTCAAAGCCTCTTGGTCGGGGAAAGTAAAAACAGTCGCGCAGATGATAGCCATAGGTTTTTTACTGATGCACTGGTCTTTGGGTTCCGCACTACTTTGGTTTGCCGTATTTTTAACAGTGTATTCAGGTTTAGAGTACCTTTGGGGATTTAAAAAAGCGATTATGAAGGAGAGCGTAGCATGAGTTGGATTGTCTCACTTTTAGTCCTTTCAGGACTTATATTTTTCCATGAACTTGGTCATTTTACGGTTGCCCGTTTGATGGGTGTGTATGTAGAGGTTTTTAGCATTGGTTTTGGAAAACGCCTCTTTACCTTTCGTGCTTTTAATACCGACTGGAGCATTTCAGCCATTCCTCTTGGCGGCTATGTCAAGATGAAAGGGCAAGATGATGCCAATCCTAGCAAAAAAAGTTATGATGCAGACAGTTACAACACAAAAACACCTTTACAAAAAATTCTCATACTTTTAGCAGGTCCTGCGGCAAATTTTGTTCTGGCTTTTATACTCTATTTTATTATAGCTCTTGGTAACCCTCAGGTACTCGCTCCTGTTGTAGGGAATGTACTGAAAGATTCTCCTGCATATATTGCCGGACTCGAATCCAATGACACCATTATGAGCATAAACGGGGAAAAAATAAGCAGTTGGAAAGAGATGGCTCAAATGATTAGCGAAGCAAAGGGTTCTATCGCTTTACATGTAAACAGAGATGGTTATCTTAAACTCATAACGCTAAAACCAAAACTCAAAACTGCCAAAAACATGTACGGAGAAGAGGTCAAACGAAAAATGATAGGTATCTCGGCTGCCGGTGTTATGGATGAGCAAAAACTTGATTTTACAGATAAAATAAAATATGCTACAGATCAGACTGTTTTTGCCTCTACGCTCATTTTTACAGGTCTGAAAAAACTCGTAATGGGCGAAGTCCCTGCCTCTGAAATGGGTGGAGTGATTTCAATCGTAAAACTCACTTCCGATGCAACGGCAGTAGGCTGGATGAGTGTTTTGTTTTTTGCGGCACTTATATCTGTGAACCTCGGTGTTTTAAATCTGCTCCCTATTCCAGCACTTGATGGGGGACACATTATGTTTAACCTTTACGAGATGCTTTTTAGAAGAGAGGCGAGTGAAAAAGTTGTCATAAACCTCACCATAGCCGGCTGGGTCATTTTATTTGGGCTTATGGGACTTGGAATTTTTAATGATATTAACAGATTAGTAGGATAAAAAATGGATGAAATAGAGTATAAACTATATATAGACGATGTTATCAGACGGGTTGAGACGGCACGCTTAAAAGTAAGTGAACATCATATAGTAAAAATCGTAGCGGTAAGTAAGTATTCTACATGTAGCGATATAGAAAAACTTTACACTATCGGTCAGCGTGCTTTTGGGGAAAATAAGGTGCAGGACTTAAAAGCTAAAGCTAAAGAGCTTGAAGAGTTACCGATTGAATGGCATTTTATAGGTAATTTACAAAAAAATAAAATTAATAACCTTTTAGACATTAACCCTAGCCTTTTTCAAGCCCTTGATTCATTAGAACTCGCTCAAGAATTGCAAAAAAAACTTTTGGCAAAAAATATGACACTTGATTGTCTGTTACATGTAAATGCAGCAAAAGAAGAGAGCAAGCATGGTGTAATGCCCGAAGATGCCGTAAAAATCTATACTCAAATCATTGATGAATATCCAAACATACAGCTCAGAGGTGTCATGAGCATAGGGGCACACAGTGATGATAAAGAAGTAGTAAGAAAAAGTTTTGAAACGACTCATGAAATTTATAAGCAACTGCCAAATGCAAGTATCTGTTCTATGGGCATGAGCGGTGACTTTGAACTGGCGATAGAGTGCGGGTCAAATATGGTTCGCCTTGGCTCTATTATGTTTAATAAGTAAATTTTTTATCTAATCTTATTATAATTATTATAAGATATACTTACTAAAATAAATGTATTAAGGTTAGAAAATGACAAAAACAAACTTAATGGAAAAATATCCTGTATTTTCATTACATATAAACAAAAATGAAACAAATTTCAAAAATGTAGATGAATTAGTGACACATTTCAAAGAGCTTATAGACAATCATCCTATTGCAAAGCTTATAGCAATTTTTGACCATTATGAGCATACATCACAAATCAATGATTATGTCATTGCTCCAGAAATAAAAGCTGCAAAAAATGTCATCTTTTGTTTTGGGAAGCAACTTCCAAATGCTAAAATACTTGCAGTCCGTCCAAGAAGTATAGGCATTTGTGAGTTTGAAGATAGCTTTGAAATCAACTTTTTAGAAGTTCCAAATGCACAACTTCACGCCGTAACGGAAGAGTGGGCTAAATCAGTAAAAAATATCTAATTATTGAGCCTTAGAAAAAATTTCATTTTTTACAGATTGATATAAGGCTTTATATGTACAACGGTTAAAAATATACTCTTTTGTGTTAAAGAGTGTATCAAACATAATTTTCCAAAGTGTAGAAAAATTTTCATCTTTTCTTACACTACACAATTTTGTCTGCATCTGCAGTTCAAGTTTGGCTAACTCTTGTGCATGGACGACATACTCTTTGATTATTTTGTAATCAATCCCCACTTCCATAAAATTTTCTATCAAATGAATTATAGATAATTCTTTTTCCGTATAGTCATCTTCACTTATAGGCATTAAAATATTGTCATGTACTAATTTTGACACTAATGCTTCATCTAAATCAAAATGTTCTAAAAACTCTTTTTTTGTGTAGTGCTTATCATTAGGATGAAAACCGCTTAATGTATTCA
Organism: Sulfurimonas sp.; assembly: GCA_026988235.1. Lineage (GTDB taxonomy): Bacteria > Campylobacterota > Campylobacteria > Campylobacterales > Sulfurimonadaceae > Sulfurimonas. Next base: position 23,310 of record JALSLQ010000013.1, read on the forward strand.
TTAAAGGAGCCAGCATTGTGTATGAACTGGAAAAGGAATTATTTTTTTGTTGTAATGCTAGTTTAATTTGTTCATTGGTACTGCCCATCTCCTCTTTCATATATTTTATATACTTTATTAATTCTATATGTTCATCATTGTATCTATGAACATTTTGCTTGATTTTTTTTGCTTTTGGTAGCAAACCTTCTTTTATATAGTAAAGTATAGTTGATTTAGGAACATCCGTTTTTGCAACAATTTCAGAAATCTTATATTCCATTTACAATCCTAATTTATTATTTATTAAGAATTATATCATATAATTCAAAATATAAAGTATTACTTTACACTTTATATAAAAGGAAAATGTATGCCAAAACAAATACCATGGTGGCTCGGTGGAATTTCCATGAGTCTGTTATTTTACTTTAGTTTTTCTAGTTTCGGAGCAGATCGTCCTATAGGTGCTTCAACTGGGATGGCTTATCTCTCAAGTATGTTATTTGGTTTAGATGCGAATCATTACATGTATATCGCAGAAATCGAAAAATCCGGTGCATGGGAAGCTGTTATGCTTATAGGCGTATTTTTCGGAGGTCTCTTTATGTCCGTATTTGTCACCAAAACATTCCATATCAGCTATATACCAACCCTTTGGAAAGAACGAAAAAACAATTCCATAAAATCACGCATGATTTGGAGTTTTATAGCAGGATTTTTACTTATGTTTGGTGCTCGCTTAGCAGGTGGATGTAATGCTGGACATATTTTGTCCGGAGGTTCTCAGTTAGCCGTTAGTGGCATAATATTTGCAATTGTAGCACTTGGAACAGGTGTTATAGTCGGAAGATTCTTTTATAAGAAAAAGGTTTGTAAGCATGATATAGCCATCAAATTTCATAAACAAACAAAAGGTAGAACAAGAATTGCTTAACAATGCGAAAAAGATGGATTGTAAAAATGTATGTAAAATATTCTTTTTCAGATTTAGAAATAACTGAAGTA